>NZ_CP083664.1 GCF_020097815.1 Haloprofundus salinisoli
GTTCAGTAGTTGTATTCAATAACTGTGTTCATCAGTTTTGTTCATCGCTCTGGGTGGTGCTAACGGCAATTAGAGCAGTCATGGGTGCTGACTAGAACTAAGAAACGTCAGACACAGCTTCGTCGTAACCGTCGCAGATCGACCTCGGATACTTCGCTCAGAAGTGTATTCACCCATGTTGTTCATTGGGTTTGTTCATTGAGTATATCCATTAGGTGTGTTCAGTACATTCATCCATGTCGTCCACTCATTGGTGTGTCTGACGTACATTCAAGAGGGGTGCCACTCATGACGAGTACATGTTAGCGTACTCGACGTACAGTGAAGCTGGCGGGGTGGGAAAAACCACGACCGCGGCAAACTTGGCAGTCGCGCACGCGCGTGCGGGACTCAAACCACTCGTCGTCCCACTTGACCCCCAGGACGGTGACCTCTCTCGACTCTTCGGCGTCGACGACCAGCGAACCGAGTCGGTGGACAATCTCGTTCGACACATGATCCGCCGTCCGAAGGGCGAGTTCGAGGATCTGATTCGGACAGTCGAAGGCGTCGACATCGTTCCCGAACACAATATGCTCTCGGACCTCTCGGAGTACCTCCAGCGAGAGAAAGACCAATCGGAGGCAATGGGCGAAGCGTTCGGCGTCCACGCGCAACTACTTCGCGTTCTCCGTGAGGCAAACGTTCCCGACGAGTACGACGTACTCATCTGCGACCCTCCTGCGACGGAGGGGCCACATCTCTATAACGCGATTCACGCCACTCGGTCGCTCGTCATTCCCGTCGAACCGAGTGCCAAAGGGCGGGCGGCGGTTGAAGGGTTGGAAGCGCTCGTCGCCGGTTTCGAAGAACAACTCGACATCGACGTCGGCGTACTCGCTGCCGTTCCTGTCGCGTTCAAGGATACCCGAGACCAGCGTACCGTTCTCAATGAGATCGACTACGCGATCCCGGAGGTTATCGGCGAGCGGGCATCGTTGATGGAAGGTTGCTGGATGCAGCAGTGTTCGGCGTTCACCTACGTCCGCGAACACCGCGATCGCGACCGAGAGTATGAACTGGAGACGCTCGCGCAGTTCGACCGGCTCGCACGTCACCTGGAGGAAACAGTCGGTATCGAAGCCCCAAACCCTCCAGAACCGGGTGACCTTACGCACGAGGTGCCGCTGCCATGACGGGGATGAAAGAGGGTGCTGGCGAAGACCCCTTCGCCGAAGACGTCGAACCTGAAACGCAAGACGATAAACCGTCGGGTGATATATCGACAGAGGAGGCGCAAGAAGAGACGGAGACAACCTCTCGGAATCAGTCGACGCAGCAGCGAACGATGCAGATTCCGTACAAATTCCGCCGCGATGGAGTCCAAGACGGGCGAACTCGCGTTCCGCTGTTTCTCCAGCCCGAGACGAAAAACGCCGAACGTGACGCGCTCCGTGAGATGGAAGAACGGTTCAACGACGATATCTCACTAACTGACCTCCGAGAAGCTCTGATGCGAGTTGGGCTCGAGCACCTCGACGAGGCCGAAGTTCATCTCGAGGAGTGGGGCTATGGGATGACCTTCGACGATTGATTTGGATAGCTGTGTCGTGGTATGAACTACCTGTCTACGAGGAGGCCGGTTGTCACGTGAGTTTCCTCGACAGATCGACGCGGCATTGAGTCGTGTTCGACAGTCGTGCGCCGGATGGACGGCCTCGGAAAACACTCGAGCAGAAGTAGACCCGTAGCCGACTGTACTCTCGAATCTCCGGATTGCGCTCGGTTAGTCGAGACAAATAGAGTACTCCGGAGAAAGACACTGTCCTCCCGTGACTGCATCGAAGCCGGAATCGGAGAGCCAAGCTCGAAAGACCCCCTCCACTCGTTCCGGAGTTATCTGCCGCTATGCGGCTTGTATCGCGGTTAGTACCCGAACTAGGTTTCTACGGAAAGAGTGGTCTGTTCGAGAAGAAATATCTCGTCGAATGTGAGAGTTCTCAGCTAATTAGTAACAGTTTCGTTTCTCTTCGAATCGTGGAGACACACCACCATTTCCGAAGCTTTTGAGGAAGCTGGATTCTCGGAGACCCTCACTCCACCATTTCCGAAGCTATCCTCGTACAAAGGGAGGCCCTCCTCGAAGATCCAGACGATGTTGCCGCATTTCCACGGAGTGTCTCCGAAGACTTTCTCCTAGAACAATAATACCATATCCATTACATTTGTAGTATGTAGTAGTACGGGTTTGGTTCATATTCTACACTATTAAAACCTCCGCTATTACACTACTCCGTCTCAACGAGGGGTATCCGTTGAGACGATAGCTTCGGAAATGGTGGAGTGAGAGGGTGATATAAAGAAACAGTGCTCCGGAAGCGGTGGTGTCTCACGAGTATTAGTACCACCAAGCTTCGGACGCTTCGGAAGCGGTGGTTTTATGCCAATACTCTATGTGTGTTCGTGCCATGGGGATGTTCGAGCGGGACCGACTCGTGTTCGCCGACGCCGAACCGTTGGACGACTCGTACGAGCCGGAAGATATCCGCGAACGAGATAAAGAACTCGCAAAGTACCAACGAGCGTTACAACCGATCATCGACAACCGTCCGACCTCGAACATCTTTCTGTACGGGAAGACGGGAACTGGAAAGACGGTTGCGACGAAGTTCATGCTCTCGCATCTTGAGCGCGACGCCGAGAAGTACGATGACATCGACCTCTCGACGGTCTGGGTCGGCTGTGAGAACCTCTCCTCGTCGTATCAAGTTGCAGTCTCGCTAGTCAACGAACTCCGACTCGAAAAAGGGAAAGACCGTATCAGTACGACCGGGTACTCCCAACAGCGCATCTTCGACATCCTCTACGAAGAACTCGACTCGTTCGGCGATACCGTCGTCATCGTCCTCGACGAGATCGACAACATCGGCGACTCCGACGACATCCTCTACGGGCTTCCACGCGCGCGTTCGAACGGTTACGTCGAGACCGTCCAACCCGTCATCGTCGGCATCAGCAACGACTTTCAGTTCAGAGATAGCCTCTCTCCGAAAGTCAAGGACACGCTGGCCGAAAAAGAGATCCTCTTTCCACCGTACGACGCAAACCAACTTCGATCGATCCTCGAACCCCGGGCGGAAAAAGCGTTCCACGACGGTGTGCTCGAAAGCGACGTCGTACCGTTGTGCGCTGCACTTTCGGCTCAAGACACCGGGTCTGCTCGACAGGCGATTCGGCTGCTTCGAGAGGCTGGAGAACTCGCTCAGGCGGGAGATGTCGCCACTGTGACCGACGACCACGTCCGTGGTGCACAGGACGAACTCGAAAAGAACCAACTTTACGAAGGAATGCAGGAACTCACGACGCAGGGACACGTCGTTCTCTGCGCGCTCGCGTACCACGAGGCACACGACGAAGTCCCGGTTCGTTCCCGCGACCTCTACGAGCAGTACGTCACCATCTGTAACCAACTTGACGCGGACAGCGTGAGCGGCCGGCGGGTCCGTGACCACCTGTCCGATCTGAACATGCTCGGACTGATCAACGTCTACGAGCGAAACGAGGGGCTCTCGGCCGGGCGGTATCACGAGTACGAACTCAACGTCCCGCTGGATGCGGTGCTCAACGTACTCCTCTCTATCTCTCGATTCGAAGAGATCGCCGAGTCGATCGAATCGGATGCCAGTAAAAACGACGTACTCCAGTCCGATATCTCCGATTACTGAGCGACATTTTCCCGAGCATCCTCCCATCACTTCTCGTCCGGCCAGAGCTTCGGAAACAGTGGAGTACACTCGACTCTGATGAGGGCTCTTCCGGTCGGATCAGTCGTCGGCGAGTGGCGGGCGAGGAAGCTTCGGAAACGGTGGAGTGGCCACACTTGCGGGTCGCGAACTTCCGAAAGAGCAACTCGACTCAAAAGCTTCGGAAATGGTGGGGTGTCTGACTCCGTAAGCGGCCCGTCGGTTCGGTCTATCGAGATTCTCGATGGAGGGACCGAGGTCGTGGGACCGATGTCGAACGACGAGGGACGGAGCTCCATCGAGCTCTCGACTGGCGAAACCAGCGTTCTCCTATCTTTCGAGAACCGAGACCGTGGTTGTGGTGTTAACATCAATTAAACAACCTTTAACCAAAAAGTCAAGCCAGAGCTCTGGGGATGTATAAATGATGCGGAACACCGAAACTCCACTTACGCATATCGAACAGGAGGCCTACACTCGCATCCGGCAGCTCGCGGAATATACCGACGGTGTCCTCTCACCCGTTGACGCCCTTGCAGCCATCTGCGCGACGGGCAGCTCCCATCCAGAAGAGATTTTAGAACGACTCATCCTCAAAGGCTATCTCTACAGCGTCGAAAATTCGATTCGTTTGACGTAGATTCGTAGCTCAAAACACGGGCTCTGACCGCCTCTTCGAGTATCGAGTTCGGCGGCGTCGGTTCCGGATCCGGACTGCCTCCACCCTCTTTTGGGTACCCCCAAAACGACCGCTGACACGTTCCAACCTCAGTAATATGGTTGTCGGACTATGTACCTTGCTACCCACTATCAATATGGTCTCAGTCCCAGGCGCCCCGGTTGACATACGAGAGACTGAACCATCCCCAGCATAGTCCGCAGAACAGGTGGCGGTTCGTGGCTAGCACCCCCACTCTCCGCCGCCGCTCCGCTTCCATGGGGTATCTGTACCCGTAGCCCGGCGGTCGAGCGGATTTTTGACGAAACCAGTCCACACGATACCGATTTACGAGTCTTTTGAGCCCAATACGAGTCGTCTACTGACTACAGCGCGCGATCCGTCACCGACAAAAGTTCATTAACTCGGCAGTCTTCTTCGTCTACAGCGAAGGTTTCCTTGTCGAATAGACAATCTTAACAGGCAAAAGCAGTAATCGTTCGATGATGACTAGGTCCAACCAAGACTGGTGGCCGAATCAGCTGAACCTGAACATCCTCGACCAGAACGCTCGTCAAGCCGGTCCGATGGGCGAGGAGTTCGACTACGCTGAGGAGTTCCAGAAACTTGACCTCGACGAGGTGAAGGCGGACATTGAAGAAGTGATGACGACGTCGCAGGATTGGTGGCCGGCTGACTACGGCCACTACGGACCGCTCTTCATCCGGATGGCGTGGCACAGCGCCGGTACGTACCGCACTACCGACGGCCGCGGTGGCGCGTCCGGCGGTACCCAACGCTTTGCCCCCCTCAACAGTTGGCCCGATAACGCGAACCTCGACAAAGCGCGTCGACTGCTCGGACCGGTCAAGCAGAAGTACGGCCGCAAACTCTCGTGGGCCGACCTGATAGTTCTGGCCGGAAACGTCGCCCTAGAGTCGATGGGATTCGAGACGTTCGGCTTCGCCGGCGGGCGTGAAGACGCCTTCGAGCCCGACGAGGCCGTCGACTGGGGGCCCGAAGACGAGTGGGAAGCGTCCGAGCGCTTCGACGACGAGGGGGGACTCGAGGGGACGCTCGCCGCCACCGTGATGGGCCTCATCTACGTGAATCCGGAAGGGCCGGACGGTCAGCCGGATCCGATGGGATCGGCCGAGAACATCCGAGAGTCGTTCGGCAAGATGGCGATGAACGACGAGGAGACGGCCGCGCTCATCGCCGGCGGACACACGTTCGGGAAGGTCCACGGTGCCGACAGCCCCGACGACCACGTCGGCCCCGAACCCGAGGCGGCCCCCATCGACCAGCAGGGCCTCGGCTGGGAGAGCAGCCACGGCTCCGGCAAGGGGAGCGACGCGATCACCAGCGGGATAGAGGGTCCGTGGAACGCCACGCCGACGCAGTGGGACATGAGCTACATCGGCAACCTGCTCGACCACGAGTGGGAGCCGCAGAAAGGTCCCGGCGGTGCGTGGCAGTGGACCACGAAGGACGACACGCTCGATGGCGTCGCACCGGGCGCCGAGGATCCGTCGGAGAAGGAAGACGTGATGATGTTGACGACGGACATCGCGCTGAAGCGGGATCCGGACTACCGGGAGATCATCGAGCGCTTCCAGGAGAACCCCCGCGAGTTCCAGGAGGCCTTCGCGAAGGCGTGGTACAAGCTGATCCACCGTGACATGGGCCCGCCGACTCGACTCCTCGGTCCGGAGGTCCCGGACGAGGAGATGCTCTGGCAGGACCCCGTCCCCGAAGCCGACTACGAACTGATCGGGGACGAGGAGATAGCCGAACTCAAAGAGGAGATTCTCGCTTCGGAGCTGTCCGTCTCCCAGCTCGTCAAGACCGCCTGGGCGTCGGCGTCGACGTACCGCGACAGCGACAAGCGCGGTGGCGCGAACGGAGCCCGCATCCGCCTCGAACCGCAGAAGAGCTGGGAAGTAAACGAACCCGAGCAGTTGAAGACGGTGCTCGGGACCCTCGAAGAGATTCGGGAGGAGTTCAACAGTTCGCGGTCCGACGAGACGAGAGTCTCGCTGGCCGACCTGATCGTTCTGGGCGGCTCTGCGGCCGTCGAGAAGGCCGCAAAGGACGCCGGCTACGACGTAGAGGTTCCGTTCGAGCCGGGACGCACAGACGCCTCGCAGGAACAGACCGACGTTGAGTCGTTCGAGGCGCTCGAACCGAAAGCCGACGGGTTCCGTAACTACCTCGGGGACGGACACGACCTGTCGGCCGAGGAGTTGCTGGTGGACAGGGCCGACCTGCTGGACCTATCGGCCGCCGAGATGACGGTTCTGGTCGGCGGCATGCGCGCGCTGAACGCGAACTTCAAGGGCTCCGAACTCGGCGTCTTCACCGACGAACCGGAGACGTTGAACAACGACTTCTTCGTGAACCTGCTCGACATGAGTTACGAGTGGGAAGCGGCCTCGGATTCCGAAGACAAAGACATCATGGGGTGGGAGGCGCCCTCGGACGCCCACGACATCTACGAGTTGCGCGACCGCGAGACGGGTGACGTCGAGTGGGCGGGTACCCGCGTGGATCTCATCTTCGGGTCGAACGCCCGGCTTCGAGCCATCGCGGATGTCTACGCCTCCGACGACGCAGAGGAGAAATTCGTCCGTGACTTCGTAGACACGTGGGACAAAGTGATGAGCCTCGACCGCTTCGACCTGGAGTGATCTGAACTGCGGGTATCCGGGTCGGCGGCCGTGTGCGACATCTCGGTGCGGTAGCCGCGGTCCCAACTCCGGTCTCGCAATCGTATTCCGAAGGAGTGCCAAACGTAGTGGGCGCGTGACTTTTTGTTGATTCGCCCTCGTGTCGACGGATGCGTAGAGTCCAGAGCGACGAATTTATCGTTTGAAGACGGGATCGTCCCCGGACTAGTGGACTGGGTTGTCAGACGTCACTCCTGATCGTCGACCGCCTGCGTATACAGGCCCACCGCTCATTCAATTGGCGACCCAACACAGACCTAGAGGAAATCATGACTACCGACTCGATAGACGAACTCTTCGTCGAAGGACTCCAGGAACTGTACTACACGGAACAACAACTCGTCGATGCGCTCGAGACCCTCGCCGACCAGACGAACGACGAGGCCGCCAGCCAAGCGTTCACGGAACATCGCGACGAGACGATGGAGCACGTAGAACGGCTGGAACAGGTGTTCGAGCAGATAGGCGAAGAACCGCAGGAGAAAGAAGAGCAGGTTGTGAAGGCGCTGATAGACGAACACGAACAGTTTGCACAGGAGAACGAGGGAGAGGTGCTCGACCGATACAACATGGAAGTCGGACAGAAGACAGAGCACTACGAGATCGCCTCGTACGGGAGTATCACCTCGCTGGCAGAGAAGACCGGTCACGACGAAGCAGCCGATATCTTAGCCGAGACGCTCCGAGAAGAAGAGCAGGCGCTCGAAGAGGTCACGCAGGCGACCGAGCAGTTCGACCAACAGGAGATAGCAGGCGACTGACTCTGCGACCGACTCTCGGCAGTCGTCTCGTCGAACCGTAGTCGGGGGCGACGCGGTGACTAACGAGGGTCGTTTTCACTCGCCGATAGCGACGCGGACGGACTGTCGTATCCGGTGTCTGATTCCGTAATTAGGCGGGCAACACCGATTTATCACGAACGATGATAATCTGCATGGCTGATTGTGTCTTGCTTCGACGCCGCAACTGTGGGAGACGGGTTCTTGGCAAATCCGCGTGTGCATAGATTTCAGACCCTGAACCAAGGTCGTAATCGACATCAAGGAGAAGTTCTACACGAGTAGCCCCTGACAGTGAACTATGAGCGTTCTCTTGGAGTTCACCATCCGTTCTGACCAATTCAAACTCGGCCATGTGCTCTCGGGATCGGGTGACATGCGCTTCGAACTCGAACGCATCGTCCCGACGGGAGGTCACACCATGCCGTTCGTCTGGGTCTCTACAGAGAGGGACCCGAACGAAGACCTCCCACGATTCGAAGCGAACATGAGAGAGAGTGATTCGGTTCAGGAACTGCTCGCTCTCGACCGGGTAGACGACGGGGGGCTCTATCGAATCGAGTGGGAGGGTCAACCGGAGGGACTCATCAAGGGCCTGGCGGAGGCGGAGGCGACGGTCCTTGAGGCCTTCGGCGACCGAAATTGGACGTTCCGCGTTCGGTTCATGGACCACGAGAGACTGACTAACTTCCACAATTACCTGACCGATCACGATATCTCGGTCCATATCATTCGGACGTACACCTTCACGGAAGAGGGGGCTCGCCGCCGGGATTTCGGTCTAACGAATGAACAGCGCGAGGCGTTAGTGCTCGCCCTTCAACGGGGCTACTTCGACACTCCCAGCGAGGTGACCCTCGACGAGCTGGCGGAGGAACTCGGAATTACGAAACAGGCAATCTCGGACCGCATCCGTCGCGGTAACGAGAAGATGTTACGACCGCTGCTGCTCTCCTCGGCAGCCCGCTAACACCCCTCCGTCACTCGGACCTAAAAAAGGGCAGACGAGTCAAGACAAGAATTGACACCGCCTGAACCGCCTAGGTCTATTTACGAATGGTAGACGAAGAATCTGCAGGCAGTAGTGGAGAGAACCCGCCCACTGATGCGCTGTATACTATACTCGCAAGTGAAACTCGGCGGCAAGTCCTTCGCTACTTTCAGGTGAGCGAAGACACCAACGCTACACTCACCGAACTCGCGGATTTCCTCGTCACCCAGGATAGTGGGGTCGATGATCTGGAGAAAGCAAAAATTACCCTTCACCATCTGGACTTGCCGAAACTCGCTCGATATGGGGCGGTCGATTACGACCCTCGGTCCAATGCGGTCAGCTATCTGGGACAACCCCGCCTCGAAGAATTTCTCTTCAACCATCAAATTGAATGGAGCCAACGGGCTATGGAACTAGTGACCTGTCTCTCCTGTGGTGAGTTCGTGATAGCAAGAAAAGAAGAGGACTCGCTTGCACCCCTCAAGGACGAATGCCCAAACTGTGACGAGAAGAAGTTCAAGGACACTAGTAGTGGGAAAGTCATACAGACAGACTGAGTCTAGGCGGTGACCCCGATGGTTCAGCTGGCCGTCACAGCGAGGAAACAAGTGCTAGTTCTCACCACGACCGTTCTCGCAGTTCGAATAAATCCCCCGTTCCGTGAGCTATCTCATCTAGTGCTACTACTCCGCTGAATGTACTCTCTCAGTTGGTCAATGTTGCCGTTACGGTGAACAGGGAGTTTGGTCAGTCGGTGTTGAGCCTAGGGTGCGTATCCAGTACTGATGTTGTGAAAAGAAAGCCAAATCCGCACGTCAATGAAGATCTCACCTGACTCGGTGTTGACTAGCGCTTCTACTCCATTGATAGTACGAGAGATCAGTCTCAGAACTCTGCCGGTGCTCATGGTCGCTCACCATCTCTATTTGGCTTCAGATCTATTCCAGTTTGACGACGTACAGAAAACACCCGAAAATTCAGCAGGTTCGGCACGAATAACGTCGCCTATTGTGTTGACTACAAACTCCGTATAGCACAATTTTGCCAAACCATTATTTGTTGATGAGATAAACGGAAATCCATATATGGTCTACACTCTCAGAGTAGCGACTCTGGAACTAGTTGGCTCTGTAAGTATGGGCTCCGGCTACAACTTCTTGGAGTTCTGCGCCTGCTCGGTGCGTCGATTCGCCTGTTCGAGTCTGTTTTCGGTGGCGTTCGTGAGCGGTTCCGAGAGGTCGTCTTTCGCTTCGACGAGCCGAGTTTCCGCTCGCTGAAGCCGTTCGACGACCACTTCGAGTTGTCTGTCGGTATTTCCACGTTCCTTAGCGCGCGCTCGCTCGGCGGCTCGTTCTGCGGATTCGACGACGGCTGCGAGTGAGCGTTCGAGCCCCCGAACCGCGTTCGACGACCCACGCTCCGTCTCTTTGCCGTCTCCACTACTACGCGCCGCAACTGCGGCTCGCGTCTCCTCAGCGATATCTGCGACGAACTCCGAGAGGGGTGCTTTGCCCGTCTCGGGGAGTTCGATGCGTACACCCGACGCCTCTTCGGGAGACGGATTGACCCGGTACGCACCGACGGCGTCGTCTCGGTCTCGAACCTCTGTCGTGTATGCCCCGCCGACGTGGACGTAGAGCGCGTCGTTTCTATCTACCGGCGACTCGTAGAGCCGACCGGCGAAGTCGTCTTCGACAGCCACTGTCGCAAGGTCGACCGCAGCCTTCTCTCCGAAAATTTCCAGTTTCGTCGCGTGCTCACGCGCGATCAATGGTATTTCACCGTCGACGCCGGCCGCGGTTACCGTCTCGTCATCGGATACGGTCACCCGTTCGCTGTACGGCGCTCGGCCGGCGCCGTTGACTGTCAATCGGTGCTCGCCGGCCGGCACGTCTCGTATCACCGCGAGACCACCGAACGTCGGAACGGCTTCGGGGTCGCTCTCTAAGAGAGCGAGTGATTCGACTGATGTCTCCGTCGTCGTCAGCCCCTCGTTCTCGGGCGCGTCGTCGCTCGTGACCGTTTCGGTGACACGTGTCGCTACCATGTGAACGGGTGCCGGGTCGCTAATGGCGTCGTAGCGGTCAGCCAACGCTGCCCGATGTCTGGGGTCGGTGATGTCGGCGGCCGGGTTCTCGTATCGGGGCTGATTCCACGGCGCCCCCGTCGTCGTGATGTGAGTGGCGAGAGCGTCCTCGACCACCGCGGGAACGGCGAACTCGAAGCTCAACTGCGGCCCAGTGAAGTCCGTGATGTGTTCAATCTCGGCAGTCGGCACGAGTTCGTACTCGAGGTCTGCGTCGGCGTCTCGGTCGCGGTGTCCGAAGACGAGCCCCGTCTCGCGCGTCGGCAGGTCCGTCGGTGGCGACGTCAGCGCGTCGTACGACCGAATCGTCAATTCCGAATCGATCAATGAATCGGCTGTGACGGACGGTAATCTCTCGTGGTCGTATATCGGCGCGTCCTCGTACTCCGGGACCACGTACGGTAACCGCGACCCTTCGTCCCGCGGCAATCCGTACGCGAGTGGGAGGGTGATGTCTGTGAGGTCCTCGATACTCTCGATTGAGGTGTTCGTGATATCCGCGGTCAAGTCGTCGACGGTGACCCGCTGGAACCGGTCCGGGACGTCGTTGACCGAGAGCGTGCTCGAATGCGAGCCGAGCTCCGAAAGGATTCGCGGAACCACCTGCGGATCTGGGTCGAGGAACTCGTTGTTCGGAACCTTCCGAGAGTGAGAACTGGCGACGTACAGTTGCGGCTCGTCGGTTTCGGTATCGACGAAGACATGCAGCACTTCCCAGTCGTGCCAGTGAAAGTTCGTCGTGAACTGGTCGAACACCGAGTAAAACCAGTACTGGACGACCGTGAGTGACGAATTCTCGTACTCGACGGTGTTGTAGAACACCGATGGATTCGGTGGATCCTCTCCGGTGTACCGCTCGTGGTATCCGTCGAAGGCGTCGAACCCATCGACGATGGTCTCACCGTCACGCTCGGTCGTATACGGACGCGGGTCCGTGGGGAACCACGGTTCGTTCACGTCGAAATACACCGTCGGGGCGAACCTCGTCGCCAACTCTCGGGCGGGCCCGGCGTCTACCTCGGTTGTTTGGCCGTCTTCTCCCCGTTCGAGCGCCGAACAGCCAGCCGCCCCAACCGCGCTAACACTGGCGAGCGCGCTGAGCACAGTCCGTCGGTCGACAGTGGGACCCGAGTCGTCACCCACGGCTGCCCACCATCTCGTTACTGCGAGCAGCCACGCCTACGCTGGACATGGCTCTGCATCTATCGATTCGCTCCATAAGCCTTCTCTATCTATGGGTGTCAAACTACGACGAAGAGAGAGGTTCGAAGCTGCTCGTGGCGGTTGTTCTCTTTTCTGATCCCGGTCTCTCCGGTGAAACCACGCGAAATTGCCGATGGTGTCCATCTGATGACCGAAAAGACGAGACCCGGACTACGGCCAGAGCCCGCGCGCTTCGTGCGCTTCGGCGATGCGAGAGAGCGCAACGATGTAGGCCGCGTCGCGCCAAGTGACGTCTCGGCGTTCGTATTCGGTTTGGACGGCGCACCAGGCCGACCGCATCTCCGCTTCGAGTTCGTCGTTCACCCGTTCGAGCGGCCACGCCCGTCTGTTGATGTCCTGGAGCCACTCGAAGTAGCTCACCGTGACGCCGCCAGCGTTGGCGAGAATGTCGGGAATCACCACGATGTCGCGTTCGGCGAGAATCGAATCGGCCGTGGACGTCGTCGGGCCGTTCGCCCCTTCGACGACGAACTCTGCAGCGATCGCCTCCGCATTCTCTTTCGTGAGCACGTTCCCCAGCGCTGCCGGAATGAGCATGTCGACGTCGAGCGTGAGCAGTTCGTCGTTTGAGATGACGGTGTCTGCGTATTCGGTGACGGCCTCTGGTTCCTCGTCGTGCGACGGTACGGTGGCTGTATCGATTCCCGATGGGTCGTACATGGCCCCGTTCACGTCGCTGATAGCGACGACCGTCGCCCCCCAGTCGTCGAGTAGTCGGGCCGCGTTTGCACCGACACTGCCGTAGCCTTGGACTGCAACCGTCGTCTCTTCGAGCGGTCGGTCGTAGTACTCACAAACCAGTTGCGCGATGATCGCAACACTTCGCCCGGGTGCTTCTTCACGGCCGTGGCTGCCGCCGATGACCGGTGGTTTCCCGGTGACGACACCGGGCGTCGTCTCGCCCTCCTGCATCGAATAGGCGTCCATCAACCACGTCATCGTCTGCGGATCAGTCCCCATGTCTGGCGCGGGAATGTCCTGGTTCGGGCCGATAATATCACGGAGCTCCTGTGCAAATCGACGGGTCAAGCGCTCTTTTTCCCCGGTACTCAGTTCCTTCGGGTTGACGGTGATTCCCCCCTTGGCACCCCCGAACGGGAGATCCATCACCGCACATTTCCACGTCATCCACATTCCGAGGCCCACACACTCGTCTTTGGTCACGTCGGGGTGGTAGCGCAGGCCGCCTTTGAACGGCCCTCTGACGCTGTCGTGTTGGGCTCGATAGCCAGTGAACACTTCGACCGTTCCGTCGTCTCGTTCGATGGGAATCGTCACCTCGTGGACTTTCTTCGGATACTTGAGCCGTTCGACGATGTTCGGGTCGATATCCAGGTGACTGGCGGCGTGATACAGCTGTCGCCGAGCCGTTTCGAGCGCTGATTCCGATTCGGTCGGTTCTATCGGAACGTCACTGGACCTGTCGTGGCTACTGTCGGATGTCGATGCCATGATTACTCGACTGGCATCTGCCGATTCCGCATCGAACCGCTGCAATCGGGACACGTGACGGGGTTGACTTCCGCGACTGTGATGTTACCACACTCGAAGCATTCGTACGAACTTTCCTGACCGGGTTGGGTTTCGACATCTCTCATGATTGGTTGTGAGTGCCGTGCTGTCCAGGGCACCTACAAGGGTGTAATAATTGTATAAGGGAATACGCAGCAGTTGAGTACCAAACCGCAACTGGTCTTCGAGGTTTGTTATTTAACCTTTTCAACTGACGTCGCGGCCGAGAGGTCGCTCCCCTCGAACAGTGTGGCAAACAGTTTGCGTTGGACAGTCCGGGCGTGTTTAGAGAACGCGGGTGGACTGATTCCGAGCGTCTCTGCGACCTCTTCGCCCGTACTCTCGCGCGGTGACTCGAAGAAGCCGCTGTAGTACGCCGTCTGTATCACTTCGAGCTGCCGTTCCGTCAGCTTCTCGAGGAACTTCGAGTAGAAATCGCGCTCTATCGACTGGTCGAGCGTCTGCTTAGACCGGAGTTCGACGGCCGAGAACGTCTCACGGACGAGTTGCGTGATGGTTCGAACGTCGATGCTGTCCGGAATATCGACGACGAGCGTGGTCTGACTCGGGTCGGTAGTCGCCTTCCTGAAGATTGCACCGTGGTCAGCTAACTCTAAGGCGAGGAACGGCTGTGTGAGCCGCAGCCGGAGGACGCCGCCCTCAGCGTCGGCGCTAATCTGTTGCACATCGTCGATTGCGACCAGCTTCGATGCCGCGTCGGCAACAGCCTCCATGGATGGGTCTCCGACGGTGACGAACACGTAACTTCCCTCCGAGGACTGCTGGACACCACCTTGATACGAGAGCGTACACTCCGCCTCCCGGGCGAGCCGTGAGAGGACGAACGAGGGGTCATCGACGGCGAACTCCACACGCGTCATCGACGTCGTGAGCAACGCGTTCTTCCGTTCGATGGCGCTGAGCGCGGAGGCGATGGTTTCACCGAGCTCGCCCAGAACGGCTTTCGAGGTGTCGTCGAACGCGTCCTGAGTTGGCGCGTAAACCGTTAGCACACCGTGCATGAGGTCGTTGTACACGAGTGGGATGCTCAGTACGGAGAGATAGTCACGGGAGAGAGCGTCCTTCCGCCACGGTTCGTCTCGGAGACTGGCCGCGACGTTAGTCACCAGCGTCACGTCGCCGGTGGCCGCGGTCCGTCCGGCCGGTTCGGTATCTTCCGCGGCGACGGTGAACGACTGGCTGTCCAGATACCCGCGTTCCGTGCCTGCCCAGGCTCGTGGTTCGATAGTCTCAGTCGTCGGGTCGACCGACCCGATCCAGGCGAACCGAAGCCGGTTGTCAGCGGTCAACCGTTCACAGACGGTATGATCGATCTCCGCTCGCGTTTCTGCCTGGACGAGCGCCTGATCGATCTCCCGAATCGTTTCGTTGATGCGATTGAGGGCTGTCAGTTCTTCGTTTTGCTCCTGAAGCGTCCGGTCCTGCTCGCGCAGTCGTGACTCTCGGGTGACGCGGTCGAGCGCGGCCTCGGCCGTTACCGCGAGGAGATCGGCCAGTTCCCGCGTCACGTCGTCGAAGACGCCGACCTGGTTCGAACCGGCGACGAACACCCCGTGATTGCCGAGCGGGATGTAGGCCGCACTTCGGAGATCGGTCGCCCTGTTTTCGAGTCGGTCCGCCTCGTGGACGTCGTCGAAAAACAGCACCTCGTCCTCGACGAAACTGAAACTGGGCAGCGTCTCGCCGTCGGCGTGAACGGGCGGAAGTGGGCCGTTCACCGTCCGCATCGCCGTCGAATGCGCCACGGGCCGAAGATCGTTGGTATCGGCGTCGAATAGATAGACCGCACTTGCGTCGAGATCGAGGACGCCGGGCGTGTTCTTGACGACGTGCTGAGCGATCTCTTGATGGGTTTCGACGTACAGGAACTCTCGAGCGGTCTGGTGGAGTGTCGCCAACGCTTCCTCACGTTGCTTGCGTTTCGTGATATCTCGACAGCTAAAGAGGAGCGTTCCGTCCTGAATCGAGACTTCGCGGACGTTGACCAGAAGCGTGTGTTCGCGTCCCGCTTTGTCAGTCGCCGTGCACTCGATGTTCTTTAGGACGCCATGCTCTGCGAGCTCGTCGCGGTCGAAGAGATTCTCGCCGAGAAGTTCGTCGATAGCCCCCAGTTCGCGGATCTCCGCGGCCGTGTAACCGAAGATGAAGTGGACGTTAGGGCAGACGTAGGTGTACTCGCCGCTTTCGTCCGTCATGAGCACGGTATCGGTCATGTTGTTGAGTGTGACGCGGTGGAGTTCCTCGGATTGACGGAGATTCTGTTCGAGATCGACCCGATCTGTGATATCGACGCCCTCGACGACGATCGAGGCGAGATTACCACATTCGTCCTCGACCGGACGTACCGAGAGGTCGATGACGCGCGGGTTCTCGATGTGTGACGGCTGTGGAACGACAACGTTACCGAACGCCCCATCGAGCGCCTTCTCGACGATCTGTCGCACTTCTGTCTCCGTTTCGGCCGACTGTGACCACCACGGGAGCGTCCAGAACGGTTCGCCAACGATGGTTTCGACGTCTTCGTCGACCATCTCGCGTGCCGTCTGGTTCGCTCGGGTGAGCGACCCGTCTGGATCGAGCACCCACGTCGCGGTCCGCGAATCGTCGAAGATTGCATCGAACTGCCTGGCGCGCTCTCGATGGGTCGCCGCATGTCGTGCGGATCGAATCGCTTGATCGGCGCGGTCCAGAAGCTCTTCCACCATCCGTTCGGTCGATTCCGTCTGGGCGACGTAATCGGTCACCCCGGCTCCGATAGCCTCACTGGCGAGGGCTTCACTTCCGCAAGCCGTTCCGAGTATTACGGGGAGTGTGGCGGTTTCGGCGCGGATTTCGCTCAGTAATTCGAGCCCAGTCGCCTCCTCGAGAGTGTACTCGCTGACGAGGCAGTCGATAACCTGACTTCGGAAGACGTCGAACGCCTCTCCTTTAGTCTGTGCCCGCCGCACAGTCGCCTTGGTCCGTGTTTCGAGTACCTCGGCGAATCGCGCGATCCACTCGCTCGTCCCGGCGAGCAGGATCGTCGATGAATCGACGATAGTCGGTGAGAGAGACATTGTTAGACGATTGAGCGCCGGCGTGAACGGCGTCTGATGCCGTCCCGAGTTTGCTGCTCTACTACATCGAGATTCAGGCTCATTGTTAGTTAACAACCAAACTACCAAGAGGCAAAGACGTTTGCTATTTAACCCAGTGAGAACTAACGAGTGATACGAAGTGAGAGCGCTTCTCCCGAAATCATTGCGGTCGAATCCGGTTCTCCCCAATCACTCTACTAACCGATAGAGAGTCGACAGGCGGGTCGCCAATTCGTCCCCATCTCTTCGAGCGTCCCACAACGTTGCAGACCTCGTCATTTCGCTTTCGACCGCAGCGTCTCCCTCCGTATCGGTCGGCGGTGGTTGGGCCGCCATTACTTGGTCACAGACCTATTACTTGGGGTATATGTGGGTTTGGTTACAAACTAGTTACTGTAATGAAACCACAGCAGGGCCACTGCCGTTCTACTTTTAGGTATCGCTATCGTCGTCTCCAGCGTGTTTTGTGGTCTGCGTGGCCACACGCTCGATATCGGTCTCTAAGGTGACCAGAATGACCACCCAAACCAACTCAGACGTACTCCCGCAGGGAACACGTATCGGACGGACAGCGCTTCGGGTCTCGGACCTCGAAGAACTCACCGAGTTCTATCAGGACGTCGTCGGTCTCAGCGTACAACACCGATCCGACACCAGCTCGATTCTCGGAGTTGACGAAACGCCACTTCTCATCTTAGAGGAGGATACAGATGCGCCGACGCGACAGCGAACGGGCGCGGGACTCTACCATAACGCGTTCAGAGTACCCTCGCGTGAGGCGCTCGGCGACGCGTTAGTTCGGGTCCGAGACCACTGGCAGCTCGGAGGTGCCTCCGACCATCTGGTCAGCGAAGCGCTCTACCTCACCGACCCGGAGGGCAACGGCGTCGAGATTTACCGCGACTTTCCACGTGAGAAGTGGCCCATCACTGACGATGGACGGGTCAGAATTGACACTGAGCCGCTTAATCTCGCCAGCATCGAAGCCGTCGCCGCAGGTGGCACCCGAGTACCGTCGGGAACGGATGTCGGACACATTCATCTCGAAGTCACCTCACTATTCGCGTTCGAAGATTTCTACGTGGACACCCTCGGATTCGAGGTTCAAACGACCGTTCCGGCCGCGTTCTTCGTGTCCGCCGGTGGGTACCACCACCACATCGGAGCCAACGCGTGGCATAATCGGACGAGCCCTGTCAGCGGCCGAGGATTGTCTTGGTTCGAGGTGGTTCTCCCGGAGGCGCAAGCGCTCGACACGCTTCGAGACCGACTTGCGGGCAGCGAGTTCACCGTGATTGAGACAGACCAGGGTATCACAGTCGAAGACCCCGATGAGATTGAAGTCCGGTTCCGAGTCGAGACCTAGCTCACTATCCCGGCATGACATTCACCCCGGCGTCCACGCCGGGGTTTCCTCGCGCTCGAAGTATCGCTTGCCGACCCATGGAGGCAACTTGAGGGTTCGTGCGCTCCTCGTTGGAACAAGAGCGTGGTGGCTCTGACTATTCGTGGTCGTTCCGCCGGAGGCGTTCGTGGTACCCAAGCCCGTACTCGTCTTTCAGATCTCGACCGACGAGAATTTCGAGGCGGGATTCTTCGCCCCCACTCGACCGAGTACGACGTGTTTCGGATCAGTGGCGCGAATCCAGCTCCGCTATCTGGCCGCGCCTGGGAACGAAGGTACACAAAATCCGTTTCTCATGTACACAAAAAAGTTATACATCCACTCCCCGAACCAACAACGCGAGACGTTGTCATGGCTCAAGCGGTGTTCGATACAGCGGAGTACGACCGACGAATCGCCCGAACGAAAGCGCGGATGGAGGAGGAAGGATTAGACGCCGCCGTCGTCAGCGACCCGGCGAACATGAACTACCTCACCGGCTACGACGGGTGGTCGTTCTACGTCCACCAGGCCGTCATCCTCACTCCCGACCGCGACGAACCAATCTGGGTCGGCCGCCAGATGGACGCGACCGGCGCACGCGCGACGACGCGGCTCTCAGAGGAGAGCATCCGACCCTACAGCGACGACCACGTCCAGTCACCGCGTGATCTCCACCCGATGGACTTCTTCGCCGAAGTGCTCTCGGACCTCGGCGTCGATGACGGTCGAATCGGGCTGGAGATGGACGCGTACTACTTCACCGCGAAGTCCTACACGCGCCTGCAGAACAACCTCCCCGAGGCCGACTTCGAGGACATCACACTGCTCGTTAACTGGGTACGCGTGAAGAAGTCAGAGGCCGAACTGGAGTACATGAAACAGGCCGCTCGCATCTCTGAGAACGCGATGCAGGCCGGCCTCGATGCTATCGGTGAGGGCGTCCCCGAGTACGAGGCGGCCGAAGCCATCTACTCGGCGCTCATCGACGGCACCGACGAATACGGCGGCGACTACCCCGCTATCGTGCCGCTGATGCCATCGGGCGACTACACGGGAACACCGCACTTGACGTGGACCGACCGCCCCTTCCGAAACGGCGACCCGGTGCTCATCGAACTGTCGGGCTGTCGGCACCGCTATCACTCGCCGCTGGCGCGGACGACGTTCGTCGGCGACCCGCCAGAGGAGGTCGAAGAGACCGCCGAGATCGTCGTCGAGGGGATGGAAGCCGCCCTCGACGCCGCCGAACCCGGCGTCACCGCCGAGGAAGTCGAGAAAGCGTGGCGAGACACCATCGCGAAGTACGGCGTCGAGAAAGCCGACCGTATCGGCTACTCGATGGGGCTCGGCTACCCGCCGGACTGGGGGGAACACACGGCGAGTCTCCGTCCCGGCGACGAGACGGTGCTCGAGGAGAATATGACGTTCCACACTATTCCGGGACTGTGGTTCGACGACTTCGGCGTCGAACTCAGCGAGACGTTCCGCGTCACGTCGACCGGCGCCGAACCGCTCGCGGACTTCCCTCGACGGCTGTTCACCGCCTGAGATGACGACGACAGAACCGACAGACCAAACCGAACGGGCGACGGAGTCCACAGAGATGACAGACACCGAATCGACGCTGTCGAACGCCCGCCGACAGTTGGAACACGCGGTCGCCAACGTCGACATCGACTCGGGTGTCGTCGAACGGCTGAAACATCCGACCCGAGTCCAGCAGGTCTCCATCCCGCTGCGCCGCGACGACGGCACCCTGGAGGTGTTCACCGGCTACCGCGCCCAACACGACGACGTGCGCGGACCGTACAAGGGCGGCCTGCGCTACCACCCGGAGGTCACCGCCGAGGAGTGCATCGGGCTGTCGATGTGGATGACCTGGAAGTGCGCGGTGATGGATCTCCCCTTCGGCGGCGGGAAAGGCGGCGTCGCCGTCGACCCGAAGACACTCTCCGAACAGGAGCGCGAACGGCTCACCCGACGCTTCGCCGAGGAGATCCGCGACGTTATCGGACCGAAACAGGACGTGCCAGCGCCGGACATGGGGACGGATCCGCAGACGATGGCGTGGTTCATGGACGCTTACTCGATGCAGGAAGGCGAGACGACGCCCGGCATCGTCACCGGCAAGCCGCCGTCTATCGGCGGCAGCCACGGCCGCGAGGAGGCACCCGGCCGGAGCGTCGCCATCGTCACGCGCGAGGCCATCGACTACTACGACTGGGACATCGAGGAGACGAACGTCGCCGTCCAGGGGTTCGGCAGCGTCGGCGCGAACGCGGCCCGCCTCCTTGACGAGTGGGGCGCGAAGATCGTCGCCGTCAGCGACGTCGACGGTGCCATCTACGACCCAGACGGCCTCGACACGAACGATGTCGAGGGACACGACGAACGCCCGGGAATGGTTTCGGGCTACGACGCGCCGGAGTCGCTCACGAACGCGGAGCTGCTGGAACTCGACGTCGACGTGCTCGTCCCGGCCGCCGTCAGCAACGTCATCACCGCCGACAACGTCGACGACGTGCAAGCGAAGCTCGTCGTTGAGGGCGCGAACGGACCAACGACGTTCGCCGCGGACACGATTCTCGCAGAGCGTGGAGTTCCCGTGATACCGGACATTCTGGCGAACGCCGGTGGTGTAACGGTCTCGTACTTCGAGTGGCTCCAGGACATCAACCGCCGGACGTGGCCGCTCGATCGCGTCCACGAGGAACTGGAGACGGAGATGCTGAAGGCGTGGAACGCCGTCCGCGCCGAGGTCGACGAGCGCGACCTGACGTGGCGCGACGGCGCCTACGCGGTCGCGCTTTCTCGAATCGGCGAAGCGAAAGAGTCGCGCGGACTGTGGCCCTGACGCGGCGCTTGCGCTGACCGCCTTCTATTTTTGAAGACGCCAGAGTCGTCGCTTCAGCGCTCCAGCGCCTCGGCGACCTTCTCGACGGGATGTGGCGGCTCGGGCACCGACTCGCCGCGGTCGCCGAGCTGTGTCCGACACGACGCGCCAGGTGCGACGACGACCTCGCCGCCGCTCGCGTCCACCTGGTCGTACAGAATCCGACCGATTGCCTCGCTCATCGAGTAGTGTTCGGCCTCGTAGCCGAACGAACCGGCCATCCCACAGCAGCCCGAATCCAGCGGGTCGACCTCGTAGCCGACGCGCCGCAGGACGCCGACGGCGTGGTGGTCCTTCCGCGTCGCCTTCTGATGACAGTGGCCGTGGTAGGTCAGCGACTCGGCGGGTGCCGACGGCGGTAGCGCCTCGTCGAGGCGGAACGTGTTGAGGTACTCCATCACGCCGTAGGTGTTGACCGCTACCGCTTCGACGTCCGCGACGGAGATTCCGTTTGTTGCCAGCGACCCGCCTAACAGGTCGAGATAGTCCGACTGGAGCATCACCGCGTCCGACGGCTCTACGAGCACGACGTCCCAGCCGTCGGCGATGCGAGGAGACAGCGCCGCCACGTTCGTCTCGGCTCGCTCCCGCGAGCGGTCGAGAAACCCCTTCGAGTGGGCGGGACGGCCGGTCGACGTGACGCCGTCGGGGAGCGCGACGTGGACACCCGCCGCTTCGAGCACGCGAACGGCCGCCTTCCCTGCCTCGGGATGGTTGTAGTTCGTGTACGTATCCGGAAACAGCAGCGCCCGTCTGTCGGCCGCCGACACCGGAACGCGGGAGCCGCCGCGCTCTTCGAACCAGTCGACGAACGTCTCGCGGTGGAACGTCGGCAACGACCGCTCTCGCGCGATGCCGACGGTCTTCTCCAGTATCGTCCGCACGCCCGGAAGCTTCGGTGCGAGGTTCGCAAGGGGTGCGAACGCCGATCCGAGGGCGTTGAGGCGGTCGACCTCCGAGAACAGACGGTCGCGGAGACTCGCGCCGTGGCGCTCGTGGTGGGCGTGTTCGACCTCGGCTTTGAGCTTCGCCATGTCGACCTCGCTGGGACAGTCGCGCGCACAGCCCTTACACCCGACGCAGAGGTCGACGACTTCGCGCATGAACTCGACGTCGTGGCTCTCCTCGGAGAGGTCGCCGCTCATCGCCTGCCGGAGCATGTTCGCTCGGCCGCGGGTCGAGAGGCTCTCCTCGTCGGCGGCGCGGTAGGTCGGACACATCACTCCGCCCGTGGTGTCTTGCTTCCCGCGACAGCCACCGCAGCCGTGACAGAGCTCGGCCATTCCCCGAAAGCCGTTCGCGTTCTCCCACTCGAGCGTCGGATCGAAGTCGGGGTCGAACTCGTAGTCGGGGTCGAATCGCAGGTTCTCCGTCATCGAGACGACGTTCGCCCGCGAGGGTGCATCCGCCGGCAGCGCCTCGGACTCGTCGTAGCCACAGACCTGGCCCGGATTCAACAGCCAGTCGGGGTCGAACGCGGTTTTCAGGTCGCGGAACGCTCGCCAGAGGCGGTCGCCGTACAGTTTCCGGTTCCACTGAGAACGGGCGCGACCGTCGCCGTGTTCGCCCGAGACGCTACCGCCGAACTCGACGACGAAGTCGGTCACCGAGTCGGCGATACGCTCGAACGCCTCCAGTCCTTCGACGGTCTTGGTGCTGACGAGCGGACGGACGTGGAGGACGCCCGGACCGGCGTGAGCGTAGAAACTCGTGTTCGCGTCGTAGTCGTCGATAACTTCGCGGAACCGGTCGACGTACTCCGGGAGTCGCTCGGCGGGCACCGCGCAGTCCTCGATGAACGAGATGTGCTTCTCGTCGGTCGTCCGCGACAGCAGAATGGGCGCGGCCGCCTTCCGCATCTTCCAGAGGCCGGCGCGCTCCTCGGCGTCGTGCGCTTCCAGCGCCGCGAACGCGCGGGCATCGTCGTCGAGCTCGACCCCCTCAGAAGGCGTCGTTTCGGGGGTCGCCGACGGGACCCGCGCGGCGAGGAGGTCGGCGACTTGCTGGCGACCGTCCGCCTCGGAGTCAGCGTAGAATTCGACCAGTAGGGCGCCGCGCGTCCCCTCCGGGAGCGACGCGGCCACGTCGTGGAACTCGGCGGTCTCCAGTGCGAGGTCGATGAGCACATCGTCGATGAGCTCGACGGCGGCGGGGTCGTGTCCGAGGATAGCCGCGACGTCGGCGGCGGCGTCGTAGACGTCCTCGTAGGTCAGAAGCGCGACCGCCTTCGTTTCGGGAATCGGTTCGAGCGAGACGGTCGCCTCGGTGACGATTGCGAGCGTCCCCTCGCTCCCGGCGAGCAGGCGCGCGAGGTTCACGGACCCGGCTTCGCTTTCGGGGTCGATGCCCGAGTCGTCGGGCGTCCGGCGCTCGCCGCGGGCCTCGTCGACCAACATGTCGAGATTGTACCCCGAGACGTTGCGCTTCAGCTCCGGGTACCGGGCGTCTATCTCGTCGGCCTCCTCGTCGAAGATGCGGACGACTTCGGCGTAGATGCGCGGCAGGAGGCCGCTTTCGGGGCCGTCGTCGCCCCACGCCGACGAATCGGGGTCGGCCTTCTCGCGGAGCTCCGACAACTTGATCTCGCCGAACGTGGTCACCGTCCCGTCGGCGAGGACGACCTCTGCTTTCTCGACGTAGTAGTCGGTTTTGCCGTACTTCAACGAGTGCGCACCGGTCGAGTTGTTTCCGATGGCACCGCCGAGGACGCTCCGGTTGCCCGCCGCCGGGTCGGGCGCGAACTTCAGTCCGTGTGGGGCGGCGCGCTCGTTCAGGTCCGCGAGAACCGTTCCGGCCTGCGCGGTCGCTCTCTCCTCGTCGGGATCGACGGAGACGACGGCGTCCATGTATCGGGAGAAGTCGAGAACGACCGCCTCGTTGACGGCCTGTCCAGCGAGACTCGTGCCGCCGCCGCGCGGGAGGACAGGGATCTCCCGCCGCGCACAGTAGTCGACGACGGCGGCGACGTCCGCGGTCGAAGTCGGGAAGACGACGCCGAGAGGAACGACCTCGTAGGCGGAGGCGTCGGTCGCGTACAGCTGGCGCGTGTACTCGTCGAAGCGCACGTCGCCGTCGACGCGCGATTCGAGGTCCCGGACGAGACCGGAGCGGGCGACGTCGCCGCCGACGTAGTCGTACGTCGCGCGCGGGTCGGCTGAGGGGTCGTTCGTAGTCATCGATGACGGTCAGGCCGACTCCGGTGCGAGTAGTTGGTTCACCAGTTCGCCGCCCGCGTCGAGGCGGTCGACGTTCTCGGCGACGATGTCGGCGAGACGGTCCCAGTGATTCGGCGTGTGACCGCCCGTGTGTGGCGTGATGAGGCAGTTTTCGAGGTCCCACAGCGGATGGTCGGCCGGCAGTGGTTCGGGGTCGGTTACGTCCAGTGCAGCGCCGCGAATCTTGTTCCAGCGCAGCGCCGAGACGAGCGCGTCGGTATCGACGATGCCGCCGCGGGCGGTGTTGACGAGCACCGCGTCGGGCCCCATTGTCGCAAACTCTTCCTCACCGATGAGGCCGCGGGTCAGGTCGTTGAGTGGACAGGCGAGAACGACGTACTCGCTGCGCGAGAGCGCGTCGTGAATCGCATCCTCATCGAAGCCGACGACCTCGTCGGTCGGCCCGCCCTTCTCGGGGGTGTAACGGACGCCGATGGTGTCGACCTCGAATCCCTGCAGGCGCTGGACGAGCGCCTCACCGATCGAGCCGAGACCGATGACGGTGACCGTGCTCCCCGTGAACTCGTGCGACTGGAAGTGACGCCACTCCGAACGCTGCTTTCGTCGCCACCCTTCGTGGAGTCGACGGGTGAAGGTGAGTATGTTTCCGATGGCCTGCTCGGCGATACCGGGCGCGTGGATGCCGCCCGCGTTGGTGACGGCGACGCCGCGGTCGGCGAGCGCGTCCATCGGCAGGTGGTCGGTACCGGCGAACGTGCAGGCGAACAGTTCGAGGCGCTCGGCGCGCGCGAGCAGTTCCTCGTCGACGCTGATTCCGGTGACGATTCGCGCTTCCGCCACGAGTTCGCGTTCCTGTTTCGGCGTTCGAGCGAGCGCGACCGTCTGGTCCGGGAGGCGTTCACGCAGCACCTCGGCGTACGGTTCCATCGAGAGTCCTTCCGTCCCCTCGCGGAGGACGACGACGTCGGGATTTGTGGTCATCTGAGTGCTCTCTGCCGGATAGTGGCGGTCGGGCTGGTCGACACTCGCGACCCGCGCCATCGGTCCGGTGCGTATGCTCGTACCATCGTGAGAGTGCGACTTAGTGTTTTTGTGTAACCGCCATCAACGAAAATCGTTCACAGTTAAGTGCGTGGTCACTGTCACACTAGCGCATGGCCGAGTCTGTACGAGCGCGACTGAGCGAGTTGCGACGAGAGCTCCACCGGTATCCGGAACCCGGCTGGTGCGAATTCCAGACGACCGCGCGGCTCGTCGAGGAACTCCGGACTATCGGGGTCGACGAACTCGCGGTCGGACCGGAGGCGTACGACCCCGACGACCGGATGGCCGTTCCGTCCGACGACCGCGTCGAAGCGTGGTACGACCGGGCCCGCGAACGCGGTGTGGACGACGACCTCCTCGAGAAGATGGCGGGCGGCAACACGGGCGCCATCGCCGTCCTCGACCGCGGCGAGGGGCCGACGGTCGGTCTCCGCGTCGACATCGACGGGCTGTTCATCGAGGAGTCTGACGACGGCGACCACGTCCCGGCCGCGGAGGGGTTCCGTTCGGAGACCGGCGAGACGATGCACGCCTGCGGCCACGACACCCACATGACCTGGGGGCTCGCCACCGTGGAAGCGATAGCGAACAGCGAGTTCGAGGGCCGACTCGTCGCGTTCTTCCAGCCCGCCGAGGAAGTCTCCGGAGGCGGCTGTCCGATGGCGAAAAGCGAGTACGCCGAGGGACTCGACTACCTGTTCGCCGTCCACGTCGGACTCGATCACCCGACCGGCGAGGTCGTTGCCGGCATCGAGCGACC
This sequence comes from Haloprofundus salinisoli, assembly GCF_020097815.1. Classification (NCBI taxonomy): domain Archaea; kingdom Methanobacteriati; phylum Methanobacteriota; class Halobacteria; order Halobacteriales; family Haloferacaceae; genus Haloprofundus; species Haloprofundus salinisoli. The sequence continues at coordinate 26,063 of NZ_CP083664.1, forward strand.
GCTGGCGATGTGTCACGTCGAGGTCGACATCGCAGGCACGTCAGCGCACGCCGGGAAAGCGCCGCAAGACGGAGACAACGCGATTCAAGCGCTCGGAACCGCCATCCAGAACGTCTATGGTATCCCGCGGCACGCCGACGGGATGACCCGCATCAACGTCGGGCGAATCGAAGGCGGAACGGCGAGCAACATCATCGCCGAAGACGTAGGGGCGGTCGCCGAGGCCCGCGGCGAAACGACGGCGTTGATGGAGTACGCCAAGGAAGAGCTCACACGGACGTTCGAGACGGCCGCGGAGATGCACGGCTGTGCGGCCGACGTGACCATCGCGAGCGAGAGCCCGCGCGCCGATAGCGACCCCGAACTCGTCGACGTCGTCGCCGACGTCGCCCGGGACGTTGGCGGTGTCGACACCGTCGTCCCGACTGCTGATTTCGGCGCGAGCGAGGATGCGACGTTCCTGATGCAGCGCGTACAACGGGAGGACGGACTCGCGTCGTATCTCATCGTCGGTACCGACCACCCGACGAGTCACCACACGCCGACGTTCGACGTCGACGAGCGCAGCCTCGAAACCGGCGTCGAACTGCTCACGGAGTCGATTCTCGCCGTCGCGGAGGACGGACCGTGAGTTCACCGTCCGGAGACTCCGACGCGTCCGGCTCATCCGGCGACGTACCGTCCGCCGCCGACATCGTCACCGTCGACGACGTCGAGGCCGCCCGCGAACGCCTTGCGGACGCTGTCCACCGGACGCCGCTCGACGGGTCGACGACGCTCGCAGAGCGCAGCGATGCTGATGCGGTCGGACTCAAATTGGAGAACGTCCAGCGGACGGGGTCGTTCAAGATTCGCGGCGCGTACAACGCGATGGCCCAACTCTCGGAGGGAGAGAAGGAGGCCGGTGTGGTCGCCGCCAGCGCCGGCAACCACGCACAGGGGGTCGCACTCGCCGGACGGTTGCTCGACGTCGACGCAACTATCGTCGTTCCAGAGGTGACCCCGGCAGCGAAAATCGAGGCGACCCGCGGTTACGGGGCCGACGTCGTCGTCGAGGGTGGCGACTACGAACGTTCGTACGAGCACGCGCTGGAACTCGCCGACGAGAAGGAACTGGCGTTCGTCCACCCCTTCGACGACGAGTGCGTCATCGCCGGCCAGGGGACCGTCGGTCTCGAACTCGTCGAACAGATGCCCGACGTGGACACCGTCCTCGTCTCCATCGGCGGGGGCGGACTGATTTCGGGTATCGCAACGGTGATGAAAGCCCACGACCAGACCATCCGCGTCGTCGGCGTCCAACCCGAGGGGGCCGCCCACGCCAAACCCTCGCTCGAACGCGACGAGATACATATGCTCTCGGAGGTCGACACCGTCGCCGAAGGTATCGCCGACGCCCGACTGCTGGAGAAAACGTTCGCCGTCGTCCGCGAGCGCGTCGACGACGTCGTCTCGGTGAGTGACGCCGACATCGCCGTCGCCACGACATTACTCGCCGAGCGGGCGAAGACGGTCGCCGAGGCAGCGGGTGCGGCCCCGGTCGCGGCGCTGCTCTCGGGAGCGGTCGAGGTTGACGGCGAGCGAGTCGCTGCGGTCGTCTCCGGCGGGAACGCGAATCTCACCGACCACGCCGAACTGTGTCGGGTCGGCCTCGAACGACTCGGTCGCTACGCCGAGGTCCGCCTGGAACTCGACGGATGGCCGACGGTTCTCGGCGGCGTGACCGATGTCGTCGAGAAAGAAGGGGCGGAACTCGGCGTGTTAGAACGCACCCGACGCACGGCGGTCGCCGACCTCAACCGGACACCAGTTCGCCTCGGCGTCGAGGGGAGCGGCCTCGATCACCTCCGCAACGTGGTGGCCGCACTCGACGCGTTGGACGGAGTCAGCGTCGTAAGGCACAGCCTCGACACGGAGATATAGAGAACGAGCGAGTATAGCTGACGGTTCTCCGCCGTCACGCGTTTTTCTGCCGTGTTCCCTCTCCGGTCGCTCTTCGAGTACGTCCCGTCTGTGTTAAGCCAGTGCCTTGGAGGCGACGTCGTCCATCGCCTCGGTGAAGATGTCGATTCCCAGTGCTATCTCGCGTTCGGTCGAATCCAGCGGCGGCAGTAGACGAACCGTCTTCTTTCCGCAGCCGAGGGTGAGCAGGCCGCGTTTCAGCGCCGCCTGAACCACGGCGTCACGACGCTCCTTGGTGTCGAACTCGACGGCGAGCATCAGTCCCTTGCCGCGGATATCGTCGACGTGGTCGGGCGCGTCGTCGCGTAACAGCTCCTTGGCTTGACGGCCGCGCTCGGTCGCGTTTTCCAGGAGGTCGTGTTCCTCGATGGCTTCGAGCGTGAACGCCCCTTGCATGGAGGCGAGGAGGTCGCCGCCGCCGAACGTCGACCCGAGGCGGTTCTTCTCCTTGGGGAAGATATCCGTCTTCGAGATGGTCGCGCCGACGCGCAGTGCCTTCGCACTCGCGATGACGTCGGGCTCGATGGGGTAGTGGTCCGACGCCCACATCTCGCCGGTTCGCCCGATGCCCGACTGGATCTCGTCGACGACGAGCGGGATGTCGTACGTCTCGCAGACGTCGCCCACCTCGGCCATGAACTCCTCGTTCGGGAAGCGGTAGCCGCCGACGCCCTGAATCGGTTCGAGGATGGCGAAGGCGACCTCGTCGGGGTCGACGTGACCGCCCTCGGGTTCGAGCGCGTTCCGTAACTGCGAGCCGTTCTTACGAACGAACCCGCAGTTGCAGTTGTTCGCGTCGGCGCAGTCGCAAAACGGTATCGTCCTGACGCCGGCGATTTCGGGGTAGTGGCGGGTGTAAACCGACTTCGAGAACGTGAGCGACAGCGTCCCGAGGGTTCGACCATGGAAACTCCCGTCGAACGCGTAGGCGTACTTCGCAGTCGGGTTGCGGTCGTGCGTGATCTTCACGGCGTTCTCGACGGCTTCCGCGCCGGAGTTCGAGAGGAAAACCGTGTCCATTCCGTACTGGCTCGACACGTCGACAAGTTTCTCCATCAGGTGGCTCGCGCCGGGGAACTCTGCGGTGTCGGGGTCCGCTCCCGCGCCGAAGTACATGTCCTGGCCGGCGATCTTCATCGGCTCAACGAGGTCGAACTCGCGGAGTTTCGAGAGGATTTTCTCGTTGTTGTAGCCGAGCGGAGCCGCGCCGATATGGCAGGTGAAGTCGAGGAGGACGTTGCCGTCAACGTCGGTGACGAACGGGCCGTCGGCCTCGGCAGTCACATCCCAGACGAACTCGTGGGAGTACTCACTTGGGGCGGCGTGTTCGGTGTGAAACTCGATCCACTCGCGCGCGTTGGGTCCGGGAAGCGCAGCTGTATCGGGCTCCGCGGTATCCCTGTTCATACACAAAGAACGTGTACGGCGTACATTAAAACTTGTTATGGACTGATATCATCACTGACGCTGGTGCGCTCGCAATCGTTCCAAAAACGTCAGAAGGAGTCAGTCGTCGTCGGTCGTGGGCTTCTTGGCCGTCGGGGTCTGGTCGGTCTTCTTCGGCGACCCGATGAGCGTCGTCCGGTCTTGAAGCAACACACGGCCGTAGTTCGAGCTGAACTCCTTGACGAGTCCGAGCAGCGCGAGGAGACAGACGAACGCGAACGGCGCGCCCGTGATGATGACCGCTGACTGCAGCGCGTTGACGCCGCCGAGGGTCATCAGAATCGCGGCGAACATTCCGAGGACGACGCCCCAGAAGATCCGGTTGATGCTCGAGGGGCTGGCCTTCCCGCCGGTCGTCATCATCGACACCGCAAGCGTCGAGGAGTCCGCCGACGTGATGAAGAACGTGGTCACGAGTATCATGAACGCGATCATGAACACTGAACCGAACGGGAACGCCTCGAACAGCGCGTAGCCTGCGACGGCCTCGCCGTGCGTTCCGATCGGACCGAGCAGGTCAGTGACGTTGTTGTGCTGGGCCCAGACGGCCGAGCCACCAACGACGGTAAACCACGGGATGGTCGCCGCCGACGTGGCGACGATGCCGGTGAACGCGACCTCGCGGACGGTCCGACCCTTCGAGATGCGCGCGATGAACAGACCCGCGAACGGCGACCACGAGAGCGCCCACGCCCAGTAGAAGACGGTCCAGCTGTTCATCCACTCCGTAGCCTCGGGGTTTCCGGCACCCATCGCGCCGGCACCCGTGAAGAGGCTCATCGAGACGAAATCGGTGATCATCCCGCCGACCGCCTGCGTCCCGAGCAGCACCAGGAACACCGACGGACCGATGATGAACGTCGCCACCGTCAAGATCCCGAACAGAATCATGTTGAAGTTCGAGAGTCGACGGATACCCCTGTCGACCCCGAGCACCATCGACAGCGTGAACAGCAACGTCATCATCGTCACGACGAGGATGACGCCGGTGCTCCCGAGGTCGATACCCCACTGGTAGTCGAGTCCGGTGATGAACTGGCTCCCGATGAATCCCAGCGACGTCGCTACACCGCCGATGGTCGCGAAGACGGCGATTATGTCGACGACTTTCGCCGCGACGCCGTCGAGGTTGTCCTTACCGAGGAGCGGGGCGAGCGCCGACGAGACTCGCAACGGAATGTGCTCGTAGTTGTAGGCGAAGTAGCCGATGGCGATTCCCATAATCGTGAACACTGCGAGCTGCGGGAGCGCCCAGTGGAACAGCGTCTGTTGGACCGCGATGACCATCGCTTCCGGTGACCCGGCCGACACGTCGAAAAGCGGCGACGGGTTATCGTAGTAGAACAGCGCCTCGGTCGGTCCCCAGAAGACGACACCCGCGGCGAATCCGGCCGAGTACAGCATCGCAAAGAACGACAGGAAGCTGTACTCCGGCGGTTCGTCGCCGAGCGTGGCGTTGCCCCACGGGCCGACGATCAGGAACAGAAGGAAGACGACGACGAGGAAGACGATTACCAGCAGTGCCCAGTTGAGGTACTGATTCATTACGCCGTTAGCGGTGTTGATGCCCAACTGAACGAGGCCCGGTCTGACGAAGTACAGCGCAATCAGGCCGACCGTCAGGGTCGCGCCAAAGAGGAACACCACCGGATCGAGCTCCTCGCGGAAGCGACCGACCGGTCCCGTGCCGTCGGAAGCGCTCATCTGTCAGCACCTCTCCCCCGGATGGGAGTCCGCTCGCTCCAACATCGCGGTCCGCTCGAATAGGGCGGTGTCTTGTCGTTTGCCCACTGTGCGCTGTCTCGTTCGCCGCGTGGATTGAATCGTGAATGCATGAGCCTGTCCCCTATCAACGCTCACCGTGTTATGCGGTGTCGCACGTCATGCCAATCAACAATCAAACAGTTAAACATTACGGCTACTGAAACCACTGGATACGGTATCCGTTTATCATCTTCTGATTCTACCGACGGTCGCAGCCGTTACAGACACCGAGCCCGGGCGTCGGCACCGATTGCGGAAACGACGTGTCTCCGTACTCATCACCTGAGTTGGCAAGACACGGTGACGAAGAAGGATATCTTCGCGGTTTGGTATACAGATTCTGTGCTCCGGTTTCTGTCATGAATAACGGAGTTCGAGGGCGCATTAGCCGGCTGTGGGTCGAAATCCTTACTTTCGTCGGTCCACGCAAACTGTGTATGGAGAACGCCCCCGACGAACTAGACGCCCCCGGTGACGCGGAGACGCACGACAGTCTCGCTTACTCGGCGGACCGCGGACGCGGCATCCTCACTCCCAGCGACAGGGAGTACCTCCTCGGACGGAAGACGGACTACACCGAGCACTCGAAGAAACAGAAACGCAACCGCATCCGTCGTCGCCTGCGAAATGCCATCCTCGACTTCACTATTCTCTTCGAACATCTCGAAGATAGAGACCGAGAGACCGTGTTCAACCCCGACGACGACGCCCGCGACGCGTACACGCAGGGCATCACCGACATGCTTGCGTTCCTCCATCTCGGGACGATGGGTTACTACACGCCGTTCAAGGACATGCTCGCACAGGGCGTCAACAAAGCCGAGCAGGAACTCGCCGACTCCGACTACCGGATGGTCACTGTCGACTTCAACGTCGAACCGGTCGGCCGAATCGACGTCGACGCGGTCGTCGACAAACTCGAGTACGGCGAGTTCGACGAACTCACCGACGAAGAACTGCGCGCGTTCACCCGACTGCTCGCCGACTCCGACGAGTTCTCCGCGGCCGACGTTCGCTCGGAGATGAAAGCGCAGATGTCGGAGTTCATCGAGCGGCTTGACAGCGCGACCGAACGCCGCGACCGGCGACTCGAAGAACTGAACGACTAAAAGACGGAGCGGCGCTCGCTGTCAGGCGATTCGGTAGTCGACGCTGGAGCGTCGAGCGTCGCAGAGAGGTCTTAGCCGAGGTACGCGACGGCGTCCATCTCGACGCGGACGTCTCCCGGGAGACGCGAGACTTCGACGCAGACACGCGCCGGCGGGTCGCCGGGGAACATCGCGCCGTAGGCCTCGTTGACGCGGTCGTAGTCGTCGAGGTCGGTGAGGTAGACGGTCACCTTGACCACGTCGCTGAGACCGTCACCACCCGCCTCGTCGACGACGGCAGCGATATTCTCCAGCACTCGTTCGGTCTGTGACTGTACGTCGCCGTCGACTTCTTTGCCCGTCTCGGGGTCGACGGGTCCGTAGCCGGAGACGTAGAGCGTGTCGCCGGCGGTGACGCCCTGCGAGTAGGGGTTGTCGTTGCGCGGTGCGTCGTCCGTGACGATTCGTTGGGTCGGCATCGTTCTGGTGAGTTCTTGGTTGGGTGTGGTAGAAACCCGGCACGGCCGGAATCGGTCGTGGTCGGAGTGGATTCAGACTCGCTGTTTTTCGGTCGTGACGGCTTCGATGGCGTCGACGATGACGTCGAGCGCCGTCTCGGCCAACTCCTCCGTGAGCACGAGCGGCGGCAGGAGTCGAAGCACGTTGCCGTGGCGTCCGGCTTTCCAGATGAGGACGCCGTGCTCAAAGCAGTAGTCCTGGATGGCGTCGGCCGCGTCGTCGTCCGGGCGTCCCTGCTCGTCGACGAGCGCCGCGCCGATGAACAGCCCCTTGCCGCGAACCTCGCCGACGCGGGGGTTGCTCTCCCCGACTTCTTCGAGGCGTGTGCGGATGTAGTCGCCGAGGTCGCGGGCGTGCGCCAGCAGGTCGTGTTCCTGGATGTACTCGATGGCGCGGGTCCCTGCGCGCATTGCGACGACGTGGCCGCGGTACGTTCCGGCGTGGTCGCCCGACCCCCACGTGTCGAGGTCCTCGTGGTACATCGTCGCCGACAACGGAAAGCCCGTGCCGCCGAGCGCTTTCGCCGATGTCATGACGTCGGGGGTCACGTCGTACCACTCGCTGGCCCACCACTGCCCGGAGCGACCGAGGCCGCTCTGTATCTCGTCGAACACCAGCGGCACGTCGTTGTCGTCGGCGATGTCCCGAAGGCCCTTCAGGAACCCCTTCGGGGGAGCGACGACACCGCCCTCGCCTTGAATGGGCTCGACGAAGATGCCCGCCGGGTTCGCAAAGCCGCCGTAGGGGTCGTCGAAGATGGCTTGCACCTCTTCGAGCGCGTGGTCGACGGCCTCCTGTGGGTCCTTGCCCTGCTCGAATGGGTTCGGGTACGGCGCGTGGGTGACGTCGGCGAGAAGCGGCGTGTAGTGTCCTTTGAACCCTTTGTTGCCGGTGAGGCTCATCGCGCCGCTGGTCGCGCCGTGGTACGCGCCGCGGAAGGCGACCAGACCAGTTCCCTCCGTGTTGTACTTGGCGAGTTTTATCGACGCCTCGATGGCGTCGCTGCCGGTCGGCCCGCCGAAGACGACTCGGTTGTTGCCGCTGAGGCTACCGGGGGCGATCTCGTCGAGTTTCTCGATGAGTTCGAGGCGAGCCTCGGTGGGGAAGTCGACGGTGTGAACGAGTTTGTCTGCCTGCTCGTGGACCGCTTCGAGAACGTAGGGATTCGCGTGGCCGACGTTCAACACGCCGATGCCCGCGAACATGTCGATGAAGGTGTTGCCATCGACGTCGCGGACGGTCGCGCCCTTCCCCTCCTCGAAGGCAATGGGGATATCCTCGGGGTACGCCACCGCGCTGCTGTCGATTTCACGCTGTTTCTCCAGCAGTGCCCGGGAGTTCGGTCCCGGAACGGAGTCGACGTTCGGTGCGTCGTCGTAATGCAATTCATCTATGGGTGGCCCTGCGGTCATGTTCGAGACCATGAGGAACAGTCATAAAAATGTTGTCCACGATTCCCATGGAAGACGTACACAATATCCGTAACCACTTTGATGGCGCGCGACCGACCCTCACGGTAATGCTACACACAGCTGGACCGCTTCTGACGGTCGATGTCAGCGCCAGAGAGAGTCGAACCGAATCTATCGCCGACGTCCTCGAATCATACATCGGCGGCCGGGGCGTTGCGACGAAGCTCGCACACGACCGGATTCCGTTCGACGCCGACCCGTTCGGTCCGGAGAACCGCCTGTTCTTCGCCACGGGACCGATGCAGGCGTCGAACATGAGCTTCACCGGGCGGATGAACTGCACCGGCGTCTCGCCGCTCACCGACGGATTGGTCTCGTCGAACGCCGGCGGGTTCATGTCCAGAAACTTCGCCGATACGGGGTACGCCGCGGTCGAACTCGTCGGCGCGAGCGATGAACTGCTCGCCCTCCACGTCACCGACGAGGGCGTCGAGTTCGAGGCGGTGCCGGAACTCGAAGGCGCGACCGTCTCAGAGGTAGGTGCGTACATGGACGAGAAATATGGGCTCGGCGTCGAGAACCTCGCCGTCGCTGGCCCCGCGGGCGAAAATCGTGTTCGATTTGCCTCTATCATGACGAGCGACGAACGCGCGTTCGGCCGCGGCGGACTCGGTGCGGTGATGGGTTCGAAGAACGTGAAGGCGATAAGTTTCGAGGGCGACTCTGCACCCGACATCGAGATCCCGTCGGGGCAGATGGAGATTCACCGCGAGGCAGCGACCGACGACCACATCATGAAACGGCAGGGAACAGTCGCGGTGATGGACCTCGCCAACGAAATCGACGGCCTTCCCTCGTACTACTTCTCCGAGCAGCAGTTCGAGGGTGTCGAGGGTATCAACGGCGACGCCGTCGAGTCGAAGAAGTACAAGAAAGGGACCTGTTCGGCCTGTGCGTTCGCCTGCAAACTTCCGACGAGAGACGAGGAACGTGGCGTCGAGACCGAGGGTCCGGAGTTCGAGGTGGCGATGGCGTTCGGCTCGAACTCGGGGGTCGACGACATCGTCGACGTGATGAAATCCAACAAACTGTGCGACGAACTCGGATTAGACGCCATTTCGGCGGGTAACACTATCGCCGCCTACCTCGCGGCCGAAGACGAGTTCGGCAACCGCGAACTCATCTGGAACCTCGTCGAGAAGATTGCCCACCGTGAGGGCGTGGGCGACGATCTGGCAGAAGGAATCGACCGCGTCCACGACGAACTCGGCGTGGAGAACTGGACGGTCAAGGGCCTCGATTTCGCCGCCCATGAGGGACGCGTCCTTCACGGACAGGGACTCTCGTACGCGGTGGCGAACCGCGGCGCGGACCACATGTATGCCGTCTTCTACTCGCAGGAGTACCCCCTCGTCCCGGAAGACGACGCGATGGATCCGACCGGACTCGACGGTAAGCCCCAGCGCCTCATCGAGAAGGAAAACCAGATGGCGCTCAACGACAGCGGCGTCGTCTGTAAGTTCTCCCGTGACTACATGACGCCGGAACGGTACGAGATGCTGTTCGGCGCTGAGTTCGAGGAGCTGCTCGACGTGGGCAACCGAGTCGTCACGCTCGAACGCCACTTCAACAACCAGCGTGGATTCGACCGCTCTGACGACGCGCTCCCCTACGAGATCCCGGGCTTCGAGACAGCGCTCGACGAGTACTACGAACGCCGCGGATGGACGAACGAAGGTGTGGTGCCGGACGACGCGACGACTGTGTAGTACGACGACGATTCGCCGATCGTTCTGTTCTCTCAGTTCGCGCTCAGACACCCTCCTCGCCCGACGGCGCGCCATACATCTCCGCCACCTCTCGTTCGAACGTCGCTACCGCCTTGTTCAGCAGCTCGACCTGTGCCGCCTTCGTATCACCGTCGATAGCGTAGGATGGACCGGAGAGGTTCAGCGAGCCGTACACTTCCCCGCGGGGAGATTTCACCGCCTTACCGACGGCCCAAAGACCTTCGATACCCTCCCCGTCGCTCTCGGCATACCCCTGCTCGCGGACCTGCTGGAGTTCGTCGAACAGTCCCTCCTCCGTCGAAATCGAGCGTTCCGTCGCCGCAGGAAGTCCCCATCGGTCGACTATCTCCTGGACCCGCTCTCGCGGGTACTCGGCGACGATGGCCTTTCCCGAAGCCGTCGTGTGGATGTGAAAAGGGCTCCCGTCGACGAGAAACTGCGGAAAGTTCGTAAAATCGAGGTCCCCGTACAGCGAGACGATGCGGCCGTTCTCCTCGACGGCGAAGTCCGCCTCTAGCGCCGACTCCTGCGAAAGGTGAGCGATCGCTTCTTCCGCGATGCGCCGGTACTCCTTTCGGGTTCTGACGTAATCGCCGAGGTGACAGAACTTCGCGCCGAGGTGGTACCGATTGTCCTCACTGATAACGTATCCGTGCTCTGCGAGCGTGTTGAGGTGACTGTGGACGGTACTCTTTGCGAGACCCGATACCTCTGCGAGTTCGGCCAGACTTGCGCCCTTCAGCTCGAGGATGTGCTCGACTAACTGAAGGGAGAGCGCGGTCGTCTGGAGCACCCGTCCAGTGTTCCGGTTCGTCATAGCCATCGGTCAGACGGAATCACCAAAACTGTTTGTGACCGGGCTTGCGTCGCTATCTCACGGCCGCATCCGCTGTTTTCCCCGTCCTGCCCCGAGTCAAACGCTCAGTGGGTGAAAGTCAACGGTGGGAGAAACGGAGGTACGAACCACTGTTTTCGAGACGCGAATAGTTATTAGATAGAGTGGGTTAGAATCCGGACGGAAGTGTCCTGTTAGACTGTCCTACCGAGAGTTAAGGGGTACGGAAACCTGCTTGCCGGTCCTGAAAAATCGGTTAACGAATCGGGTTGCGCCGGAACAACGCATCTTGATCGTCGAATTTCGCTGTTCACGAGAAGTGGATATTTTTATGCTACGCGGACTCGGCAATACTCCGTTGACATTACAAAGCTAATACTGTAATAGGAAACGACAATCTGTAACATGCTGCGAGAACGGGTATCCATTCTGACGATTGGTTCATTTTGTAGCAGTAGTCTCGAGAGAGAAAACTAGACCGTACCGTGGACAGAACTTCTGAATCTTTATGCATTGATAAACGTTCACACGACCCGAACGGCGTTGGACTCGGTTCCCCTCTGAAGAGCTCAGTCGCCATTCGTCTCCGTGGGGAATTCGCTGAACCGATTCACTGGACAGAGCTCTCCATCCGTTACCGCCTCGATCGAAAACTAGTGCTGGAACGACTGTACGAGAAAGAGACCACACAGTATTTCATAAAAACGGACGTATAACACACATCCACTGATCTCTTCTGCTCTGTTTTACGCTTCGATATCACGGCGTAGTGACCAAGACTGCTTCCATACTTCTAACCGCCTGTATGCCCTTCAGCGCGACCTCATCTGACTTGGAATTCTATTCCTGAGACACAACAACTGCGGTTCAATTTTCTCGCCTCTGACTCTGGATTTCGTTCCTTATTGGGGATTTGCACCGGTATTATGCGTCCTCAGACTGTGACGGGGCAAACAAACGCTCGAATTGACTTGCGGCATCACCGATAGCGTGTCGGACGCGTCAGTATTGTATATATACAACAATTCTCCGATTCCAAGTTGACGTACTGCCGAGTTCCAGCGACACCAACGATGCCGGTTCAGAATCGTTCGTGATTCGGGCGTTCTGCGCAAGATTCGAGTATATCGACAGAATCTGTCGTTTCCGAGTTTATTGCGATAGATTCCTGAGTCATAATTCCGCCGGATATTTATCCGAATAAACTCTTCATCTAGCCATTGAACCGATGAGCACGATTCAAGACACAAATCTGAATTCGACGACTGTTGCGCCGAGTCAGGCAGTCATGGAGAAAATCGCCGCTCTCGAAGACATCGACTCTACGGAACTCGACCCACTTTCTGAGGTCTTTAATCCTGAAGCCTTGAACGCGCTCGTCGAGACAAATGGACAGAGCGAGGCTCCGCTCAGAGTCGAATTCATCTATTCCGGGTATTACGTCTCCGTCGATAGCGATGGCATAGTCTACGTCGACGAGGCTGTGGATCTAAAGGAGTGACGTAGTGAAGTCGCACTACAAACTTGTCTGTACCGACTGCTCGTTTCGAACGGCGGTTGTCAGTGAATTCACCGAGGTGTCCACGGCGATCGAGGCCCACAGAAAAGAACAGTCTGCCGGCCCGACTGAGCATTTCGTCAACGTCCATCGCGTGAGTACTACTGCAGATGAGGTACTTTCGTAGTGTCGAGACGCCCATCCTGACCTCCGGCCTTCAGGTGCAGAGAAGGTCACTGTCATGATGAAGTACACAATGTGTTACTAGACTTCTATCTCCATGGAGCTCCTTAGCGACTGTAGAGCTTGTTCATGAAACGAGAGGCGCCAACTTCAGCGATGCAAACGAGTGAGCATATCATCAGAGCCGCGACTGTCGTCGTGTTCGTTGAGGGACTCCGGCAGCGAAATCCGAACGCCGTCGTGAACACTGTCTTCATGTTTCTGGGAACGTATCTCCCGAGTGTCGTCGAACGAATATACGACGTCGAATTCCGACCGTGGCAACGGGTATACACGGAGTGTGCGATGCTCGCTCACGCTGTCGGAATGCTCGACCTCTACGATGAGATTTGGTGGTGGGACCATCTCACCCACGTCCTCTCCGCCACCCTTCTCGGCGGATTCGTCCACACTGCATCCCGTCACCGCGGTCGTAATCCCGCCCGAGACGTCCTCGCCTCCATCGTCAGTGGAGGCCTGCTCTGGGAGGCGATGGAGCTCGCCATTCATCGAGTCTCGGAAGCTTTCGGCATCGAACCGATGCTCGTCTACTACGGTCCGCGTGATACGCTCGGAGATCTCGTGTTCAACCTCTTCGGGGCACTTCTCGTCTTCGTGTTCGGTGACCGCCTCCTAGAGAACTTCACCCAGAACGCCGATTAACTCTCCCCGAAGTGGGTGTTCTCCTCTGTGGCTACAGACCTCTACTGACGTGGCTGTGATGCGGGACCCCGAGTTAGCAGCCGGCCAGTACTCGTTGCTGTCGTAGCGATTTGGCTACTGAACGCAGTAGCATCGGCGCACTGGCCCGGAATCCAACTCGTGTCGAACGAGCCCGCGCTAGTAGATGCGCTCGTTTGCGATTTCAGCGCCCTCGACGAGCGCCTCCAATTTCGCCCACGCGATCTCGGGGTCGACCATTCCGAGACCGGCTTGCGTGCCGAAGCCGCAGTCTGGTGCGGCGACCAGTGGCGTCGAATCGTCGACCGCTTCGGCGACCCGCTCTAAGCGGTCCGCGATCGTCTCGGGGTGATCGATGACGTTCGTCTTCACGTCGACGACGCCCGGAATGAGCGTCCACCCATCCGGCAGTGGCTGTTCGGTGAACGCGCGATACTCGTGCTGGTGACGCGGGTTTGCCTGCTCGATACTGAGTCCGGAGATGTCGGCTTCGTAGATCTCCGGAAGCATTTCGACCAGATCTGTGTCGAGGTGGTGTGGTCCCTCGTAACTTCCCCAGCAGGTGTGGAGTCGGACTTGTTCCTCCGGAACGTTCGACAGCGCTTCGTTGAGCGCCTCGACGTGAAGACGCGTGGCTCCCTTGACCTCCTCGAGGGGCTCGTCAGCGAAGGCCGCCGTGTGGCCCACAGTGAGGAGTTCAGGTGCGTCGATTTGGAGAGTGACCCCGGTCTCGGCGACCAGTTCGTACTCCTCGGCCATCGCCTCCGCGACGGCGAAGAGGTACTCCTCGTAGGAATCGTAGTAATCGTTGGCGTGCGTGGCGGTGACGACACTGGGGGATGCCGATGTGATGAACGTCTCTTCGAGACCGACATCGACAGCCGACAACGCATCTTTGAACCCCGTGAGTTCGGATTCGGCCTCCTCGTGGCCGGTGTACTCCACGGGACCGGTGACGACAGGGTGCATCGAGAGGTCGATGACGTCCGTCTTGAACGTCTCCTCGGCGTAGTCGGGGAACTCCTGGAGGTCTGCCCAGAGCTCCTGCTCGCGCTTGCCATCGATGCCGCTGAGTCGATCTGCGACGTACCAGTTGAACGAGACACGGGACTGTTCGCCGTTGTTGATGCTGTCGAGCCCGACCTCCACTTGACGCTCGACGACGTCGCGCGTAGCGTCTGCGACGACTGTGCTCCACTCCTCGAGGTCGACATTTTCGCCATCCTGGCGTTTCTTGAGGAGGTCGAGCAGTTCTGGCGGTCGGGGGAGGCTTCCAATGTGCGTCGTTTGGATTTGGCCGTTGTTCGCTGTCATTGAGTACTTGTGAGAGTAATAGACGCCTCATATAATATAACTCCTGGTATTCAAACTTCGATGCAGATTGCGCACTTCGGGCTTGACCTGAGACGGTTGACTCATCCAAATCTCACTATACACCGTTCCCAGGAGGCGTGCGCCGACCGGAGTGTTTCGTTGCTCTGGTCTACATCAGTAGTCTGGATGACGGAAACGTCGTGATCGGGTGTCGTGACTGCGCGCTCGAAGAATCATCTGCGAGTGTCCGACTAAATCACAGGAAGCCTCGAGGCGATTCCCAGGCCCTTACCTCGCTGTGGAGTGTCTTGGTTTGTGAATCAGGCCGTCCGGAACGCTCGCTGTCGTTCTTCGATTTCGGAGAGGATCATCGAGAGGACGTCTCGCCAGTCTCTTGGGTGTGATGTGTCTTCTCCGGGTGTCGGTGCGTTCGGTCCTGGATGTATGTTGTACGGAGGAACCCCACGACGAAACACGTCCGACTCTCAGCCCACAGGAGCAACCTCTTTGCCACCGGTATCGTCGACCAGAATCAGAAGTGGGATGGTGTTCCGGCAGGACAGACGGCACTGCCATATCTTTTTGCGGCTTCTGTGTATCGAATCGCTATGGAGTACACCACTTTCGGTCAGACCGGAACCACGGTAAGCGAGATCTGTCTCGGCTGCATGAGCTTCGGGACGAACGGGAACGAGTGGACACTCGATAGAGAAGAGAGCCGCGAACTCATCGAGCGAGCCATCGACCTCGGAATCAACTTCTTCGACACCGCGAACGTCTACTCTTACGGCGAGAGCGAGGAGATTCTAGGCGAGGTGCTGTCGGAGTACGACCGCGACGAGTTCGTCGTCGCGACCAAAGTGTACGGGCAGATGGACGAGGACGACCCGAACTCCGGCGGTCTCTCGCGGAAGACCATCGAACAGGAGTTGGAGAGCTCGCTTGACCGGTTGGGTATGGACACGGTGGACCTCTACCAAATTCACCGCTGGGACTATGACACGCCCATTGAGACAACGCTCCGCGCGTTGGACGACGTGGTCCGCCGCGGAAAAGTGCGTCACATCGGCGCATCTTCGATGTGGGCACACCAGTTCGCGGAGGCCCTCCACACGTCCGACGACCTCGGTCTGGAGCGGTTCGTCTCGATGCAGAACCTCTACAACCTCGCATACCGCGAGGAGGAGCGAGAGATGCTCCCGCTCTGTGAGAACGAGGATCTCGCGGTGATGCCGTGGAGTCCGCTGGCGGCCGGATTCCTCGCACGACCACACGAAGCGTTCGACGCAACGACGCGCGGCGAACACGAGTCGTCGCTCGGTCGCGGCTACACGAAGGGTGGCGGGCCCGAGGTAAACCAACGCGTACAGGAACTCGCCGAGGAAAAGGGCGTGAAGATGGCGCAAATAGCGCTCGCATGGCAGTTCCACAAAGAGTGGGTGACGACGCCCATCGTCGGAACATCGAGCATCGAACACCTCGAAGACGCGGTGGAAGCGCTCGACATCTCCCTGTCAGGTTCCGATATCGAGTACCTCGAAGAACCGTACGAGCCGATTCCGGTGTCGGGGCACGAGTAAACTCCAATTCGGTCGCGTAGCATTTCTCAGCTAACAATTACGATTGCAGACACCGAGTACCAGAGGTTATGGAGCTGTCTATCCAGTAGCGACGAATTAGCGGACAATCGCTGTCGATGGGATTCGTGACTCATCTGGCGGCAAAGGCTTGATGAGTCCCAAGTGTTATTCTTCGCAGTCGCTGATGCCAGATATGGAGCTTTCTGTCGTCGATTTATCGCCCGTTCCCCGTGATGGTACTGCGACTGATGCGTATGCGAATACTATTGAGACCGCTCAGCAGGCTGAGCGACTCGGATATTCTCGATTCTGGGTGGCCGAACATCACGGAATGGCAGATACCCTCGCGGGGACGACACCTGAGGTACTGCTTGGGCGTCTTGCTGGCGAGACCGAGTCGATTCGGCTTGGCTCTGGAGCGGTACTGTTGAATCACTATAGCCCGTTCAAGGTCGCCGAACAGTTCGGTGCGTTGGACGCGCTCGCGCCGGGGCGTATCGATGCCGGGCTCGGACGGGCAAACGGGTCACCGGCTGCCGACCAGGCGCTCGGAACCGACCGCTACGTCGAAAATCCCGACGAGGATCACACAGAGAAGATCGAGGCCGTCGTCAATCATCTCTATGAGGAGTATCCCGACGGACACCCTTACAGCAAGCTACAGATTCCGTCCTCGGGTGAAGACCGGCCGGTTCCGTGGGTACTCGGGTCGAGTCCGTCGAGTGCGGCGCTTGCAGGGAAGCTTGGGCTTCGGTACTGCTTTGCGGCGTTTATTCGACCACAGTTCGCCACCCAAGCGTTCGAGGAGTATCGCAGTCAGTTCACGCCGTCACGACTGGCCGGTAGTAGCGATGAACCACAGGGGATGATTGCGGTGAACGCAGTGTGTGCGCCGACCGATGAGGAGGCCGCACGGCTGCGAGCGGTGGCCGAGGCGTCGTTCCAGCGACTCCAACGTGGGGTCGTTGGCACGAGACCGTCGGTCGAAGAGGCCATCGACGAATTGGGTGGTGTTCCTGAGCCGACGCCCGCTACGCTGGATGCTGGGGAGTGGCCGCGAGCGATTTCTGGGAGCCCGGAAACCCTCGCGGGGCTTCTAGAGCAGCTATCGGACCGTGTCGGTGTCGACGAAGTGATGATTCAGCATGTCGTCGACGAACACGAAACCGGGCTTCGATCACACGAGCTCTTAGCTGAGGGCATCGGACTGAAACCCCGCATTCAAGCTTAGTCCCTACGAGTGGCACTCTCGGCGATGCTTCGGAGCGTTCAGTACGGATTTTATTACGCAGTGATACTGTCACCTCTCGACGGTCCTCTTCGTTGGTCAGGTGTTCGTAGTACTGTTGGGTGTGGTCACCGGTCAACTGTTGGCACCTGAACCCACTGAGGTTGACCAAAACCTTTACCACTTCCATTCCGGAAACGGTTCGCCGCCTTATCGATTACACCTACCATCATTCGCTGCAAACATCACTCTCGTCAGAAGACAACGTCATCTACTGGCACAGCCTGACACTGTCTTTTCGAAGCTGAGTAGACTGCTGCAATTTAGACGGGTCGAGACACCGAAACCAATTCGTTATCTGCTGTGGAGAAACAACTCGTATAGGATTTCTACATTAAAACATAACACCAGAGTTTAGAAACACATCAAATACTTTGATTTTCAAGCTCGATTTCTTCGGTCGATCCTCTCTATCCAGATTACAATCAAAGAACCGAAACCAATGTTAACATGTCTTGCGCCAATTCGCTCGAGATTGTAATCTATGTGGAGGAAACGAATCGGTGTCAGTTTGTTGAGGTAGAGTTGTCCGATCCGAATTCTTCGTCGGACGTGAGTTCATATACTGTGCCAATAAGCCAAAACTACACTATTTCGAAAAGATCGAAAACAAAAATATGTTGAACTCAATAGGAGTTGAAATCTTAGTTCGAACCGGAAACAAGATTCGGCCAGCGAGTGGCTACTCAGCCACGCGGTACTCGTGGTACTCGGATTCACAGGGCGGACCATCGGCAACCCGCATGCGTCGTTCGGTAAGATCGATAACGACGCTCGCGTTTGTGCGGAACCATCGGTGCTTTGGCAGGCTCTCGTCGGGATGTTTGCAGATACTCGCCGGATGACCGAAGTGATCTCGCAGCGCACCGACCATCTTCGCCTCATCTAAGACGTCGTGTCCCGAGAGGAGTCGCTTCAGTCGAGGTGCGCGACATAGCGTATGAGGATTCAACCGTTCGAGCATACTCTCTACGTCGTCTTGGGCCTCGAAGTGGTTGGCGTGGACGAGTAGGTGGTCAGTCGGATAGTGATAGTTGACGCTTCTAGGAGCAACTTCCACATCGAGCATTTCGCCAACGCTGTGGCCAATCATAAAGTTCGCCGAGCAGGTCCAGTCTTCGGTGATGAGCGGCCGAAGTGCCACATCGAGGCGGTCTGCCGAAAGGACTTTCCGACAGCGAACGTGAAACGGTGTCCGGTATGGATCGTCACCGTCGCGTGAACTCGCAAGGCCGTTTATAACCATCCCTATGCCCGCTTCGTTGACGCCGATTTTCCCGCCGACGATTCCTGCTTCTGAGAGTGCGATATGGTTTGGTCCGCCATCACGGCGAACGTCCATCATGAACAGCTCAAGCCCTGGGATGAAGTCCCAGTTCTGCCCTAAGTACGAGTGGTCGTTGTCAGTCCGCTCTGACTGAATGCCGAAACTCGTACAGCCGTCAGTGCCTGTCACATCCGGATCGTTGCTCTCCGAACCCGTGTTTTTCGAGGTATTCTTCGCTTGTCGAGCTGCAGCAGCGTATCGTATCTCATAGCGAGCGTTCAGAAGCACAATGTCTTCGAGCGGGAGTCCGCTTCCGTCCGCAATGGCTCGCATTTCGGTGGCATAGGCTTCATCACAAGATTCGATAAGCGATAGATAGCGGTCAGTTCGCTCGCGCAGAGCGGTCTCGTCGAGCCCCAACTTCGAGAATCGGTCGACATATGTCTCGACGTTAGCTTGAATCTCGTTGCGTAGTTCCTCTCCGTGCGTGATACCTCGGTCATGCGGGCCCCCGGAGAGTTCGAGTCGTCGTAGCATGATACGTTCTCTCGCGCGCGAGTATTTGGCTGTTCGGGCTATCTCAAACAGAGATTGAGCTCCGGTCACCTCACCGTGACCCACTCGCCGGATTCGGCTGACTCATACACCGCATCCAGCACCCGAAGTACGACCATCGCATCCTGCAGTGAGGCAGGGACTTCAACATCTCTGGAGGTACGAGCAGTGAGGAACTGCTGCATGAATTCGAGCCCGAATCCACCACCATATCCTGGTATTGGATTGTAGTCATACGTGATGAACCGTCGAGGTGCGGTTCGATATGACGATTTACTCGATTCGAGCTCGAGCGTCGTCTTGTCGTCGAAGCCGAAGAAATCCCCAATGGGATCCCATGCTGCGGTGCCGTCCATCCCATCGATTTTAATCGACGTATCGTACCGGTCCGAGCGAAGGTAGTATCCACACTGGAGCGTACCGAGTGCACCAGAGGCTAACTCGAATTGTACGATGGCACCGTCTTCGACCTCCGTCTCCGGATGCGTCGTCGTAGTCTTGGCGCTGACAGCGACTATTGGGTCATCAAGGAGCCATGGAAGGAGGTCTATCCAGTGAATGCCGAGCCACTGAACGATGCCACCGCCGCTTGCGTGACGGTCGAACAGATAGTGATCGACGTCACGATACTGGAGACTGGAGGCAACGAAACGAGCATCGACGGACCGCAGCGTACCAAAGAAGCCGTCATCGTTTCGTTTCTGTAATTCCTGTGAGACTGGATGGCTTCGCCACGGGTAGGAGACGGCCACCGTCGACTCGGATGCGTCGACGGTTTTGATGAGTGGCTCTAACTCTGATGTCGTCCGTGCAACCGGTTTCTCGGTATAAACGTCGACCCCGTGTTGAACCGCGGTTTCGACGACACGAGGTGTGTCTCGATTCGAGAGTGATACCCAGAGCACATCGGGTCGCTCATTTTCGAGTAGTTGTGTGACAGTATCGTAACTCGGCACGTGAGCTACTGCCTCAACCGACGTGACGTCAAATGTCTCATCAGGTTCACAGACACAAGTGACGTCGACCGGGAGTTCAGCGAGGCTCTGAAGGTATGGTTCGGCGTGGTGGTGGTTTAGTCCGACGTATCCAACAGTTGGGGCTGTCATCTCAGTCGAACTCCGGGATGACCTCCTCACCAAAGCGTTCCAGACAGTGGAGTGCCGACTCCTGTGGCTGCCCTGGGAACTGACATCGGATGAGGACGTGGTCTACCCCCAGTTCCTCGTATTCACGGAGTTGCTCGACACACTGCTCTGGGGTTCCGATAACGAACTTCTCGTCAAGTTCCTCGTAGTCGATTTCGATCTCGTGTTCGTCAAGGTAGGTCTGTCCCCATCGCGCGTAGAGTTGATAGAGGTTCAGGAGGTATGGCTCGATGCTTTCGCGTGCTTCCTCAACGGAATCGGCGACGAAGCAGTCACGCATCAAGATGACGTCGTTTTCCTCGCGGCTCATGTCGAACTCATCAAGTGCGTCCTCGTAGACGTCGATTTGTGCCTCAAGATCTTCCGTGGTTGACGAGGCGCTTGCAATCCAGGCGTCTCCACGATAGGCGGCGCGTTTGATCGCAATATCAGCGTGACCACCGATCCAGATTGGGAGATTGTCCGGACGAGGACTGATGAAGATATCCTCGAATGTCCAGAAATCACCGTCATGAGTGATCTCGTCTTCGGTCCAGAGCCGCTTAAGGAGGGTGAGCGACTCGATGAACATCTTCACACGATCATCCATGTCGACCCCAAACGGCGTGAGTTCACGTTCCCGATAGCCCAGTGCTGCCCCGAAGGACATCCTCCCGCCGGAGATCTGGTCTATCATCGCTACTTGTTCGGACAGATGGAGAGGGTTGTATAGCGCAGGAAGCATCGCAGCCGTCCCAAGTTCGAGAGTCTCGGTTTCGGCGGCAATCGCAGCAAGCATCGTCAGCGGCTCGACGAACCCTTCTTCGTGCACGTGGCGTTCGCCGACCGTCGCCGAATCGAAGCCGACTGATTCCATCAGCTTGACCTGTTCGAGCAGGTCGGTTGCAGCGAACGACCCCTCTTCCTCGTAGTACTGATTGAGGAAAACACCGAATTTCATGTCTGTTCCTTTGTTGATTTTGCCCGCGGAACTTCCGTCTGCATGGTAATACTACTCGACACAGACTTGTGTGTCGTGAACACACGTCATATAGTTTCCGCCATCGCTGTTCTGTGCTCGTGTTTAGCGGTAGTATGTCGACGAAGACACCGCTTGCGTTCTCCGAACTCGTCTCAGGGGTCATCTGAAAGTAGATATCCCGGCCTGTTGTTGTTTGGCATTCCCAAACACTTATGATAGAGAGACTCAATCACTCCGGTAAATGCCACAAAGTGCCCGCAACCCGGTCAAGGCGGTTCAAACAGCCTTGCAGATTGTCGACTTTCTACAGGAAGAGTCACCTGTGGGTGTCACAGAGATTTCCAACGCAGTTGGCGTGACGAAAGGCACTGTCCACTGTCACCTCGCAACCCTTCGACAGCAAGGCTACGTCGTAAAAGAGAAAGAGAAGTACAAACTCGGACTTCGGTTCGTCGACGTGGGCCAACGTGTCCGCGACCAAAATCCAATCTACCACCTCGCAAAAGACGAGGTCAATAATCTGGCAGACTCGACCGGAGAGGTTGCGCTGTTTACCGTCGAAGAAGAATACAAAGGAATCTGTCTACACACAGCCCGTGGTGAACAAGCAGTTCGAACTGAACTCCGCGTTGGTCACCGCAATGACCTCTACCACACAGCCGTAGGCAAAGCAATACTGGCTCACAAACCAGTTGACGAGGTTGACGAATTCCTTGACACAGTCGACTTCGAACAGATCACAGACCGCACTATCACGGACAAGGAACGTTTGCTTGATGAGCTACAGGAGGTTCGTCAAAATGGGTTAGCGTACAACCATGGTGAGACCATTCCTGGATTGGTCGGGGTCGGTGCTCCGATCCGAAGCCAAAGTGGCGACGTCTACGGCGCAATCAGCGTTATCGGGCCAACGAGTCGAATGGACGACGAACACATCGAAACTGTCGCATCTGAACTTCGACACGCGGTCAACGTTATCGAAATCAACGCTACGTCGCTGTAGACCGTTTCTGAGTTGCGGTCTACTCGAAGGGAAACAGTTCGTCAATATTCTCGTCAGTTAGTGGTCGCCCATACTCACATCCTTCAAACGCCTCAGCATAGACGACACTCTCACCTTGACTCTCACCGTATTTCTCAATGAGTGCATCCCGATATTGGTCGGCGACACGCTTGAGCCGTGCAACAGTCGGGAGTTCGCCACCTCGAAGCCACTCACGACGTGACTCCGTATCGTTCGGCACTTCCTCAAGCATATCTGCGGTATAGGGAAGCCACTCGTACATCTGTGACTCATGACAATCGAGCATCTCGAATTGCTGGTCGGCAACGTCGTCTATGGAGAGTACTATATCGGGCGAAAACGGCACTGGCTTCTCGAACTCATCGTGCAAATAGACGATAACCGGATCAGAGTCAAGCTCGGAGGTGTTTGGACAGATGTTTGGAACAGTGACCATGTACGCTGCATCCTGAACGAGACGTGAAGTGTAGCGGTGGTCAGGATGGTAATCGTTGGGACGGTGAGTAAAGACGATATCAGGGTCATACGTCCGGATGAGACGGATGATTTCCTCTCGATTGGCCAATGTCGGTTGCAGTTTTCCATCCGGATTATCGAAAATACGGTACTCAATCCCGGCGACAGCTGCAGCAGCCTCTGCTTCTGCCTTCCGACGACGAGCCAACGTTGCACCGCCTTGTTTGTGGTGACCGCCAGTACCGTCCGTCATAGATACAAACAGTACCTCATCTCCACGAGCGGCGTATTTGCAGGCAACACCGCCAGCGCGAAGATCACAGTCGTCAGGATGAGCGCCGATAACAAGTACGCGAAGGGGTGAATCTGCCATGATAGTATGTCTCTTCGTCATCTATTTCGATAATAAGTGTTGTCGTCAGTTGAGCTGGACGAGTTCGTATTCGCACGCTCACCGAGCGAACGACTCACGCTGACGGGAGTCCAGTTAACTATCCCTTCGTCGAAACAGGCTGCTGCATTTTTGATATCTTGTAATTTCACCGCTGCCATGGTAGTCTCTCGCGATGTCGATTCTGCCGAAAGTATATGGTTCTATGGGTGACCGTCAGCCATTCTGGTCAGATGTGGGATAATTGAGGAGAGAAACCGCTTTCGAGCATATCTGAAGAAGCGGGGGCCCAGTGAAGCAGGCTGACTGAGCTATCTTGTCGTCACGTGATTTCGCAATGTCCCAACCCCCTCAAATTCGACTTCCACAACGTCACCTTCAGCTAACGAATCGGGGCCGTATGGTGTACCAGTGGCGATAACGTCTCCCGGTTCAAGCGTAATGAGCTCAGAGATGTTTGCGACGAGCTCTTCAACCGAGAAGATCATCGATTTGAGCGAGGTTTCTTGTTTTACCTTGCCGTTATGACGGAGTGTGAGCGTTGCATCCCCGGGGATTTCGTCTGGTGAAGCGAGGACGGGACCTATTGGAAGCGATCCATCGAAAGCCTTCCCACGAACCCAATTTCGCTCTTGATTCTGGTCATCGCGGTTCGAGACGTCGTTGACGCAAGTGTATCCCGCAACGTACTGTATTGCATCTTCTTCGGTGACCGCGCGGCATTGTTCGCCGATGACCACCGCAAATTCCCCCTCGAAGTCAACGGTTTCTCGCCCGGGGGGAAGCTCAATGGCGTCACCGTGTCCAGATACACAGTTCGGGCCTTTGAGGAACAACTCCGGGCGTTCTGGTCGGTCCTCGAATCCGGATTCCTCGCGGTGGTCCATGTAGCCGCCGGCTTGACAGATAATTTTCGTCGGCTCACACGGTGGGAGGTAATCAATGGATTCCGGGTCGTATGACTTTGAACCAGCAATAATCGTGTTCTCAATCAATTCGCCGGTTCGGGCGATACCCATCTCATCACGAAAGCGGACTGTTCGCATACCACATCACTTGTTGCTGATTCCGTATAATGCTTTTTCGGTCCTCTGGCTTGCGGGGGTCCGCCCAGATTCTTCACAATCTTTTGCCCAGGTGTTTTCTCATTCGAAACAACCCTAATGAAGGTAATCGACAGACTGCGTGGGGGAGGGGCACTGAGGGGAGGTCGGCTTCAGGAGTACTGTGCAGTAGAACGGCACCTCAGACGGCTACCTGTGCACTGAGAATCCGATTTTACTCGTCGAAGTATTACAGATCTAGTGGTGTAATGGCCAATAACCATGCCATGCCATGCATGAGCATACCCAGATTTGTTTGGAAAGACAAAACACACTCGATTTCTCCGGTAGAACCGTTCAGGAATCTCGAAACGAGTGTGCACAACGGATACGACGCTTCATTCATTTATTCTCGTGAATCTGTCACTCATTTAGATACGGTCACCTAGCGGTGCTTGGAACAAATTCCCTTCTTGTAAGCTTTCTTCTCCTCGTTGGTTTCGTTCAACGACGATTTTTGGAGTTACTAAACACGGTTTTGCCATCGTGTCTATGATTGAGACTGAAGCTCGACCTCAGTTTGCTCTCTCGACTTACGACTCGAATTCTGGGATGGGATGCTATACCGCCACAAGATATAAGACGGAGTTCGGAAAATGGCTGGTTGGAATGAATTACTACGTGAAGCGCTTCGGGCAAGCCGCCCTGACATTATTCGCGGTAATCACGATTACATTCGTGCTCTACCGGATGATGCCTGGAAACCCAATCCAGCAGATGCAGGCTCAATTAATGAGCGGCGGCAATCTCGGATTCGGTGGCTCCGAGCGAAGTCCCGAACAGGTCGACCGCTTAGTACGGATATACACGGGTATTGAACCAAACCAACCAATACACATCGCATACTTCGAGTACCTCCGAGACATTATCCTCTACCAGGACTTTGGTGAGTCGATCTGGCACGACCAGCCCGTCTTTTATCTCTTGTTCCGTGCGATGCCCTGGTCTGTGTTCGTGAGCGTCTATGGCCTCATCACCGGCATCAGCATGACCATCATCTTCGGCTCTCTGATGGCATACTACGAGGGAAGCCGGTTCGACAAAGTAATGACCGGCATCATCATCGTCATTCAGTCGGTTCCGTACTACGTTGGTGCAATTTTGATGCTGTCGTTTCTGGCGTTTCAATTCGGGTGGTTCCCGACTGGTGGCCACTACGACTCGAGTCTCACTCCCGGATTGAATATACCCTTCATGACGAGTGTAGCTCACCATGCGACACTACCTATCTTGACGGGATTCATCCTTGGATTTGGTGGAAGTGCACTCGGCCTCCGCGGAAATGCCATTCGTATTATCGGAGAGGACTTCGTCCGGGTCGCACGCCTCCGTGGGATTAGCAGCAATCGAATTGCCACGTACTACGTCGGCCGAAACGCCATTCTTCCACTCTACACGGGTATCATGATGAGCATCGCATCGTTGTTCGGCAGCAGCATCATCATGGAGACGATATTCACGTACCCAGGTGTGGGGTGGTATACGTACGACGCGCTGATGAACCGCGATTACCCGTTACTGATGGGCGCGTTCATCTTCTTCACCGTCATCACTGTTATCGGTATTCTCTTAGCCGATCTCACATACGGATTGGTCGATCCACGTGCGTCCGAAAAGGGGAAAGAAAGCTACTGAGTGACCTATCATGAGTGAATTCAATTCCGAAGAAAATAGACCGGCAGAGGCGTCGGTGTTCGAACGAGTAAGTGAGGCCCATTCCGAGCCGCTTAGTCGGCAGGAGCGGCTTGAGCGGTGGTACTATGATACAGTTGTAGTCACCGCAAAAATCATCTGGGAGGACATCCGCGCACGGATCGGCATCAGTATCCTCCTGTTCATCATTTTGATGGGTGTCGTCGGTCCGTTCATTGTTGAACGGCCACAGATAGGTGATTACCCCAAGTTCATTGGGCCATTCCAGAGTACCAAATTCATCCTCGGAACCGACGGTCTCGGGATGCCTATCGGCGCACAAATCGTTCACGCTACCCCCGCAATGCTCAAAATGGCGTTTGCAGGAGCAGTCGTCGCAATGAGTATCGGGATCGTCATTGGAACCACTGCCGGTTACAAAGGTGGTCGAGTCGACGACGTTCTCATGACGCTGACCGACATCGTCCTCACGATGCCGGGACTCCCACTAATCGTCGTTCTCGCGGCGATTTACCAACCTGAAAATCCCTACGTCGTTGGGTTTATCCTTGCGATAGACAACTGGCCAGGTCTCGCCCGACGTCTTCGGTCGCAAGTGCTGACCATCAGAGAGGAATCCTACGTTGAGGCCTCGCGTGCCATGGGATTCGGCTCTCCAGAGATACTCCGCCGAGATATTATCCCCCAACTGATGCCGTACATCACAATCAATTCCGCAGGGGCTGCTCGGTCGATTATTTACGAGTCTGTGGGTCTCTACTTCCTGGGGATCCTTCCGTTTACAACCCTCAACTGGGGTGTGATGATGAATATGGCGTACTCAAACGGGGCAGTGTCTAATCCGATGCTTTCTGGGCACTGGCTCTGGTTCCCGATGCTCGTGCTACTGTTGCTCTCTCTGGGGCTTATCCTATTCTCACAGGGAATGGATCGAATCTTCAATCCGCGACTTCGAGCGCGGCACCAGCGCTCAGGTGACGATGGCGACTCCACGAACCCAGCGGTAGTCGAGTAGCCAAACGCCTCTTTTCGAACATTAGCAGGCGGCAGAAACTACTTATTCACTGCGTGGATGAGTACGCTCGAACGATGACCGTCTATATCAAATGTACGTCCCAGTTGACTACAGCTATCTCGTGGGAGGCATTCGGCGAATGAGTAACGAATCTGGAAAGCGGTTTCTGGACATCGTCTGCGAGTTCGCTGGAATGATTCGAGCGCTCTTCGCGCTTTGTTTGCTCTTTTTGCTTGTAACGATTGCCTCACTCTTTGTTCTCAGCCCCGGAACAGCGTCGTATGTCGTCGCACAGCTCAATCTTGCAGGACTTATCGTGTTTACGACTGTCTTCGGGTTATTGGCTCGTCGGTGTGGACAACTCGAAGAAGAATGGCGCCGATGAGGATTCCGAGTAGAGAGACGGTACTCAACGAATTCTAGGTGCGTTCAAAAACGACTCCGCCGGCGTTTCTCGTAGTTACTCGTTTAAGCAGGGGTTATTCCAGCCAGTATCGACGTTCCCGACGAATACTACCCCGCACATCTGGAACGTCCCCAAAGCAGTGCTGTAGTATTGGTAGATTCCCGCTTGGTCAAACGTGTGGGTAGCCGACCCCCCAGCTTCGAGTTGTTGATCAATGCTCCAGTCTGCAGCATCGGATGAGTACGCGTAGCTGGTAACACTGTGTTCGACATCGCTCTCATTTGTCCACGTAACTGAGCCACCGACGTTGAGTATCACTCGACTTGGTCCGAACGAGTCTTCTCCAACACTGATTGTCTCCTCGTCTACCCCGTCAGGGTTGTTGTCAACGTCGGTACTATCTTGAGTTGAAGATCCACTGGACGCTTCGGCTGTTTGTACTTCATCGAGACTTCGTCCAACGCAGCCTGACACCGCCGCCACGGTGAGTGCACTACCAGCGCAGAGGAAGCTTCTCCGATTCATACCCAATCCGCACGCAGATGCACAATAAAGCTTCGGGTGATAGAAAGGAGAATCGTCTTTTCAACTCACACAGTCGATGATGGCCACAGTCGATTGTGTGGGTACCTCACACAAACTTTTATTAGGGAAGCCACTTGTCTGCAGACAGTATGGCAGAAGAGGCTCACAGACCTAAGCGATACGGATCGACCGAAAGAAGCCTTTCAGAGCGGATTGTATTAGCGCTCAAGTCCTCAGTGTTGCTTAATGTCGGACTCTTGGGCGTCGGACTCCTGCTGGTCGCAGCAATTCTCGACACTGCTTTTGTAGAAGCAATATTGGGTTCGGACTACGGTGTTGTCGCGGGGATGTTGGGAATTTTCGGGTTGACAGCCCTCTTTGCTAGTATTTTGGCCTATGCGCTCTTGTGGGCGAACGCTCACCTCGAAGAACGGGCCGCATACAGAGTTGAAGAGTGAATCACCAAATCCTCCTTGCTTCGCCTGTTCGTTGAGAAGGGGCCTCGTCACACAATCTAAGTAGTGAATCTATCTCGAAGGTACAACCTGTTTAGGAAAAGATGAATATCAAACAATAATTTATTTCTGATGTATATATAGACGTAATATCAGATAACTATATGTAGGGTTGCTTGTCTTCTTTGGTAGAGTATGTCAGACAAGTCGTTAGATCAGGGACGCCGTAGCTACGTGTCTCGGCGAAAAATGCTTGCATTGTCAACGGGCCTTGCCGCCGGACTTGCCGGGTGTGGTGGGCAAAATGACCAAGCTGCAGACCCAGACGGAAATTCAACCGATACCAACGGTACCGGTGGAAGTAGTACCGACAACGGTGAGACGAATCAAACCATTGAGTTAGCCGAGTCGACGTTAAAAAGTAGCACCGAAGAGCTACTTGAAGACATCAACTGGAACCGCTACTCACGAAATATCGCCTTCTCGCGATGGTTCTTCGCGTACCTCCAGAGCAACTACATCACAGGTGATACCTACAATTGGCTCCTCGAAGATTTGAGCTACGACAAAGAAGCTCTTGAAATGACGTACAAGTTCAAAGAAGACTTCTACTGGCACGACGGGACGCCGGTTACCGCTGAGGACTACTACAACCAGCAGGAAATCGACCGCCTGATGGATCCCGAAGGGAGCGACATTGAGTCTCACGAGCTCGTTGACGACTACACCATGGTCGCAAAGCGGAAAAAGGAGCTCAACCCGATTCTTATCGGCGTCGAAGAAAACCGGCTATGGACGCGACGTGATAAGAACCGCGAGTGGCTCGAAAAGTTCCAAGACGTCTCTTCGCAGGCTGGGCGCGACGAGGTCATCGCCGAACTGACCGATCACAAAGTCTCCACTCAAGAGTTCAGAGACGAAGGTCTGGCAAACTCAACGTTCAAACTGAAGGAGTGGAGCGAGACGGAGGTCGTCTTAGAGAAGTTCGACCAGCATCCATTCGCTGACGATGTCAACTTCGACACGCTGACGTTCAAAGTCTGTCGGGGTGGTTCTTGTGACCAGTTAGTCATTAATGATCAGGTGGACTTCGACGGAGGGAAATTCGATTCAAATCTCCAGGGTGCATCACCCGATAACCTCCAGACGCTCTCGAACGTCAGGGGAATCAACGGCCGGTCGCTTGTATTTAACTACGGCGACAACGAGCACTTGGCTCGCAGAGGCGTCAGACGTGCGTTTACTGCGCTATTGGATTTCGACAAGATGGCGGACATCTTCGACCGCAAGTTCGTTGCGAAAAATCAGACGGGGCTTCCAGGACACCTCGAAGCGCAGTACCTCGGTAACGATTTCATCGACAATCTAATCCAGTACGACATGGGCTCCAACGAGGAACAGGCGACGCAGTTCCTTGAGATGGAAGGATACTCTAAGGAAGGCAGCAAGTGGGTCGATGAAGACGGTAAGGCCATTGATTTCCACATCTCGACGGATTCGACTGAGACGATGGCCGCCTACGGCAAGTCGATGCAAGAGCAACTCAACGGATTCGGTTTTGATGTTGAGTTCACTACCAAAGAATCTGGGACGTGGTACCAAGACTTCCTCGCCGCCGAGAATGGTGACGTGTTCCCGTTCGTCCATGGGTGGGCGTCTAACGAACCGCTCAACTTCTACGACTACAGCAACCACTACAAGATGCGACTCGGCACCGGTGGAGAAGTCGAGCAGTGGCTCGCAGATGGCGAAACGCACTCGCAGGTGAACGGGCGGCCGCTCACTCCGACGGTTCCCGAAGAAGTCGGTGCACTCGAAGTTGAGGGTTCGGGGAGAGAACTCAACCTCTACCAGTTAGTTGAAGACCTCAAAACGGCACAGACGATGGATGAGACGAAGTCCGTTGTTCGTGACCTTGCATGGTACTTCAACTACGACCTGCCGCTCATCGATACGTTCGGTGCAGAGTCGGCAATGTGGGGAGACACCCAGAACTGGGAGTGGCCCTCGAGAGATCACAACGCTTGGTACCAAGCCTACGGCGGGTACTGGGAACACGTCCGCCGTGGTCTCGTGAAAGCCAAAGAGGTCTGATTAGGACTTCACGGTTATCGAATCACCTCACTCGTCAGTCACCATTTTCACGGTCGGGTTTCGCTGTACGCAGTTTAACACTCCACCGTACTTCGAATCACAATTAGCGACTGCTCTTCCATCTAATCCAGTCCTCAGTCTAGAGATGAACAAGCGAGTGCCCTGGGGCTTGACCCCAAGGCGGCTCGCGGACTTTTCTGAAGGATACAGAAGCATTCTCCAGATACTTATAATATATTATCTAAGACATTGACTCAAGATAAGAAATAACTATGACTATAGTAAACATAAAAATCCGATAAAGATTTAAATACTCTAGCCACAGTGTGATAGTCGGTCACACAAGAATGACTGTAGAAAGAGAATTATCTGAGACAGAGAATAGTGACAAAGTCTCTCTGAAGGCCGAGTCTGCTCTCACGGCTACGAAACAAAAACTCGGGCGACGATCGTTCTGCCGAGCACTTGGAGCGGCGTCCGCAAGTGCGTTTGTGGCGAGTGGATCTGCGGTAGGTGAAACCAGCGGCATCTCCAGTAGTGACGACGACCAGTACGACAAGGTCGTAAACATCGTTGAGGACTACGATGCAGATCCAACCGGGAACGAATCAGTTAACGATGCGTTCGAGGAGGCAGTTGGGAAAAATACGAAAGTCGTCTTCCCTGAAGGCGTCTATCTCTTTGATAGACTCTCGCGATTCTACGAGGCCGAGAACACAGCAGTGGTTGGAGAAGGCGATGTCACGTTCACGGTCCCGGATGGGTATGATTACTACATCTTGTCGCTGCGGGGGACTGGTGTCCACTTCGAGAACGTAACCATCGACTACACAGCGCCAGAGACAGACGCTTCAGTCGCTTTCCAGAGCGATGATGACTTCCTCGTCAAGGACGTTCATTTCAAAGGTGTCCGCGACGCTGACGGCGGGTCGAACTTCTGTTTGCTCGCCGCAGTAACCAGCCCCGAAGGTGAAGGTGTAATTGAATCTGTTCAGTGCCCCGATGGCGCGAAAGACCGAGTCCGAAAAGGTGGCATGTGGCTCTATCGGAGCCACTCAGGAGCATTGACCATCAATCGCTGTTCGTTTGAAGGCTTCTCTGACAATGGCATCTACGCCTCAGGTCCGGGCGGCCGAGGAAACGGGCCAGTTCGTGTTGAAAACTGCTTCTTCCGTAATAACAACGTCTCGAACATCCGACTAGGAACACCTGGAAGCTACGCCGAAAACTGCACCATCATCGTCGACGGTGACGGGGCGACACTTTTGCCTTGGTCTGGTGAATATGGTAACAGTCGTGCAGTGTGGCTCTGGCATGATTTCGACGGCCATGTCGCAAACTGTGACATCCTTCTCAATCATCCGTCGGGCAACGGTATCCTCTACCGACCCGAGACGTCCGTCGCCGGCGACGTCTCTAACACCCGTATCGAGATCAACGCCGATGGACGCCACGCTATCTGGGCGCGCTCGGATGGTGAGGACCTGCGCTTCGAAAACATCCACGTCAGTGGAACGGCGTCGAACGACTCCGTCGTTAACCTGACCGACCGCAACGCGACGTTCGAGAACTGCTGTATCGAGCAAACGGGTGAAAGCCGCGACGGGTTCGATTTAAACGGATCGGCTGTTCGCGTCTACAATACGAACCTCAGCGTGACGGGTGAGAACTTCGATACTGACGCTGACAGCAGCTATGAGACAAAGCGGCTCAGCGAGAATGGGGGATGTGCGCTTCCAGAACTTGACCAATCGGAGGAATCGTCTACCTGACTCTTCAACCGGGTTTCGATTAATGCGTGTCGGTTATCGAATTACTAATATACCCATCTATTGAACGATGTTATCACTTACCGAAACCCGGAGACGGGTGACTCGATAGCCTATGGCAAAACTAGCACTCAACGGCGGGTCCATGGCGGCAGCCGACTTGGAGATCCCGCGCTGGCCACAGTGTACAGAACAGAGCCGCGAGAACGTTCTCGATGCGCTTGAATCAGAGCGATGGTGCCGGGTTACTGACGGCGCGAACTGGGTTGACCGCTTCGAGGCGGAGTTCGCTGAATACCACGACGCCGAACACGCAATTGCGGTCTCAAATGGTACCACCGCCATTGAACTATCGCTGCGCGCATGTGGACTCAAGCCCGGCGACGAAGTGTTGGTCCCCGCCTACACCTTCATCGCAACAGCAAGCGCCGTCGCCTGTATGGGTGGTGTCCCTCGATTCGTCGACGTCGACCCAGAGACCTACAACATGGACCCCGAGTCGGTGCGAGAGAACATCACCGATCGGACCGTCGGTCTCGTCGGTGTCCATTTCGCAGGCTATCCAATGGATATGGATGAACTCACTGCCATCGCTGATGAGCACGGGCTGTTCCTCATTGAAGACTCAGCACACGCACAGGGTTCAGAGTGGCGAGGACAGAAGGTAGGTACGTTCGGCGAGTTCGGGACGTTCTCATTCCAGCAGTCGAAGTCACTGCCAGCGGGTGAGGGTGGTATCGTTGTCACAGACGATGAGCTACTTGCCGAAGAAGCCAGACAGGTCCACAACATCGGCCGAGCGGTTGGTGAGCCAGGATACAAACATTACATGCTGTCTTCGAACTACCGGCTCTCAGAGTTTCAGGGAGCGTTGCTCAGCGCACAATTAGAGAAACTCCCTGAAGAAAACGAGCGACGTCGACGAAACGAGAAGGTCTTGATCAGTGCGCTTTCGGATATCGACGGTATCTCGACGAAGCCCGAGGACGACCGTATCACGGCGCGGGGGTACTGTATCTTCAACTTCCGGTATGATGAAGAGGCATTCGGCGGTGTCTCCCGGGACCGATTCATTGAGGCGCTCAATGCAGAAGGTGTTCCGGCACGAACTGGCTATGAGCTTCCGTTGTACAAGCAACCCGCATTTTCGCGTGAGCAACTGAGTGCGCTGGTGCCGCCAGGTACTGACCTGCCAGTATACCGCCACATGCATCTCCCTGGTGTCGAAGAGGTTCGACGGACGAACGTGACGCTTTCACACAACGTGCTGCTCGCAGGCGAGGACGGCGTCCGAACCATCGCTCGTGCAGTGGACAAAATTCACGAACACGCAGACGAGCTTCGCGACTGACAACGACGATCAAAGCGTTCGTCCTCGATTTTTGGACTGCTATGTGGCGTGTGAGCGAAGCACTTATTTTGTCACACTCTGTCTCCGTTTGATAATGGTACGGAGTTTGCAGTCTCACACAGACGATAGGCCGCTTAAGCAGTCACGTGAACTCACCGAGCGAGCATCGAAGGTAATCCCTGGTGCAACACAGACTGCAAGTAAAGGCCCGACGCAGTTCGTTCAAGGCGTTTCTCCTACTCACATCCAACGTGCACAAGGCAGCCATGTATGGGATGCTGATGGCAGCGAGTACATCGACTGCGTGATGGCGCTCGGTCCCGTCCTTCTCGGTCACAATTACCCGGCTGTAACTGAAGCCGTCACCGAGCAACTCACCGATGGCACGATGTACACGATGGAGCATCCACTCCACGTCGAAGTCGCAGAATTATTGACCGAAGTTATTCCGTGTGCCGAGATGGTGCGCTTCGCTAAGAACGGCAACGACGTTACGACACTCGCCGCAAAAGTAGCGCGAGCACACACCGATCGCAACGTCATCGCAACGCAAGGGTACCACGGATGGACAGATGTCTGGATGGGTGATCACCCGAACCTCAACAGGGGTGTCCCCGAAGCCGTTGGGAAACACACCGAGCGCTTTGAGTACAACGACATTGAGAGCCTCGAACGGATCTTCGATGAGAACCCCGGCGATGTCGCGGCTATCGTGACGACGCCCGTGAATCTCGATGCACCCGAAGATGACTTCCTCGAACAGTTACGTGAGATTGCTGACCGTGAAGGTGCAGTGCTCGTCTTCGACGAGATACTCACCGGCTTTCGGTTCTCTCTCGGCGGTGCACAGCAGTACTTCGGCGTCGAACCGGATCTAGCGTGCTTTGCAAAGGGCATGGCCAACGGCTACCCAATCTCGGCACTCGTCGGTCGAAGCGATGTCATGAGTACGATTTCGGACAGTGACTTCGTGTACTCGATGACGTACGCAGGAGAAGCGCTCTCGCTTGCAGCGACGAAGGCAGCAATCGAGGTTCAACAGCGCGAAAACGTTCACGAACACATCTTCGAGCAGGGGAGCAAACTCGTCGAAGGGTATGATGAGCTTGCCTCTGAGTACGGACTTGAGGGCGTGACTGGTGTCAACGGCTTCTCGCCACGATTCAAGATGTGGTTCCGCGACGAAGACGGCAACGCAGATCGTCTGGCGAAGAGTCTGTTCATGCAGGAAGCTCACAAACGAGGCGTCCTCTTCACTGACGGACACCTTCCGTCTTACAGTCACAGCGATGAGGACGTCGAAATCATGCTCTCGGTCTACCGAGATTGTATGGAGATTTTGGCTGACGCAGTCAAAGAAGACGCCGTCGAAGATTACCTTGAAGGAGAACCGGTGGGGGCAACGCTACGAGAGCGAACTGGCGAAGATCGCTCCTGAGGACCTCCCAGCCGTTAACAAACTCCCATACAGAGAAGCGCAACCAACAACCGCGAACAGTGAATCCAAACAGTCGCGTGGTTTCGATGTTTGACCGCTCGATACTGTCAGATCAATCAAACACACCAAAAGGTATATTAGCAATTGACACACCCTGTTACTACAGTGCACATGGACCGTGACCTCGATGCTGCGTCTCGGTTACCGGACCCCTCACAAGCTATTGGGAGGCCAACGCAACTATCCGGCCAAAAACTGCCGAAGGAATTCGGCGGGAGTGTCGAATGAGCCTACAAGAAAATCAAACAGACATCAACGTGAGCGACCCGATCCTCGAAATCCGGAACCTGAGCGTTTCATTTGGAATGGACCGGGGAGAATCGGTAGTACTCGACGACGTGAGTTTCGACATCGAACGAGAGGAGATACTCGGAATCGTCGGCGAGAGCGGATCCGGAAAATCAATGTTCGCCTCAGCATTGCTTGATGCTGTCGTCAGTCCTGGCGTGACAACCGGCGAGATAACGTACTACCCGAAGAAAGGCCAGCCAGTCGACTTACTCAATTTAGATAGCGACGAACTCCGCTCGATTCGCTGGGAAGAGATTTCGATGGTGTTCCAGGGTGCAATGAGTTCCTGGAATCCGACGATGAGTATCGGGGCTCACTTCGTGGAGACACTCAAGGCCCACCACATGCCGGTCGATGAAGGCATGGACCGCGCATACGAGCTCCTCTCTGATCTCTATCTTGACCCCGAGCGCGTCCTCGAATCACATCCACACGAACTCTCAGGTGGGATGAAGCAACGGGCACTCATCGCCCTTGCGATGGTACTTGAGCCGCGTGTACTCGTAATGGACGAACCAACCGCTGCTCTCGACTTGTTGATGCAGCGTTCGATCATCAAGCTCCTCAAGGAAGTCCAAGAGAAGTACGAAATAACACTCATCTTCATCACGCACGACCTCCCACTTGTTGCGGAACTCGCCGATAGACTTGCCGTGATGTACGCCTTCGAATTCATCGAAGTCGGTCCGACCGAGGAGATACTTCATCGAGGTGCCCATCCGTACACTCGTTCGCTGCTCAACGCAACACCAAACCTTGCAGCAGCAGTCGACGAAATGCGTCCTATCGAAGGTTCAAGTCCTGACCCTGTCGACCAGCCGACCGGTTGTTCGTATCACCCACGTTGTCCGCTCGCTACCGACGAGTGTGTTGAGACAGAACCGCCGTTCCGAACCGTTGACGATGACCACCAGGCTGCCTGCTACCACTGGGAACAGTCCGAAGATGCAATCCCGATAAGCGGTGCGGAGGGGAGACAACAATGAGCGCAAAAGGCGAGCCGTTGTTGAAACTCGAAGATGTTGAGGTCCACTTCGAGAACGGCGGCGGGTTGCTCAACATGTTTAGCGACTCTGAGACAGTCTATGCAGTCGATGGTGTCTCACTGGAGATTCCTGAAAAGCAAGTCATCGCACTCGTCGGCGAGTCTGGGTGTGGAAAGACAACGCTTGGAAAAACAGCGATCGGCCTGCAACGTCCAACTGGCGGCCGAGTAACGTACCGTGGACAAGATATCTGGGACGCGAAAGATAAGAAAGGCGACGTCGAGATTCCCTACACAGATATCCGACGTTCGCTCCAGATTATCCATCAGGACCCAGGGAGTTCGCTCAATCCGAACGTGAAGGTGATGAAGTCACTCACCGCACCGCTTAGAAAGTGGCAACCCGGCCTTTCAAAGGACGACCGGCAAGCAAGGGTCCTTGGTATGCTTGAGACTGTTGGAATGTCTCCACCACACGACTACGCTGGCCGATATCCCCACCAACTCTCTGGCGGCGAGAAACAGCGTGTCGCGTTGATTCGTGCGCTGTTGATGAATCCAGACCTCATCCTTGCCGACGAGGCCATCTCGGCACTTGACGTTTCACTGCGTATCGACATGATGGACCTCTTCTTGCAGTTGCGCGATGAGTTCAACACCTCGTTCGTTTCAGTGTCGCACGACCTTTCGAATGCACGGTATCTTGCCGAAAAGGCCGACGGACTCATCGGCGTGATGTACCTCGGCAAACTCGTCGAAATCGGTCCAGCAGAACAAATTATCGAAGACCCACGTCACCCGTACACGCAGGCACTTCGATGGGCGACCCCAGACCTTTATCCCGATGAAATGGACGACGAACTGCCAATGCGAAAAATCGACATTCCCGACCCGAAAAATCCGCCGACCGGCTGTCGATTCCACACCCGCTGCCCATATGCTCGAGAAGTCTGTGTTGAGTCAATTCCCGAGCCACAACGCATCAGCAATGAGCATCTGGCAGCGTGCTACCGCGAGAACAACACTCATCCCTACTGGAGCAGCCCCGAACTCGAAGACGAAGCAGAACTGCAGACGCCCGGCCGTAACTGAGACTGCAAGACGATACTTTTGATATGACGTTTACACCATCAACGCTTCCGCACGAGGCACAACTCTCTGCGGGGAGTGCTACAGAGGATATCACACCGACCGAAGCAGTACCAATGAGTGGATATGGCGCGCGTGAGGGGCTTTTTGAGAGTGTCCACGACCCATTGATGGCTACTTCGGTTGTACTATCCGACGGTGCGACGACTGTCGCTATTGTCTCAGCAGACCTTCTCAACGTGTCACGTGAACTCACCACCGCGGTCCGCTCTCAGCTCACCAACGAGGGCGTCGAACTCGATGAACTCCTACTGGCGGCGAGCCACACCCATGCAGGACCGTACATCCCGGCGCGAGCACTTGATGCGACTCGCTCGCTCCGTGTCGAAACGGACGTCTCTGAGTCACTGACAACGATCACTCAGCAGTTCGTCAATGTGATTGTTCGCGCTCACAGCCGCCTCGAACCAGCGCAGATTCGCGTCGGGCAAGCGAGTGAGAGAGAGGTTCCAAACAACCGCCGCGCGTCCGGCGGTGTCAGTGGCAACGTCCGCGTCCCGTACGGACCGGTTGATTCGGATGTGACAGTGGTCCTCGTTGAGACAGCGACTGGCGAAGAAACGGTGATCTATAACTTTGCGTGCCATCCAGTCTGTACGACACCCGATGAGTACGCGCTCTCTGCAGACTGGCCGGGATATACACGACAACGAATTGAATCTGAGCGTGATGGGATGCGAGTGCTGTTTCTAAACGGTGCGGCGGGCGACATCAACCCTGCAGGAAGTATGGAGAGACGCACTGGAAAAGAAGTGTATGAATATATGGAACAGGTTGGCACACGTGTCGGCGAGACTGTTCTCGAAGCGATCGCAGACGCCGAAGCCTCGGAGGCGATTTCGACCGCACCCATCTATACTGACGATCTCAATGTTCGCTTCCCAGTGAAAACAACACCACCTCGGGAACGTCTCGAAGCCCGACTTGAGGCACTCGACAGTCAGCTTCGGCAATTAGAACGTGACGGAGACGAAACTGGGCGGACGAAACTCGGTTGGGATCGGCGCTACGTCACCGACTTGCTCGCTATCGCCGACTGGGATGCGCGCTGTCTTCCGAACCGACTTCCCTACATCGAAGTTGGAGATAGCGGACTGCTTGGTATGCCAGGTGAAGTCCTTACCCAACATGGCCTTGATTTCAAATCACGAGCGCGCGTCGACACCCTACTGCCTGCAGGATACGTCAACGACTACGTTGGCTACATCCCAACACTCGCCGACCTCGAAAACGTTGGTTACGAAGTTCGGACAATGAAAATCGCCCCAGAAGCCATCGGCGAGTTCCGCGAAGCTTCTCTCGACCTGATTCAATAGCACAAGCAGTCAGTCCGTCAAAAGTCGGCGAAACTGTCCGTTGCAGTACTCCTACTTGTAGTTGACTTTGACAGCTTCACCTCGCTCGGCGGATTCGTAGGCAGCTTCCGTAACGGCAACAGCGTCGACTCCCTCTTGACCTGTCGTCTGGGGGGTATGACCCTCCCGAACAGCGTCCGCAAAGTCCGCGAGCATGCCCTTATTGGCGTTATCACCCCAGAACACAGAATGAATTCCAGCGCTTTCGTCTCTATCGTCGATATGTCTAAATGACTGTGCAAAGCAGTCAACGGCAACGTTCGCGTCGGTACCGAAGAATTCGACAGTTGCGTCACCCCATCTGTCAGCATTCTCTGGGCGACTCCATGAACCATCGAGTGAAAACTGCGTTCCGTCGGTGAGCGTCATCGAAAGTAGATTGATATCTTCAACCGGCAGGTCATAGAAGCGTGTCGCTGTCTCAGCGTATACTTCTGCAACGCGTTCGTCGGTCAACCAGTGGACGAGGTCGACAATGTGAACGGTGTGGTCCATCACAGCACCGCCGCCAGATTGCTCGGGGTCGACGAACCAGTCTCCCGGCATCTTCCCACGGTTCGTTCCCGAAACCGCTTGGATGTCCCCGACTCTTCCAGCATCTAGCTCGGACTTTGCTTCCTGGACAGGACGGCTAAACCGAAGGGGCATCGCCACGCCGAGTGTGACGCCTGCATCTGTACAGGTGTCGACCACAGCACGGGCCTCATCGACGGATCGACCGAGTGGTTTCTCCGAAAGCACATCGACACCTGCTTTGGCGGCACGCTCAGCCCACCAGTGGTGGTCAGCGTTCGACGAACAGATAATAACCCCGTCAGCCAGATCGAGCAATGTGTCGATACTTTCGTAGCTCGTTTCGTGTTCGACCGCAAATTGCTGTCCTCGCTCGGTATCATTGCCAGCAATACCGACAAACTCGACGCCGTCTAACTCTGAAAGCAGTGGCGCATAGACGTCCGCGTGGAGATGCGCTGTCGAGAGGATACCGAGACGAACAGACGTAGTCATCTGTCTACCTCCTCGATAGCGACCGGTTTTCCTGTCTCGACAGATTGTTTCGCGGCCAGTGAGATACGAAGCGCCTCGATGGAATCTTCGATCGTTGCGGGCGGTTCGATTCCCGTTTCGCGGTTTTCCAGGAATGTCTCGAACTGCCGCTGGTATCCATTGGCCCGTACTGGGTTCGAGATTTTTGTCCCATCGGTATCGCGAATCGTCACTGCCGCCGCACTACGATCGATTTCGACGACGCCGTTATCGCCTGCAAACTCGTGCTCACTCGTGAGGCCCTGTCCTTCGGGCAGTCCCCATGACGCCTCTACGTAGCCGACTGCACCATTCTCAAATCGAAGTGTCGCGTGTGCGTGTTCACCGTGGTCCCAAACATTGCTGCGAGCGAATACGCGGTCGATATCACCGAATATCCACCGGAGATAATAAAAGTCGTGAATCGCGAAATCGACAAGTGCGCCACCACTTTGATCACGGTCAGCATACCAGTTTCCGTGACCCCAGGCGGGGAACTCCGAGAGACGTCGGGCACGAGCGACACCTGGAGTTCCGATACCACCATTGTCGACTACCTGCTTAATTTGCTCGTATTGTTGGAAGAAACACACTACGTGGCCAACCATACACGAGATGCCCGTCTCGTCAACAACGTCTGCAATCGCCTGTGCGTCGACAAGCGTGTCGGCGAGTGGCTTCTCGCAGAAGACGTCAAGGCCGCGTGCTGCGGCAGCCTCGACAACCGACCGGTGTGTTGGAGTTGGAGAGCAGACATCGACGATATCGAGAGCTGCGTCATCGAGCATTTTTTCGGTCGACGTGTAAGGTTTTGCGTCAAGGTCTTGCTCGTCGATGAACGTCGTGGCGGTGTTTGGGGAGGCGATACCGACGATCTCTGCTTGGTCGATACGGTTGAGGGCGTCGACATGGGTTTCAGCCATAAACCCACTACCGACTATGCCGATACGTACCATACACCGTATGTTCGGGGGGGTATCAAAAAGGTTCAGGTGGGAACCGATCAAATTCTAATAGCATATAAATGACAGTAATGGGACAAGAATAGCAAAATAGCGACGGAACACTCAAGGTGTGTGCTCACATCGGCGTGAGATGAAATGACACACAATTACCGTAGTTCATTGCGATTATCTCAACCGAGCCGCTGTAATGAGCAGTACAGCGATTTCTTGGTTCGGTCTGACTGCGAGATATGGCCATTCCGAGATCGGAAGGTGACGCGATGAGTAATCGCCCTCCTGGTGGTTGTTCTGACTGGTCCCGACGCCTCTTGTTGCTTCAGGGTGTCGCAGTCTTACTACCGCTCATAGGCGTCTTTTTGTTTCTTAGCGTCACCCTTGGAGCGCCCCAGCAGGGCAGTCCACTAAGCAACCCATCGACGTGGAATCCACTCATACTCGGAGTAAGTGTTCTCCTGATGGTATTTGGGGCCTATCTCAACTACCGTATTCGCAGTGAGATGCATGAGCCTGAAGAGACGTCTCAACTTCCACCGCAGTTTCGATCCTACAGATCTCAACAGACCGACGGAAAACCGACGTCTACTGCTGAGTTCACCGTCTCCGAGAACGAGACTCGCTGTTCGAACTGCGGTGCCGTCGACGAGAGCGACTACAAATTCTGTGGGAAGTGTGGTGAGAAACTGAGGAGCGTAAACACTTAACATGCTCTGCCAGAATGACCACTGTATCGAATGATAGACAGCCACTTCCACCTCTGGACAGAGGATAACTCTACGTCTGCAAAGCGCGCTGAACGTGCCAATCAAGTCGGTGAACAAGCCCAAACACTCGGCGTCGATCGTATTTGTCTCATCGGCGAACGCGGCGATTCGATAGAGAAATGTCGCGAGTACAACCGCGTCGTCGCAAAATACGTTGAGGAGTATCCGGACCTCTTCTATGGATGGGCACGAGCAAGCCCGCTGTGGGGTGAAGACAGCGTCCACGAGTTCCGCCGTGCAGTCGAGGAAGACGGCCTCATGGGCCTGAAACTCTACGCGCAAGCGTTCTTAGACGACCCAGAAGTCGAACCACTTGCGGAGGCAGCTGTTGAGATGGACGTGCCCATTATATCGCATGTCTCACAGAAGACCGAACGCGGTGAGCGACTCCCGAAAGAATCGTTCTCCGAAAACGTCCGCGGACTCGCCGAGTCGTTCCCGAAACTCAAACTCATCTCCGGGCATATCGGCGGTGGTGGATTCTGGGAGTATCGTATCAAAAACATACAGGACGTCGAAAACATCTACCTCGACACGAGCGGGAGCGTCTGCGATGCGGGACAACTCGAGATGGCTGTCGAATATCTCGGCGTCGATAGGCTCGTATTTGGAACTGATACGTGGGTGCTTCCTGGCGTTGGCAAGCTCCGTGGCTCAGACCTCACACCGGAGCAGAAGGCACAAATCGCGTACAACATGGAGAGTCTCATCCCAGAGACAGTGCCGAACAAACTCGACGAAGACAAAATCGCTGCTGGAAGAGAACGTGCTCGCGAGTTGTTCGAACAGTATGAAGAGCCTCGCAAGGAGCATATCGTTGATGCGAACGCTTACCTCGGTGATTTCCCGTGGCGGTCACTCGATGCCGATGTTGAGGACCTCCGCAAGCGTATGGACCATGAGGGCGTTGATCGCGCTGTCGTCTCCTCTATCGAGGCGGTGTTTTATCGGAACTGCCACAAAGGGAACAAAGAACTGGCCGCTCGGATCGAAGGCCATGAGGACCGCTTTGTTCCATTCGCTACGATAAACCCGACGTATCCGGCGTGGCGCCGCGATCTCCGCGAATGCGTCGAAGAGCTCGGTATGCAGGGCGTTCGAGTCTTCCCCGCGTACCACGACTACGATATAGATTCCTCCGAGGTAGACGAACTGATGGAACTCTGTGCAGAGCTAGATGTCCCCGTCATGTTCGTCGCAACGCTCGAAGATCAGCGCCAGCGCCATCCGAGATTCGAAATCCGCGATGTCGAGGCAATTCGGAGCAAACACTGGGATCCAACGCACATCGACCAGTTGATTCGTGTCCTAAAGCGGACGCCAGAGACAGATGTCATTGTCGCCAATGCATGGAATCAAGCGGGTCGTATCGTCAAAGAGACGACAACCTCGTACCCGACCGGCGTCCGTTATGACAATTTGGTCAGAGACGGTGAAACGATGTTTGTCTTGGACGACCTGCTCATGTTCTTCCTCTACCAAGGTGAGGAGATCGTACGTGACATCGGCGTCGACCGTTTGGTGAGCGGGTCGAAATTGCCGTTTCTCACCTTCGATTCACACTATATCTACACTGAGCAACTCCCAGTGT
Organism: Haloprofundus salinisoli; assembly: GCF_020097815.1. Classification (NCBI taxonomy): domain Archaea; kingdom Methanobacteriati; phylum Methanobacteriota; class Halobacteria; order Halobacteriales; family Haloferacaceae; genus Haloprofundus; species Haloprofundus salinisoli. Next base: position 69,253 of record NZ_CP083664.1, read on the forward strand.
CAGATGAGCAGCGCGAGCGCGTGAGCAGCAGAAACATTCTCTCACTCCTCGGGGAAAAGTAACCTCCTCTCGCCTACGGTGACACACCTTCGCAGACGATAAATGCTAAAGAGTGTCGAAAGAACACGAGACTGCAACAGAGACAAATCATGGAAGAAATACATACCGACGACGCACCAGCTGCTATTGGCCCGTACTCACAGGGAATCAAAGACGGGGGGAAAATCTATGTCTCCGGACAAGGCCCGGTTGATCCCGAAACAAGTGAAGTCGTCAGCGACGACATACAAGAACAGACTGAGCGGACACTCGAAAACGTCGAGGCGGTACTGAATGCGGCTGGAAGTGGACTCGAAAACATCGTGAAAGCAACCGTCTTTGTGACGGATATGGCAGACTACGATGCAGTCAACGAAGTGTACGCCGAGTACATGAGCGACCCATTCCCGGCCCGCAGTGCCGTCGAAGTTGCAGACCTTCCCATCGATATCGGTGTCGAAATCGAAGTTATCGCGTCAGCCTGACCGACGCGTATTCCACTCACTTTTGTCTTCCCTACAGTCAGAGTTCTCTCCCCCCAGAGCTATGTCTTCGTAGTTCGTCCTCCAGGGCAGCACATGTCGAACCCGATAGTCGTATTCTCCGAACCAGGAGTGGTAACCATCGAAACCCAAGATGTCCCAGAACCGAATCCCGACGAAGTTCTCATCGAAACACGACGGACACTCGTCAGTACGGGTACCGAACTCACGATTCTCGGCGGTGAGTTTCCGCCGGGGTCGAAGTGGGCTGGCCACGTCGAGTACCCGTTCGTGCCCGGGTACAACAACATCGGCGAAGTCATTGCGGTCGGCGAAGACGTCGAGACAATCGACGTTGGACAGCGCGTCGCAACTTACAGCTCTCATGCTGCCTACGTCGTCGCAGATGCAGAGGACTGTCGGCCTGTGCCCGACGGCGTCGGAGACGTTGAGGCGTCATTTTTCACTATCGCAGAAATCGTCATGAACGGTGTGCGTCGCGGCCGCCTAACGTGGGGCGAAACCACTGTGGTTTACGGTCTTGGACTGCTTGGCCAACTCGCAGTTCGGTGCGGTCATGTCGCGGGCGCACGGCCGGTAGTTGGTATCGACATCGCTGCCTCGCGGCTCTCGTATCTCCCAGAAGTGTCGTCGATTGACGGTATCAATCCGACAGATGAGGACACGGCAAGTGCTCTCAAACGTGCAGCGAACGGACGACTTGCGGACGTCGTCTTTGAGGTTACTGGCAACCAGAACATCATTACGGATGAATTTGAGGTGTTACGGGACCAAGGACGGTTCGTCGTTCTCAGTAGTCCACGCGGCGAAACAACCCTTGATCTCCACGATCACTGTAACGGACCAAGCTACGAGATTATCGGTGCACACAATTCCTCGCACCCGTCAGTGGCAACACCGAACAATCCGTGGACACAACAGCGACATTGCGAACTGTTCTTCGACCTGCTGCTTGATGGGTCCTTATCCGTTGAGGGGTTAGTCAGCCACGAACACTCGTATGAGGACGCACCGGCGCTGTATAACCGCTTACTCAACGATAGAACCGACGCAATGGGCGTCCTGTTGGAATGGTGAGTCGGCTGTCGCCGTCAATAGCAGCGGTGGGAACGACCGCGTCAATGCGACGAAAGCTGTTGAGCGTGGCGGGACACCAACTCATCAGCACGATCACTCCGTCCAGTCTTACGTAATCGTTCGAGATATCTCGGGAGTGGGTTACGTACTCGAACGTGATATGGGCCACCTTCAGCGATAACCTGCCAGATAGGGTCGGCGACGCCGCTTGGCGTCAGCGGATTGCCACCGTTTTCGTCGCAAGCAGCTTCGAGCAGTCGTGCGTCTGTCCACTGGCCCAGTTTCGCAAAACCCGTCTCTACGACCTCCGGGTGTGACCCGGCGAGGTTCTCCGTCTCGTGGGGGTCACTTTCCAAATCGAACAGCATTACGTCGTCGAGAATCGTCTTATAACCGTCGTGGTAGGTGCGAACAAACAGCCAGTGGTCCCAGCGAACGCTCCGTTGAACGACGTGGGCGCTTTGCCCAAAAACGAGATACTCACGCCCTATGGATTCACCGTCAGTTACCGAACTTGCGAATGACTGGCCGTCCCATCGCGTACCGGGTTCACCGCCGACGAGTTCCGCTACGGTTGGTGCGAGATCAACATTGTAATGGAAATCATCGTCAACGCCAGGTTCGACGCTAGGACCACACATCACGAGTGGAACGTTACAGGTATGTTCATCAGCAGTCTGGTGGTCGCCGTAGACGTTGAGTTCACCGAGATTCTCACCGTGGTCCGCTGAGACGATGACGAGTGTTTCCTTGAAGACACCTGCCTCCTTCAGACGGGCGAGAATCACTTTCAGATGTGTGTCCATGTAACGGACGCCGACGTCGTACCCATCGACCCACTGTCTGAATGCTTCCCGAGAGTCGATTTGGAATGTCGTGGGAACCCGCAGTACATCGTTATCTGGCTCGAATCGAGTGCTCTCATCGGAGAAATGAAACGGGTCGTATGCACTGTGGGGGCCTGCATGACTCAGATGTTCATCGATTTGCTCCTCGGTAAGCCATTCAGGTATCGGATCATCCTCAAACGGATTGCCGAACTCAGCAGGCGTAGCGTAGGGGGTATGGGGGTCCCAGAAGTTGACGTGCAGAAACCAGTTTTCTCGGTGAACGTTTCGATCGAGCCACGATTCGACCTGTGGTAATACCTCATCGGCCGTCGGCTGCCACAGACCAATACGCTCGTCATCGCCGGTCGCATTGTGGACTTCGCAGAACCCATCAGTAACAGGCCACGCCGCATGTCGCTCAATGAAAGGACTAATCGTGCTTGTATAGTAGCCCTGTTCACGAAGCGCCCACATCCAAGATTTCCAGCCATCGTGATTGCGGAATATTCGATGGCCACCGAGTGGACGGGCATCAGCGTTTATTCCACCGTGGTTAACGAGACCAGAGTGGATGCCAAATCGAGAGGCAAACAACGCTGACCGAGAGGGAAGACACGGAGCATCCGATGCATAGTAGTTCGTGAAGCGCCGTCCTTCTGCAGCGAGTGCATCAATCGTCGGCGAAGTGTCTCGGTCATACCCATAACACCCGAGGTGATCAGGTCGAAGTGAGTCGACGTCGACGTATAGAATCTTCACGACTGTGATGCGAGTTCGTCGCGAAGGTTAGCAAACGCTGATGCGCCGTGTTCGAGTGACGCAGTAGCATCGTCGGGACGGCCAACTTCGCACACTAGCCATTCAGCACCGCCGTCGGCTGCAGCGGCCGCACACGCGTCAATATCGACCACACCAGTTCCGAGATCAGCATGAATCCGGTTCTCCTCGCTTGGGTCTGTGTCGGTGAGATGGACGACCGGCGCGTTACCTTCGACGAGTTCGAGAAGTTGAAGCGGGTCGTAGCCGGCGTTTGTTGCGAGGCCAACATCTGGTTGGAATTTGAACCGGCCATCAGCGTGGTCAACAAACGTCTCAAAGGCAATTTCGCCATCAACCTCGTCGAATTCGAAGGTGTGGTTGTGATAGCTGAGTTCGATGTCATAGGCGTCGAGTTCAGTAGCGACACCAGCGATTCGGTCAGCAGCTGCCTCAATGCCTTCGCAGCTTTCGAACGCCTCTCGTTCATACGTCGGAACAACGAGTCGATTGCAGCCGAGATGCTCACAAATCCCGACGACTTCATCGAAAGACGATTCGAGACGTTCGATACGGATGTGTGCACCCGCAATACCGAGATTACCCTCATCAAGTGCGTCCGTCGTCTGCACAATTCCTGCAAGCGTGAATGCGTCGAACTGTCGGTCATAGAACTCGACACCATCGAAAGCAGTCTCACCAACGAGTTCAGCGAGGTTCCACGGCGGTTCGTCAAGGTTCTTCAAAGTGAACAGCTGTATTGCTGTCTGTACCATGGAGTATGGCTGTCGTCCGCTATCAAAATGTTTTGGGGTCTGTTGCCACCCACCGCGACTGAGAACGACTGTCGTGTATACTTAAGTTTCCGTCGGCCAATTGCCGAACAATGCGGCGAACAAGAGTGCTCTCTTACGCACTGAACCCACCGTTAGAGGCAGAAGACGGCGACCGTGTAGCTACAAACCTTGATCTGGTACTTCGACTGCTTGACGACGCGGAAAAATACGATCCGAACTTTGTCTGCTTCCCTGAGTTCATTCTTCAGCTCCGGTATCGACGTGACGGGCTCAGTCGAGACGAGGTTGCACAACCGATTCCAGGTGCAGCGACCGATGCCGTCGCCGAGAAAGCCGCAGAACTTGGCAGCTATGTGTTCCTTCCGATGATTCAGCGCGACGGTGATGATCTCCGAAACGCAGCCACGTTTATCGGACCAACTGGAGAAATCGTGGGTATCGCCCACAAGTTCGCACCGACTATTGGCGAGATGAACGACGGAACAAAGCCTGGCGAGGATGTGAAAGTGTGGAAGACTGAATTCGGACGTGTCGGTGCGTGTATCTGCTGGGATGGTCGATATCCAGAACTCGGCGTCCGCTTCGCCGAAAAGGGCGCAAACCTCGTCTTTCACCCAACTACTGCCAAGTCCTACCAGCACTTCGAGACGTGGGCGAAATACTACGGCTACCACGTCGTAGCCTGCGACAAGACGGAAGCCCGGACGCTTACTCCGACTGGCACACGCCTTGGTGAAATCACCGGTCATATGGGCACACCCTCAGTTAATCTCGGAGACGACGCGTCTGCAGGCGTCTCGTTCGCTATCGTCAATACCGATTGTGGAAGTTACGGCCGCTATCAGAACCGAGAGACGGTCAATGCCATACGTGAGAGATATGGCGGTGACATAGCGTTTCACGAACTTCCCGAGGTTGGAAACATTGTCGTCGAGTCACTCACTGATGATTGTTCCATCGAAGATCTCGAAGCTGAATTTGAAATGGAGACAATGCTCGACTACGAGGAACGGACTCGGAAGCGAGTGTTCGAAGAAAGCGAGCAGTCGCCGCTACTGCCGCCTCGGGAGTGAAGCGACGTACGCTACATCCACTGTCTGTAGGACCCCACAGAGGTCGAATTCACCGTTTTCTGTTCCAGCTATTTTTCTGATGCCCTCGGGTCGTAGATGGGTCGTTCATCGATACCATACACACGACGTTCAAGCGTTGAATCGAGTCCAGCAGTGAGGCCGCCGTCGACAACGAGGTTTGTTCCAGTGACGAACGACGACATATCTGATGTTAAAAACAGCGCTGCGTCTGCGACTTCCTCGGGCGCGCCGAAGCGTCCAAGCGGATACTGGTCGAGCCACTCATCGTGAATCGAGCGAGTGTCGTCGCTCGCCTCCGCCGTCTGGTCTCGTTTCATCTCAACTTTTCGCTGGTCAGTCTCGATAGTCCCTGGTGAGAGGACATTCGACCGGATGCCGAATCGCCCATACTGTGTGGCGATGAGCCGTGACAGTGACAGAAGTCCGCCCTTTGCTGCCGAATAGGCAGTAAGGCCGATGCCAGTCAATGCATTCACCGTGCCCATATGCAGGATTGATCCACCGCCACTTTCGACCATCGCCGGCAGCGCCGCGTAGGTACAGCGATAGTGGCCAGTGAGATTCACTTCGATATTGCGTGCCCACGTATCAGGGTCAACGCGATGGAGATTGTCGTCGTCAATGGCACCACCGGCGTTGTTTACGAGTACGTCAACGCTTCCGAACTCGTCGACGGCGGCGGTGACCATCGCATCGACGGCGTCCTGGTCGGTGATGTCGCATTCAACGCTGACGCACTGACCGTCCCCCACGCCGTTGAGGTCGTCTGCAACTGGTGCTATACGCTCGGTCGAACGTGAGCAGATGACGAGATCTGCATCCGCCTCGGCGAAGCGCCGCGCAACTGCCCGTCCGATGCCCGAGGACGCTCCAGTGACGATAGCCGTCTGGTTCGAAAGTACTCCCGCTGTCATTGTCGCTCGGTTCTTTCAGCGCACCCCTAATGACTCTACCTGCCAGTCGACCGCAACGGCTATCGAAAGCCGACGTACAACACGAAACTTGAGATCACATCGACACAAGGCAGAAATTCACGACTGAAGTCGTGGGTCGATGCTTCAAACCGTAATCGCGTACTCTTCGAGTTTGTCGTAGTCGATATCAACGCCGAGACCAGGAGCGTCTGGGACCGTCATCATACCGTGTTCAACGCTAAACGGTTCGGTAACGACGTCATCTGCCCAGCCTTCGTAGACCGAATCCGGTGGAAGCGTAAAGCCAGGGATGCCGTAGACGGCGTGCAGCACGGCTGCGGTACGGACTCCGAGATCGAATGCACAGTGGTGCGTCGCCGGGAGACCAGCGTCCTCTGCGATAGCGGCCTGTTGCCGAAGTCCAGCAATTCCACCCGCGGGCGTCATATCGAGGACGGCGACATCGGCGGCGTCAGCTTGGATGAGCCGACGAAGGTTATTCGGGATGTATGTATCCTCGTTCGGCGCAATAGGTTGGCGAGTTCGAGAGCGGAGGGTAGCAAGCGACCCATGGGCGTTAGTCGCAATCGGTTGTTCAACATATTCGAGGTAGATACCAGCGTCCTCTAACATCGCACAGACACGGACTGCCTGGTCAAGTGTCCAACCTTGATTCGGGTCAAGCCGAAATGCGAGTTCGCCGTCGACGGCCTCGTCCATCGCCTCGATACGTGCGACGTCAGTGCGCCAGTCGCGTCCCGCTTTCGTCTTGAGCACACCATACCCGTCATCGCGCACCCGCCGGGCTTTTTCGGCGGACTCCTCCGGAGAGAGGATGCCGAGACAGTACGCCACCTCTATGCTGTGAGAGTCCTCGTAGTCGGCCATGTGTGCTCGGTGGCGTCGTTGCGTCTGTTCTGGGGCAGTCCAGCCGCCGAGCAGTTCGTAGATGGGCTTTTCGAGTGCCTTCCCGACGATATCCCAGCAGGCAATCTCGATAGGGGCGAAAAACAGTTCGACGTTTGTGTACTCGATAAACAGCTGTCGCCGAAGTTTCTCAAGTTCGAACGGTGATTGGCCCGTCACGAGCGGCCCAATGCCATCTTCGATAACGGAGACGGTTGCTGCCGGCGAGAGAAACACACGAACCTCACCCCACCCCGATATGCCCTCATCAGTATCGACGCGAACAAGCACGCGGTCCATTTCATGCAGTTCGTTGTGATTCGTCACATATGGCGCGATGCCGCCGTCTTCGAGCGGTACAAGTGGTACGTTCACCGGATACGCCGCTACACCCGTGATTTCCATACTCGGTCGTCGCACAACCGCACGATAAAACCAATGGTCAGATGAGTTCTCTCGTCTTTGCAGCGAGATCCACTGAGCAATTCTTGTGCAGCTGTCCTCATCGGTCGACGAAGACGTCTTCGAGCCACCCAAACTGAGCGTCTGTAAGCAGACTATGATGGTAGACGAAAATACGGCCATCTGTTTCGCTCCGAACTGAATCAACCATCGTTCGGAGTTCGGCCTCGCTGCTGAGTAGAGACGGATCAAGAGTGAGTCCGACGTCCACGGGGAGGTGAGTCGTACGCTGGAATGTTCGGATTAGATCACTTGCAACGGCCGGGTCAGAGACGTAACAGAGGGCCGTCACGCGGTCGAGATGTGGTTCGAGCGCCGAGTATTGGATACCGCTGGCCCACCCCGAACCGGGAGCTGTGCCGAGTGGTGTCGGCATATCGTAGTATGTGAGTGTTGACTTTCCCGCAGCGTCGGCGAGACGTTCGACAAACTCAGTGACAACATCAGCACGGAAATCAAAGAGGTCTGCAAGGTCGTCGTGTTCTTGGACGAGCGCGTCAAGCGATATCGGATCTGAGTGTGGTGTCTCGAGGGATTCGGAGACGAGTTCACGAACCGTCGTCTGTGCGATGTCGAAATCGACCGTATGTGACTCCGCAGCGGCCGCACATCCATCGCAGAAACACTGCGAGAAGAGTAATTCTTCAGTCGGAGAGGTGAGCACCTGCCGCTTATCGTGGCCATACTCTACGCCGTGGCTGTGGAAGACACTTGGGTAGCCAACGGATTCAAGTTGGATATCGGCAACGCCGCAGTCGACTACTGAGGCAACGACGGCAGCGAAATACTCGCGGACTTCTGGATGCGACGGACAGAACGCATGGTCGTGCGCATCGTCGAACGCACTTTCAATCCGGTACTGTGGATTCGCAGCACCTAATCGAGTATTGTGAAGACAGACCGTCCACGCGTTGACTGAAAGTCCACGGTCAGATGCCGCATCAACGATGTCTCGAAGCGGGTCTTCGGTTTCTTCGATATCATTCTGTATCGGTTCAATGGTGGTCTCAGCAAAACGGTCTGCTTTCGGTTCAAAGTAACACCCGCCAGCGCGCTTCCGAAACAGCTTCGAGTCGTTTCGTGGCTCAAGTGAGCGAACCGAGTGGTAGTGGCTTGCGACGTTGATCGCGTCGAACCCGGAGTCGTCGATTCGCGCAAGCGACTTGTCTATCCCCCCTTCGAACAGCGTCCATGGATAGGTCCAGAGCGCAGGCATACTCGCTCATTAGCGAGCGGGGTGAAAAACATACCTCGTCCTCGAAGAGTCCAATGCGTATTCCTTCCCAATCTAACGCGTACCTTCAAGCATCCCTCGGCCGTGGGTGGTCGCATGGTTTACGATACGCTTGGGTCCGCTGCCAACGATTGGGCGGGTAAGACGTACGCCGAAATTGCCGAAACCGCCGACTCTGATGGCTCAGTGTTAATCGTTCCGGTCGGGAGCATCGAACAACACGGCCACCACCTGCCAGTCGCTACGGATACGATTCTAGTTGACGCCGTCGCGCATCTCGGTGCGAGTCGCGTTGAGGACGATATACCGATTCTCGTTACACCACCGGTGTGGTCTGGTTACTCACCTCACCACCTCCCATTCGGGGGGACGATAACGACGACGTACGACACGCTGTTGGATTTGCTTGAAGAGATCTGTGAGTCGGCGCTGCAAAATGGGTTCGACGCAGTTGTTCTTGTCAACGGTCACGGTGGGAATGCATCGCTCGTTGCCAGCGCCGTCAGCACTATCGGCATCGACCATCCCGACACCGAAGTTACTGGGATTACCTATTTCGAGTTGGCTGGGTCGTTTATCGACGAAATACGCGAAAGCGACGTCGGTGGCATGGTGCACGCAGGCGAGTTCGAGACCTCACTGATGCTTCATCTCCGTCCCGACCTCGTCAGAGACGATCGTATCGAGGGAACGATGCTTGAATCAGAGTACGAACACGGACTCCACGACATGTTCGCGGGTGGTCCGTTCTCAGTGTACCGTGGCTTCGACGAGTATTCGGAAACAGGGGCCATCGGAGCCCCCGAGCTCGCCACTGCGGAGAAAGGAGAGCGAATATACGAACGGTTAGGTGATGAAGTTGAGGCTGTACTCCGCGAAGTCTACGACCACGCTCTAGCCTGACAGAAACCGAAGTCCAGTTTTGAGACTACTCGGGTCAATCGCCTGACTGGCAGTCGTCTGCATCGCCAACGGCGTCCGGATCAGCGATAGCCTCATGGACTGCCGTCGTTGTCGTGAGCTCGCCGTCTGTGACGAACTCTTCGGATCGGCCATCAAGCCGGTTAACAAGCACACTGCGTGCCTCCCCGAGAACCTTTTCGTACGCCGGGTCGTTTGAGCGGTCTTGCTCCTCCCCAGGATCGCTGCCGAGGTCAAATAACAGCTCTCGGCCAGTTACGGGATTCCAGACGAATTTATGGCGGCCATCGACTACGTATTGCATCGCGTTCTCTGGATCATAGCTACCAGCGGCGTGCTCACCATGATACCACTCACGCCAGTCGTCACGAGACGGGTCTTCGAGCAAATCAATGAGGTTCCCTCCCTCGACGGTATCGGGAATGGGAGCGCCCGCTAGCGAGAGAAGTGTCGGCATGACGTCTTCGAGGCCGACAGGCCGGTCGACGATGCGCTTTCTAGGAAGGTCAGATGAAGCAGGAAAACGCATCAGTAGCGGTACGCGTGTAGAGCCCTCATATGCGTAGGTCTTGCGCCACAGATAGTGATCGCCAAGCATCTCCCCGTGGTCAGAAAGCATCACCACTGCAGTGTTATCGAGTTCATTGAGTACCCGGAGTTTGTCGAACACACGTTTTAGCTGGTGGTCTATGTGGGTGATAAGCCCATAGTATGCCGCTCGGACGCGGTGAATGATTGTCGGAGATAGGTCAGCGACCCATGCGTCGACGGCTGGATACTCAGGGATTTTCTCGCCGTAGACTTCCTCTGCCCACTCACCGACATACGGCGTTGGAGTGTCGCGGTCAACGTACATATCCCAGTAGGCCTGCGGCGGGTCAAATGGGGTATGCGGACGAACATACGAGAGATTGAGGAAGAATGGCCGTGTCTCGTCGCGTTGGTCAAGAAATTCAAGCGCACGATCGGTCGTCCAGTTGGTTGGGTGAAGATGCTCAGGAAGGTGACTTGGCCGAGGGTCCCACGAATTTCGTCCGAGGCCATGTGAGAGTTCGTCAAACCGACCGTCACTTTCGCGTTTGAGCCAACGGGTGTAGTCATCGTCGGGATGAGAAAACAGCGCCTCGTGCTGTTCCATACTCTCGAAGCCGACGTGGTTTCGGATGGGGACAGAGTGGATTTTGCCTACGAGTTTCGTTTGGTAGCCGGCTTTGCGGAGTTCACCTGGGAGGGTGTGCTCGAACTCCCACGGCGTCTCAACCCATCCAGGCGCACCGTTTGTCGCCGGCGTCTGGCCGGTCAGTAGACTGCGTCGGGCGGGCAAACACGACGGAGAGGGCGTGTACGCACGGGTGAACATCGCACCTTCGCTCACAAGCGAGTCGAGGTTCGGCGTATGAACGAGCGGGTATCCATCTGCATCGGTTGGCGAGTCGGGATCGGCTCCAATACAGTCACCTCGATGTTGGTCGGTGACGATGAACAGTATATTCGGTTGGCTCGACATGGATAACGTTGGCTCTACGCGGAGTCGACAAAGTTGTTTCCGTCGTCGAATGCGTACAGTTAGGGGGACGGAGGTTCGTCTGGAAGTATGCCACTCAACAAAGCGGATATGGTCATGTATGTCTACACGGCTGGAGCCGTCGTCAGCGGGGTTCTCCTCGAACGCTCGATTGGAGGTGATCCGGTTTTCATGCTTGCAGTTTCGTTAGTGGCCGGCCTCATTTGGGTCGCCTACTTCAACCTCCAACTTCGAACTCGCGTCCAACGGTTTAGAGATGAAGCGCGTGCGAGTCGATAATTGACGTCCAGGCAACCTGCAGTCAATCAGCTTTGGATGTGGTATTGCTTTCGAGCTATTCGAGTGCGACAGTAACGTGGCCGTCGAAATTGAGAATGACCCCCTGAGTAGCGTCGCCGAAGACAGCCTTCCCAGTCGGCGAGCGCTTCTTCCCGGCGATGAATACATGGTCGCAGTCGTACTCGTCGGCAACTGAGACAATGGTCGCTGCCCGTCGATCCTTGTCAAGGGAAGCGATAACTTCACAGCGGACACCTATATCGCTCAGACACTCTTCGACGGTTGTCTTGACTCCATTCTTCGCGGCCTCAAGGACGGTTGCAGTCCCATATCCCGTTTTTTCGACTGAGTCAATAGCTGCCAACTGCTCAAGGTCTCGTTCGAGTTCTTCATCTGTGAGAAGCGATAGCACAACGAGTTCTGCATCTACTCCAGCAGCCAGCGTTCCCGCTTCGCTGAGGAGATTTTCACTCGTATCCGTAGAATCGACGACTACCAATGCGCGGTCCATGACCGAAATTTAGGACAAACCATGATAAATCTACGTGTCGAAAGGTATCATAGATCTCGATATTGACCTTCTAGTGGCCAACCACCACTTACTACCCAAGTTCAAAACCGGCGCCGGCGACGACTGTCTCGCTCGTCAGCAGTGGCAGTGGTTCCTGATAGACCATTCGAGTGAGTTGGCGTTGCTGTTCGAAACCGAACTCGGAGAATAGTGTTTTCTCCGCACCAGCATCCGGGAGCAAATCGACGATAGCACTCTCGCCCTGGAGAACATTCGATGCTCCCTGAAGGAGCAGTTCCGTCACTTCAGGTGAAGTTGAGACAAATGGTCCGATATGACAGTGTTGCCTGCCAGGTCGAATCACCGCGTATCCCTCTCCATCCAGGTTGTCGCCGCTGATGACGAGCGTCGAGACATCTTCTTCACATGCGATTGCGTCAAGGAGCGCAGTCCGGTCGACCCCGACAGCATGGCGGTCGATTCGTTCGACGGTGGTCGAAATTCCCTCCGAAGTAGTGACTTCGAGTGCGGACGGTGGTTCACAAACAGTCGGCGTTCCGACCCACCGTTCGATAGGTGCGACGTCGACGAAGTCAACTTGTTTGTATACTGCGCGTCCGGCATCGGTCGCATCAAGACCGACATCGAGACCCCGCTTGCGACCGATATCGAGAACCCGTTCGAACATCTCCATCCCGTAACCCTGGCGTCGGTGACTCTCTTCGACAAGCACCATCCCAATCCAGCCGACTGTTTCATCATACGTCGCCAGCGTGGCAGTCGCAACGAGGTCGTCACCGACCCATCCCCCGAAACAACTTTCCGGAGCGAGGTTCAGCAACCGATGCCAGTCGACCGGGAGCTGATTCCAACCTGCCTGCGTCGACAACGCTAGTGCATCAGTGACGTCGTCGTGTTCGAGCGTCCGGATGTTCATGCAGCGAATGGGCCCGAAAAGCAAATGAACGTTGTGGACAACCGGAATACTCGATTCTGGTTAACTGGAGATCGGCGCTAAGTCCCCTCCTCAAGGAGCAACGCAGGGAGCGAAGCGACCGAATAGCGCAGTAGGTTGGGTTAGTTCACACCAACGATGTGAGATACTCTCGATCTCGGGTGACTGCCGTCTCGTAATCGAAACGGTCAGTGACAAACTCAACTTCGAGATACTCGTCGAAACCTGCTGCAGAGAGCGCATCAATCACTGCCGGAACATCGTAATGGGCGTCGGCGAGCAGACATCGGTGTTCGCCACTCAGCCCACGTTTCGGAACAGCTTGGAGGTGGACGTTGTTCGCCAGAGGTCCGAGCTCTTGCGCTTCGGTCAAAATCTCGTCTGCCGGTAGTACAAACAGGGGTTGCCAGTTGAGTCGGCAGTTCTCTTCGTCGACGGCTGCGAGGAGTTGCTTCGCTCCGACAGCGCTGTTGGTGAGTGTCCCGCCGTGCTTTTCGACTGTCACCGCTAGCCCGCGGTCAGCGGCCCGATCCGAGAGGTCACAAAGATCCTCGACGACCCGCTCCCAATGATGTTCAGTCCGGGTTTCGTACTCCTCGCGTCCGGCCCAGACACGTATTTTCGCCGCCTCCAGAGTTTGTGCGATGGCAAGTTCGCGCTCAACTTCATCTGCATATGTGGCTGTTCCAGGACGAAGGTATGATCCATAGACCGGGATGTCGAGGCCACGGCGCTTTGCGGTGACACGCGCATCCTCGCACGCAGCATCCGACCGACTACCGAGATGGTCGCCACCCCACAGTTCGACGCCATCATAGCCTGCACGGTCAGCAACCGCGAGTACGTCACCGATTTGCAACTCCCGATTCGAGATCGTACAGAGTCCGAGTTTCATTCTCGAAGGCTGCGTCGCTCATGACATAAATCTCTCGTCGAGTGTTAGCTAGCGGGCAGATTTATTATGGAGTGGTTTGTCGGTACCTGCGACGAACACATATGAGCGAACGGCCTCGACGGCAAGTAGCGACAGACGGTGGTATCGACAGACCTAATGAAGACCCAGATTGGAAAGTCGGTGTTGCGAGACAACCAATCACGCCGGATGAAGACGGTGGCAACCATCTCGCTGGGTTCGCAGCACGCGACGGTGAGATGGACGAAATCGAACACGATATCTTCGCACGAGCACTCGCACTCGAAGACCGCACTGGAAGACGAGTTGTCGTCCTCTCTTTCGAGCTCATTTTCGCGCTCTCCGAACAGCGTGAGATGCTCGAATCGATGGCTGAGGAACGATGGAACGTCGAGCCAGATGCGCTAATACTCAATCCATCGCACACCCACTACGGTCCAGAGTACAGCCTTCGACCTGAAGAACTCGATGACAACCCGAGCGACCGTGACCGGGCACGCGCAGCGTACCGAGAACGCCTTGACGAGACACTCATCGCCACTATCGACGAAGCAATCGAGGATCTTGAACCTGCACACCTCACGTACTACCAGACGAGTTGTGCAATTGCGGTGAGTCGTCGCTACCCTGACGAGGAACGTGTCCGGTTTGATCCGTTCAGTGACGCGCCAGTCGACCACGATGTGCCGGTGTTGACTGCAGAGTCAATGGATGGTACACGGAAACTGCTGGCGTTCGGCTATGCGTGTCATCCAACCGTCGGTCAGTCATACAACGGCGTAAGCGGCGACTGGGCGGGCTATGCGATGCAGTATCTCGAAGAATCGTATCCTGAAGCAACCGCGATGTTCCTCATCGGCTGTGCAGGCGACCAAAAGGCGTACCCTCACGGCACACGCGAGCGGGTAAAACAGCACGGACGGACAATGGCGACGGCGGTAGAACGTGCACTTGTTACTGAACCACGCGTGATACGCGGAACGGGAACGTTCAAACTTCTCGAACAAAACGCAGTCCTTGATGTCGAAAACTACGAGGAAGGAGACGAAGGGATCGAACGTCTCGTCGAATATCGCGACTATCCGATTCAGGCTGTCGGCTTCGGAGGCGATCTTACGCTACTGTCGCTTTCGGGTGAAGTTGTCGCAGAGTACGGCACGAAAATAAAATCCGAACTCGCCGCGCCGGTATGGGTCGCCGCCTACGCAAACAGCTGCGGATATATTCCAACTGAGCGTGTCCTCGCAGAAGGTGGCTATGAAGCTAAAAAAGGCCGTGGTGGTCAGTATGCACCGTCCACTGAAAACCGAATCGTCGATAAGGCAATTGCACTGGCAGAACGTGTTGGTGCACGGCGGCGATAACGCAACCACAAGAGGCCGACGACAGGCCCAACCCAACTCGTGAACCAAGTCAGCCTTGTTGGTTCGCGGTCAGTTGTCCTGGATCACTCGACGCCGTATTATCGATGTTCAATGGTCCCAACGGTGGATTTATACTCTCATTGCGTATGCGAACAACGTGACCAATACTCATGGATACTGACGACCCGTTCGAGGAGGTGCGAGAGAGGAGCGGTAGCGGAAATCCGATGTGGCGCGTGTTCGTTGAGTACGGTCGTGGCGAACGCTTTCAATTTCTGCTCGGAGGCGTTGCAAGTGTGTTTGCCCGGGCAGCCGGATTGATACCACCGCTCGTTCTCGGCCTCGCTATTGACGCGCTATTTTTTGATGTCCGGGAGTTCCAACTTCCACTGGTTCCACAGGCGTGGGTTCCACCCGGTACGTGGGGACAGTTCTGGCTCACCGCAACACTGCTTGCAGGGGCGTTTCTCGTTGGTGCGCTTCTCAACTGGGTCAACAACTGGTCGTGGAACCACTTCGCTCAACACATCCAACACGAGCTTCGTATCGCAACATACGACACGATGCAGACACTTGAACTGGAATTCTTCGATAGCAAGCAGACAGGCGAGATAATGAGCATCCTCAACAACGATGTCAACCAGCTAGAGAACTTTCTCACCTCGAATTTCAATGCAGCAATTCGAATTTTGGTGATGGTCGGCGGGACTGGAGTTATCATGTTTTTCATAAATTGGCAGCTCGCTCTCGTTTCGTTTGTAGTCATTCCCATACTTGGAGGGCTAAGTTACTGGTTCGTCTCTACAATTCACCCGAAATATCGAAGCGTGCGGTCGGCTGTTGGCTCCCTCAACTCGCGACTAGAGAACAACCTCGGCGGCATCGAAGTCATCAAAGCGTACAACACCGAACGCTTCGAGACTGGCCGCGTCGAAACGGCGTCACGTGACTACCTCGAAGCGAACTGGGATGCGATTGCGACGCGCATCAAATTCTTCCCCGCAATGGAGTTCGTCACCGGACTCGGATTCGTGCTCACCTTCACCGCTGGTGGTCTCTGGGTACTGTTCCCTGAACAAGTGCCATTCCAAACCGCGCTCACACCTGGCGTAGTCGTGATGTTTCTCATGTACAGCCAGCGGTTCATGTGGCCGATGCGTCAAATGGGACAGATCATCAATAGCTATCAGTACGCAGTGGCGGCAGGCGAACGTATCTTTGGACTCATCGACGAACCGAATGTGGTTGCCGAGCGTAAGGATGCTGTCGAACTCGAGACTGTGGATGGACGAGTCAAATACGACAGCGTCGACTTCCGATACGAATCCGGTGGCGGTCTCGTCTTAGACGACGTGAACTTCACCGTCGAGCCCGGCGAAATGGTTGGTCTCGTCGGGACGACTGGATCCGGTAAGACGACGCTGCTCAAACTACTGATGCGCTTTTACGACGTGACCGACGGTGCAATTCGTGTCGACGGAACAGATGTGCGGGACGTGACGCTTACAAGCCTCCGGCAAAAAATCAGCTACGTGGGCCAAGAGTCGTTTCTCTTCTACGGGACAGTTAGGGAGAACATTGCCTATGGGAACCCGACCATTTCGGATGCGAGCATTAGAGACGCAGCCAAGCTCGCAGGCGCACACGAGTTCATCAAGGCGCTGCCTGATGGCTACGATACAATGGTCGGCGAGCGTGGCGTCAAGCTCTCAGGGGGACAGCGACAGCGTGTGAGTATTGCACGAGCAATCCTCACCGACCCAGAGATACTCGTCCTTGACGAAGCAACGAGCCACGTTGACAACGAAACCGAAATCGTCATCCAAGCAGGACTGGAGAAACTCACCGAAAATCGGACGACGTTCGCCATCGCACATCACCTCTCGACCGTCCGTGACGCAGACCAGATTCTCGTCCTTGACAATGGAGAACTCGTCGAACAGGGAACCCATGAGGAACTACTTGCCGAAGACGGGCGGTACGCTAATCTCTGGCGAGTACAAGTTGGCGAATTGGAGATGCTTCCAGAGGAGTTTATTGAAAAGCAATTCAACGACAGAGCCGAATCCCGGACTGATGACTAAAGAATGAAAAAGAACCCGGTAGGCTCAACTAACCTCTGAACTGCCTCGGGGTCAAGTGGTTCAAGACGCGGGGCGTCTCGTCATCACGGAACTCTTCGATTTCCGTACGACCCCGAGGCACTCGACCTGCTCCGCCTGTCGCAACCAGGAGAGAACGTGGTCTCAGTAATACGGCTGATACTCCGAGAGGAATGCATCTCCATTGACGTGATGGTCGTCAAGAACAGTACTTTGGGGCGTAATCGGCCGTGAGTGTTCGAGAGCCGCGTGGACGGCGAGCAGAAGCGACGCCGAATTTAGCACGCGGTGGCTTGCATCATGTGTTCCTTTCACCGATTCAAGGAACGTATCTACGTATCGTTGGTACATTGATTCGAGATCGGCTTTGGTGCTGCCCACAAGCGTAGTCTGTGCACCCTCTGTATCCAATACGATGAACGTCTCCTCGTGTTTCGGTCCGTCGAGACGGAGCGTCGCATACGTGTCGTCCTCGAAGAGAATGTCAACGGTTTGGCCGGGGTCTTCTGCCGGCGTGACCGATACCCAGTCAGTACCCGCAAGTTGGCAAACAGTATCAACGAGGTGAACGCCGTAATAGAATGGGTCGCCGTAGCCGACACAGTATAGCGATTTTCCGCTTGATTGTGCGACTTTCTCCGTCAACGTCGGATGATAGGGAACGGCGGAACCGCCGAAAAATGCAGTATCACTCACGGCGTCTTTGAGTCCCCTGATATCGCGGGTACAACCAGCCACTGGCTTGTCAACCATTGTCGCCACACCAGTCTCGAGGAAAGGTGTCGCAAGTTCTCTATGAGTATCCCAATTGACCGTGAGTACCATCGCAGCGTCTACAACGTCCAGCAACTCGTCGGGGTCGTCGTAAACAGGCGCATTATACTTTTCACCGAATTCTCTGCAATATTCGTTGCTCCGAACATCGCCACCGTCCCAAACCGCAGAGACATTCGCGTCTTCGTGATTCGAGATGATCTCTGCGAAGCCCTCAGAGTGACTTGTGTCTAGTCCGAGGAGACCAATATTGACCATCCTCTGTTCGTGCAAACCGAAGTGACTTAAACATTTGCGGGGTCACAAATCGTGTCTGCAGGGCTGCAATCCTCAAAGATTGGCTATTTTGGGATTGGTCTACATCGAGACTGTGTTTCGAGATATCAAAAACCATAGATGCCCAATATCAACTCTTTCCAGTAAGGAATTTTGCTCGAAATTCTAGAACGATCCAGCAAAAAGAGACAGGACCACTCAAAACGGTTCCTAGTTGGAGTTGTTTCAAAATCTGTTTGGGGTGTACTGCACAACGTTTCGTGCTGAACCCCACTAAGATCAGTTTTGTCATCAAAAATACTCTACCAATCAATAACACATCACTTAGTTCGTTTTGTCATTCGAAACACGTTGCCGAAGGCAATTCCTCGTCACAGACGTCAAAACGTCCATCCATATCCAACTGAGCATTACACATCTAAGTTTGTAATGGAATTGCTAGACGGTCCCTGGAGTAGGATTTCAGATTAACGGATTCTACAGACAGATGTTTAGAACAGCAAAACGGAAATACGAGTGTACGACTATAGCTGTGGTAGCCCCTGGAGTTTCACGCCAAAAGTATCGATTGTGCGCTGAAGAGCCTCACGTTGCCTCTCCGTTCGATCTAAGTCAGCATAGAGGTCTGAGAGTGCATCCGGATCAACATACAGGTACGGACCGGTAGCACACATTCGTGCAAGCGTATCTTGTCCACGGCTCCGATCAGGCCGCTGTTCTCGCCACCCATCGGAAAGATGTTCAGCAATCCACCGATCAAGTATCTGGCGGAGGTGTTCCGTTCGCTTTGGATGTGACTCTACTAGATTATGTTCCATGTAAGGGTCAGTTTCCAAATCATGGAGTAATTCAAGTCCCTGATTCGCCATCGTGGGGTCGTTGTAGAGCCCAGGATAAGTGAACACACCAGGGTGAAGCAGTCGAACGTACATCCATCGATCAGTGTATACTGCTCGACCGAACGTGTAGATACCGTGGCCCGAGACAATGTATTCTCGCTCTGCGAACTGCTTGCCGTACAATGCCGGTGTGAACGCTCGTGCGTCCCACTCTACCGGGACTGGAGTATTCGTGAGTTCACAAATCGTCGGCATCAAATCGAATTGGTAAACCAATGAGTCGACACTCTCCGTTTCCGATTCGTCTCTTACACCCGGCCACGAGACGACAAGCGGAACCTGCTGACATGGCGGATGTGGAAACGCGTGTTCGGCGTAGATGCCGTGTTCACCGAACGCTTCTCCGTGGTCAGCAGTAATGACAACTGCAGTTTCTTCTCTGATACCATGGCGTTCGAGCGCAGCTAATAGCTTCGCCACCTCTGCATCGACTCGCCGAATGCTTGCGTCGTATCCGTCGACGAACTGTTCGACGTCGGCCCGACTCGTAACCTGCTCGGGCATTCGCCAATCATAGTCGTCTGCCCAATCGGGTCCGTACTGTGCCGGCGCGGGCCAGAGGTCTGCACATCTGACGCCAGTCATTCCACGCTGTTCGGCAATCGCCTCCGCATCTGGCCACTGGGCTGCTGATCCGGAGTCACGCACTAACTCGAGGAACGGATCAATACCGAGGTAGGGATGATGGACGTCCCAATAATTCACGTGGAGGAGCCAATTTTCGTCTTCGGCATGTTGATCGAGCCACTGTTCGGCGACTGGTGTCACATCCGAGCAGTCCTCAATGGCCATAGTCCCCGCGTTTGCGGTGGGTTGGATTGCCTCCTGAAACGAGGCGCTAAAGTGATGTGCCATGTGTCGCTGTGAGAAACTGCTCACGGATGCAGTGTAGACTCCGTTCTCGGCGAGATGTCGAAATGATGGAAGTCTAGCGGCGTCAGGATCGTGACCGTTCCCAGGTTCGTCGTAGCGCTGTCCCTCGCCGTAATGTGTTACGACGCCTGTTTTCAGCCCGAATCTGCAGGTCGCTAGCGCGGTTCGGCTCGGGAGACAAGGGGTGTCCGAAGCATAACAGCGCTCGAAGCGGACACCGTCTTCTGCGATGCTATCTATTATCGGTGAGGTAGCACGGTCGTAACCATAACACCCCAGGTGGTCGGGTCTAAGCGAGTCAATATCGATAACGAGGATTCGCATAATTGTATAATCCACTTCTGGTATTTGTATCTAGAGGTCTACCCATATTGACAGACAAAGAAGTCACGAAAGGAGATCGGATGAATCTCAGTTGAGAAGATGCCTGTTTTCAGAGCAGCATGTGAACCGCCTTAATCATACTAGCTGTAAATACCCTATCCCTATTATAAACAATCCAAAGTTTATTACCTTCGTTTGTCATTAGAAACAGGACAGCGTGAGAATAGTCCATGAATACCTAGATATACCCAGATATACTGCGAAATGAAGGCTATACGTTAGATATTATAGAATCTTATCCGCAAATATTCTAATTCTAGCTTGTACGGGGAGCATAACTGCTGGCCCTTCGGATCTATATTTGAACTTTTCTTAGTTTATTAACGACACCGTGTCTGAACTACGGTCGAGTTATTTCGTTGTAGAGTGGAATATTACTGATATAGAGCGAATCGACATGAGCAGGATATCGCTCACATCGTACGGATGATAACGGCCGCGCCGAAGAGTTTGGTCGCACCGTAGTACTGGTCGGATGATTCGACCAAGCACTGGCTATAGAGACCAACGCCGAGCACCGAAAGGATGAACGCGACAACGAAGCCGACGACGGGGCGTGGATGTTGGTTGAGCCCTTCGCCAACGATCGAGCCGAGGACAACCTGAACCCAGTCGGCAGGGCATTCTACTGCGCCTTGACGATGGCCTGCGTCCCGAACTCCCTCAACCAGGTCGGGGACCCCGTTCTAGAAGCAGAGGCTGGCGAAGCGCGTCTCCGTGAGGTGATTACTGCGGGCAGGTTCACGAGCGTCCGCCGGGCGACCGAGACGCCATTCAACCTCGTACTCGAAGCCAGACCGTGATAACAATTCCATTCTCACTATACCGAATTCCGGTGACGCCTGCTCGTCCGTCCGATCATCCACGAAGGCAACAAATCGGCCCGTTCGATCGATAATCGCAGTACTGTCGGGTGATCATCTTCGTTTAAATGCATGGGCGCTGCAGGCTCCAGTTCGACAGTCGAACAAATCGTCCTTTGATTTGTGAGACGACCAAATTCAAGGGCTCGAAAACATATGGACCGAGTTGAAAATACGCTACGCTATACGGGAATCACAACAGTCTGTAAGTACTGATTCTCGACGATTGCCGTCCCGTCCGTCGCACGATTATATCGATCGAATACCTCCCCGAGGTCAGTCCGGAGGCGCTCTTGCGCGTCGGAATCAAGCATCTTGAGCGCCTGGACCGTCGGGCCGAAGTACGTGCTGAACACATCTACTGCGTGGTCGATCGACCGATAGTACTGGAGTACAGTCCGCCGATTGCTTTCGATCGACCGAGTGCGAGCGCTAAGTAACTCGTCGAGCCCGTCGTTGGTGCCCCAGCGAAGGGGCGACGGGACATTGGGTGGTGGAGGAACGTATCGCGCATGTGCAGCGAACCAGTCGCCGCTCCACCCGCCGGGAATCGGACCTGCCAGACCGATTTTGCCGCCCGGTTTGCACACCCGAAGTAGTTCGCGTGCCGCCTGTTCCTGATTGGGCGCGAACTGTATCCCGTACACCGAGAGCACTGCGTCGAAGCTGTTGTCGGGGAAGGGCATGGCCTGAGCATCACCGATCTGGAAGTCGATTTCTTGTCCGTTGGCCTGCGCCCGGGTTTTCGCTCGTTCAATCAATCCAGGCACGTAGTCGAGGCCTGTGACGTCACAATACCGTCGCTCCGCGACCAGTGCCGCTGTGCCGCTTCCACACGCCACGTCCAGGACCCGTTGTCCGGGGTGTGGATCGACGGCTTCGCAGAGTGCCTCGGCCATGACGACGTTTTGGCGGGCGATTTCGTTGAAATCGCCGCTAGACCACGTCTCTCGTTGGCCTTCCGTAATGCTGCCGTAATCAGCTGACTGGGTATCATCCTTCATCTCGGTTGCCTTCTTGTGGGTTCTGTCGCCGGTTTTCACTGGTCGTTCTTCCGAGCACTCAGCGAGATGCTCCTCACGCCGTACTTCTGGCACGCGTTCGTCGCTTGCTCCGAGATGAACTCGTACTGGGGATTCTCTCTGACTTCAACGTCATCGAATCCAGGCGTTTCGATCATGTCGGTATAGTCGGTGACCTGTTCGGCTCCACCGATGCACGCCGCCCAGAGGTCCGCGTTCGACTTGATGCTCTCGGGCATCCGGGTCTCGCTGATGATATCGGAGAGTGCCAACCGGCCCGCTGGTCGAAGCACGCGACTCGCCTCCGTGAAGACGTGCTCCTTCTCCGCAGAGAGATTGATGACGCCGTTGGACACGATGACGTCGAACGACTCGTCTGCGAACGGGAGGTCTTCGATGTACCCCTGTTCGAACGAGACGTTCTCCATCCCGGCCTCGTCGCGCAGCCGCCGTGCTTTCTCCAGTTGCTCGTCGGTCATGTCGAGGCCGATCACGCTCCCAGCGTCGCCGACGTGAAGCGCCGCGACGAAGGCATCCATGCCCGAGCCGCTACCGAGGTCAAGCACGTCATCTCCCTCTCGGAGATCGGCGAGGTCGAAGTGGTATCCGACGCCAGCGAACGAGTCGATGGCCTCTGCAGGCACTCGGTCGAGATCTGAAGTTCGATAGCCGAGCCGCTCCGCCAGCGCGCGTCCCATCTCGAAGTGATGCTCGTCGGTCGGAGCCTCTGCGACGTTCCGGTAGACGGTCTTGACTTCTCGCTCTAGCTTATTGACGTCGAGTGATTTCGACATTGCTACTCACCCCTCCGTACGGAGACCACGTCGGTTTCGAGCGGGACGGCATTCGTGATGTTGTCCATCAACGGCGACGTGGCCTCGACTCGCTCCCTGAGCTCGGCGAGTTCTTCGTCCGACGCGTCCGCGTCGATGTATGCGGTGCATGTCACCGTGTTGTACCCGGCGCGGACGTCCTCGGAGATACCGAGGAATCCCCGAAGGTCAACGTCTCCTTCCAGTTCGAACCGGAGGTCGTCGAGTTCGATACCCATGGCAGCGGCGTTGGCCGCGTACCCGACGCTCAGACACGAGCCGAGAGCGGCGAGCAGAAGCTCGACCGCGTTCGGTGCCGCGCGCTTGCCGAGGATCTGCTTCGGTTCGTCGCCTTCGACGTGAAACTCCCGGGTGTGAATCCGTTCGCCGGCCTGATCGAAATCGTCGATCGATGTCACACACTGCAGACCGTCGGTCCATTCGGTTTTCGCGCGGAACCGGAATTGGCCGCTCTCCGGTTCTTCCGTGATTGTTTCGACCGCCTGGCCGAGCTGTTCTACGTCTACGCCATTGTTGACTGACATGATGTGTTATCTTTTCCCGTGAACGCTATTAGCACGTGAACTCGGCCGATAAACCGGTTCAACGGTTCAATCGGCACCTGCTGCCGTAGCATCTTGCTCTTTGAGGAATTCGACGATCTCCGTCGTTTCGGTGACGAAGTCGTCGAGATTTACTTCGTTCCCATGCAGGACCGTCGAGAAGTACTGAGTAGATCCGGCTAGAGTGACCACCTCTTCGAGTTCATCTTCTGTGACCTCTGCCAGTCGCGCCTCTTCTTTGTGGAAATGCACACAGTAGGGACACTTGGTGGTAGCTGCGACACCGACACCAACGAGAGCTTTCTCCCGCGGGGACAGCTCGGTTTCTCCGAACGAGAGATCTCGAAAGATGCCCCAGCTGTGATCACTGGCCGGCTCTGCAAGGCTCTCCATCCAACTTGGAACCTGTCCGAGCGACATTTCGATTTCGTGTCGTGTTTGGGTTGATACCATAGTGGCTTTCCCCGAGTCACGCTACGAGTAGTCAGGATATGTAGGCGACTAGTGATTCTCGACCAGTCGTTGACCGGCGCGCAGCCGATGAACTGAGGTCATCGAGCGCTTGAAAAATCACCAGATGACTATCTGACCTTCGCAGCCGTGTAGACGTTCATTATGGCCGTTAATTAGAGGCCCATTCTACCAAGGTGAGGAACTGAGACGAAGAACGGTCTTATTATCCGAAATGCGAGGGCTGTAGTCGAGCTCAAGTATCGGAACTATCGGAACTCACCCTGTTCCGTTTATTACGGCTCCCGAGGAAGAGTCCGGATAAGTATGATCAACGATGCTCGCGTGCTGCAACCCGAGTTCATCCCTCAGGAGATCGAGCATCGCAATCAAGAGACGAACGTCCTCTCGAACGCGCTCAAACCAATCATGGACGGCCAACCGGGGGAAACTTCACTCCTGCTTGGTCCATCTGGTGCCGGAAAAACGTGCATCGCGCAGTTCACCGTCGAACGGCTCCGAGAGAACGTCCTCGACATCAACACCCAATACATCAACTGTTGGCAGGACTACACCCGATTTCGAGTCCTCTACCGTATCCTCGAAGGGATAGACCAGACGGTAGATATCCACCGGCGTTCCACACCACGGGACGAATTGCTAACTCGACTTCAGGAGTACGACGGTCCGCACTACGTCGTCATTCTCGACGAAGTCGACCAACTCGAAGACAAAAGCGTCCTCTACGACCTCTATCGCACGCGTAAGATTACGATGATACTCATCGCCAACCGCGAAGAGGACCTGTTCTCGATGTTCGACGAACGCTTGACGAGCCGCCTGCACGGGAGTGTCCGGGTTGAATTTGAGAGGTACCACCTTGACGAACTTGTCGTGATTCTGGCTGCGCGAGCACGCTGGGGACTATCGGAAAGCGCTATCGGAAATCAGCAACTCGCTCTCATCGCCGACGCGGCAGCCGGTGATGCGAGAATTGGGATTAGCATTCTCCGCAACGCTGCGCGCCTCGCAGATCAGCAATCTCTCGACACAATCTCGAACGAAATCGTCCATGAGGCCGTCCCCGACGGACGCGAGGAGATTCGGCGCTCGACCGCAGACAAATTACGTGAGCATCAGCGCGTCCTCTACGAGATTTTGCTCGATTCTGGCGAGATGAGTCCGGGCGATCTCTACGACGAATACTGCGAGCACGTCGACGAACCGAAGACGAAGCGAACCGTCCGCAACTACCTCCAGAAGATGGAGCAGTACCGACTCGTCGTCGCCCAAGGCGAGAAGCGTGCGCGGACCTACAGACCTCGGAAAGAAGCGTCCTGAAACGCGGTATCGGAATTTCGGAAACACCCCTGTCTTCATTATGACACAAAGCCGCATAGGTTCTCCTGTAATGTACCAACAGACCGGCGACCAACCAATACTCCCGACGCTACAGGAGGGGATGACACTCTTACAGGCGAATCGAAGAGCGACAGGTGCGTTGCAGTCACTCGTCCTTGACCATCTCCTCTTAGAGGACGGAGACGCAGTCTGGGTCGACGCTCGTGGAAACGGAACGACGCAGCAACTGTGTCGAATCGCACCGAATATGAGAGTACTCGACCGAGTTCACATCGCTCGAGGCTTCACTCCGTGGCAGCACTACAGCCTGCTGACGGACCTTCCCGATCACATCACAGAGGACACGTCGCTCGTCGTGCTTCCGGAGTTCGACTGGTTCTACCGGACTGATGACCTCCGGCGCGGCGAAGGCGAGCGAATGTTCTCGGAGGCAGTTTCGCGAGTCATGGAGTTGCTTAACGATGTCGACGTACCGGTTCTCCTCACGCTGTCGGAAAGAGACGACTTCACCGAACCACTCCACGACGTGATTTCCGAAACGGTGGAGTGTGAGCTGACCAAGTATGGACCACGGTTCTCGGGCGACTCGTTCGATACGCTCGTTTATCCGCTCGACAACGGGCTAGTCCAGACGACGATTGCGTACTGGAACACTATCCTCGCGGCACGTCACCCAGCTGTCGTTCCGACGACTACGTCTTCGGAGGTGACCACCGTTGGGGCGAACTAACCCGACGCACCGTGATTTGATTCGTGCGACCGAGAGCCGATGGTCGGACTATCGGCGTGCGCTCAGACACGACGATCAGCCGCATTACGACCGGTTGTTCGACCACGCTCGTGCTCACGCGGACGCCGGTGGGTATCTCAACCACCAGTTCGTCGAGATTCCGATTCTCATCTCCATCGCGCTCGAGCAGGAGAAGCGGATTACGTCGCTTGAGAATCGAATGGACGTCGACGAATTTGGCGAGTGACCCATGCCGTTCAAAATCGACTATCTCGATGGTGACGTACTCGAGTGGTCACTGACGCCCGGCGGTGCGGAGTTCACTCGAAACGCGTCATACGAGCCAACGATATACATCTCGGCACACGGCGATGGCGATCTCAAGGAGGTCTCGGAGGTACTCCGTCGACACCCGAAGGTCACACTCGCGCACCTGGTGGAGGAGAGAGTCGGGTTCAGACACGACCCAGAACCGGTACTTCGTGTCGATGTTGTCGACTTGGATGCAGTTACTGATGTTGCACACCAAGTCAGGGGATGGGGAAAACCCGGTGAGTACCGGTGCTACAACGTCGATTTGAGCCGAGAGTTCAGATACTGTCTCGAGGAGGGCGTGTCGCCGATACCCGATGGCGATCTCTCAGTTCTCGATGTTTCTATCCCAGAGCCTCAACTCTCGAGTGGACAGATCACGACGGTCGAGCTAGGAGACGAGACGGTGAGCGGAACGCAGGTGGATATCATCGAGGCGGTGAGCAACCATCTCAGCGCTGACGACCCGGATGTCCTCCTGCTCAACACGAGTGAGGTAATCCCGAAATTGTACCAACAAGCCGAGCGGGTGGGGAATCATGAGTTTGAGTTAGGGCGTCTCTCCGGTTGGCAACAACTCGCGGGAAAGTCGACGTACGCGAGTTACGGGAAAGTTGGCCACTCGCCAGCGCGGTACAACCTCCCGGGTCGGATAATCATCGACCGGTCGAATACGTTCATGTGGAACCAGACGAACCTCGACGGCTGTCTCGACCTCGTCGAACGGTCGGGGAAACCGCTTCAGGAGTTAGCCTGGTCTTCTATTGGGAACATCCTTACAGCGATTCAGATTCGAGAGGCGCGGAAACGAGGTGTGTTGGTTCCGTGGAACTCCTGGCGGCACGAGCAGTTCAAGACGATGCGCCAGCTGCACGAGGCAGATCGCGGCGGATTTACATTCGCACCGAAGGTGGGTTTCCACGAGGACGTCTACGAACTCGACTTCTCGTCGTTGTACCCGAACATCATCGTCACTCGCAACGTGAGTCCCGAGAAGATTCGCTGTGAGTGTCACGCTGGTCGAGAGGACGTACCGGGACTGGGTTACTGTATCTGCGACGAGCGAGGGTACCTCCCGGACGTCCTTGAACCGCTCATCGAAGACCGCGACGCTATCAAAGCCGAGCTTCAAGAGATAGACGACCCAGAGCGAGAGAAAGCGTTAGAGGGTCGATCGAACGCGATCAAGTGGATTCTCGTCTCTTGCTTCGGGTATCAGGGATTTTCGAACGCGAAGTTCGGGCGTATCGAGGGCCACGAGGCGATCAACGCGTTCGCTCGAGAGATTCTCCTCGACTCGAAGCAGATATTCGAGCAGAACGGATGGGAAATCGTCCACGGGATCGTCGACAGTATCTGGGTCCGGCGGGTTGAGAACGAGGCGCAGACCCCGCTCGACGAACTCGCCGAGCAAATCACTCGCGAGGTAGGGATACGATTGGAATACGAGGCAGCATACGATTGGATTGCATTCGTCCCGATGCGCGATAGCGACGCTGGCGCGTTGACGAAATATTTCGGAAAGATCGCCGACGAGGACGAGTACAAGTATCGGGGTATTGAGTGCCGACAGCGTAGTACGCCGGCGTTCATCGAAGAAGCGCAGAAGGATTTGGTTCGAGTCCTTGACGAGCATCGAGAACCAGAACGCGTCTGCGACCGACTGAAACTGTGGGTTGAGCGCCTTCGGCGTGGCAGTGTTGAGCTGGAAAATCTTCTGATTGACAATCGAGTCTCAAAGAACGCCGGCGAGTATTCGCAGTACACACGGAACGCGGCAGCACTCGAACGGGCCGAAGGACACGGCCTCAGTCGAAGTCCAGGTGAGAGCGTTTCCTACGTCGTCGTCGACGACGAGAAACGGTCGAGAGACCGGGTGGCGTTGGCACATGAGGAACCCTTGGAGTACGATGCCGACTTCTACGAGACGCTACTCCTCCGTGCGGCGGAGAGCGTCCTCTCGCCGCTCGGCTGGCGTCAGTCCGCTATCGAGAACGCGCTCGCAGGCTCGCAGGATTCGAAGCTCTCGGCGTTCGAGAGCTGGGGATAGATGGATCGACTGATCACTGACGCCCGGGCGTTTCGATCGGGGTACGTCCCGCAAGAACTCTACCATCGAGAGGGGCAGATTGCTCAGCTCTCCTCGGCGCTCGGCATTCGCTGGGGTCACGTCAACTGCATGAGCGACTCCTCGAAGTCCGCGGTATTGCACGCTCTGACTAAGCACGCCGGTCGTGCTGCTTACCTATGCCCGGTGGAGTCGCCAACGGTCGACGAACATTTCCATGCTATCGGTCGTCTGTTCGAACCTGACTGGTGTACGACTCCCATCAGGAGTGACAGTGTAGAATTCAAAATCTGTCGGATCGGTACTTTCGGGTAGCACGAGCAGTTTCTGTGTCGCGCGACCACTCCCGTACTCCACAGTCAACCCACCGGAGACACGGTCGACGGTTGCGGTTGTAATACCTCGGTACGACTCGTAATCGCCCGTCACCGCATCCAACTTGGTGTCGAGGCCGAACTGAGGGACAGCGTTTGTGGGGTCCTCACCCTGCACGATTGCCAGTATCGCCGGGCCGACGTTCATTGGGTGTACTTTCGGAGAGGTCGAGCACTGTAACACGACACCGACAGCTGCCTCTTCGAGGAATCCGAGATACGCAGTACATACTCCAATGGACCCACCATGTCCGATTAGCCGGTCGCCAACGAGGTCTGAAATCATCCAACCGCATCCGTAACGCTGTGTCTCCCCATTCAGATACTGCAATCTCGTTGAGGCTGGCTCGTGCAGTTCGGCGAGATTCTCCGACGAGAGTAGGTGGTTTCCCTCGAACTCCCCACCGTTCATATTCATCCGAAGATAGTTCGACATTTCAGTGACCGAGCTGAGAAGTCCCCCAGGAGCATAGATTGTTTCGTCAAATGGGAACGACCCTGTCTCCAAACCTCCCTCTCCGTGGAAATAGGGTGTCATTCGGTCTTCTTGCTTCTCGAACGAGTCGGAGTCGAAAGTCGACCGAGTCATTCCGAGCGGCTCGAGAATCTGCTCCTGAACGTACTTCTCGTAGGACTTCCCGGTAATGCTCTCTACGACTTCGCCGAGGACGGTGTAGCCGGAATTGTAGTAGAAGAAGTGCTCATCTTCGTCGGTGAGACGTTCTTCGAGTGCTCCCCACAGGTGTCTCGAAAAATCGCTGTCGCTTGTAATGGGCGAGGCGACTTCACCAGCCCCCATGAGACGTGCGATGAGTACAGCAGCGCTTCCATCGCTTGGCAGTCCGGAGGTGTGAGTCAGCAATTGATGGATCGAAATTGGGTCTCCCGGTGCATCGGTGTAGCGGTCAACGTACTCACTAATGGGGTCTGTGAGCTCAAGTTCTCCATCCTCGGCGAGTTGCTGAATAGCCAAGGCGGTGAACGACTTCGTGATTGACCCGATCCCATAGAGTGTGTCGCTCGTCGACGGAAGATTCTCGGAGACATCACGGGCACCGAAGCCATCAGCATAAACGAGTTCGTCTCCCTTTACCAGAGCCAAGCTCGCACCAGGAATTCCATTGTCGTCCATCCAGTCGATGACGAACGATTCGACTGCCGCGCAGGTCGTACGGTCGATTGTTGGCATGTTCTCGTAAGCGCCGGTTCAGGGGTTAAGCCTGCGTCCTATCATCAGAGGGGTTTGTCTTTTGGTATCGCCTCTCTCAGATACCCCCCATGCGAAACCCAGTATTCGACTACTACCCACGTGGGACCCCTCTGATCCGGTCGACCCGCATCGACGACGCGATGAACGCCGCCCTCTCGCGTGGCGCATCTGCGGGGGCTGCTTTAGATGCGATGGAGAACGCACAGGTAGACCAACTTCGCGACGACGAGGAGTTCGCCCAGGAGATGCGTGACGCGTACGACGCCGCAGGAGTGAATCTCGTGAGCGCGACGATGGGAAGCCTCGACTCGGCGTTGACCTACGCGGAAGGGGTTCGGCGCGACCTCGCGCGATGGCAAGCACGTATCGATGCGCTTGACTGGATGCAGAAAGTCACGAGTCCCGAGGAAGCACGCACCGTCGTCGACGACGGTCACGTCGGTATCGTCCTCAACGTCCAGAATGGAGGCGCGGCGACTGCTGGCGACGTGACGGAAGTCGACGTACTCCACAACGCAGGCGTACAGATCGTCCAACTGACCTACAACAGCCGGAATCTCGTCGGTACCGGGTGTACCGAGCGGACGGACTCTGGTCTGTCGTATCACGGCGTCGATATCGTCGAACGGCTTCAGGAGCGGGGGATGATCGTCGACCTCTCTCACTGTGGAACGCAGACGACACTCGACGCGATAGAGACAGCCGAGAAGCCAGTGGCGGTCACACACGCGTTCAGCCGGTCGCTGGCGGACCACGACCGAGGGAAGAGCGACGAGGAACTCGATGCGCTCGCCGCTGTCGACGGATACTACGGTGTCGTAGCTGTCCCGTTCTTCCTCGATCCGGGGAATCCGAATGCCGAGCTCGACCTGTTCTTCGACAACATCGAGTACGCCGTCGACAAAATCGGTATCGACCGGGTCGGAATCGGAACTGACTGGGGGTCGTGGACACCAGAGATTCCCGAACCACTGCGGGGTGGTCTCGAAGAATCGTTCACTGGGATGGGTTTCCGCGCTGAACACGGAGTCGAAGTCGGTGTCGGCTTCGGACCGATGTCTTCGTACGAAGACTGGCAGGTCATCCCAGAAGGCTTAGACGAGCGGGGCTTCACGCCGAAGGAACAACGGAAACTGCTCGGTGAGAACTTCTTGAACTTCTGGGAACGAGCCCGTTAGCCGGATCTCGATCGTGGAGTCACAGTTCGGGTGTCCGTTCCAACTGGTGGAGCACGTGCTGCATGACTTTGTGCTCGCCGATACGAAGGTGTTCGAGGAACGTGGGACCACTGATATCTAATTCGGTCGCGATTTCTTTTGCGCTCGTCTGGCGCGGCCACTCGTAGTACCCTTTACCTGCGGCGGCGAGCAGACATTCGCGCTGTCGCGGCGAGAGTTCGCTATTGATCTGGTCGCAGATATTGTCGAACTCAACAGCCGAACCCTCGGTGAAGCCGTGTATCGCTTCGATAGTGACGTCGAAGTTTTGCTGGAGGGTCTCGATGATGTTCCCAAGTCGGTCCGTTCGGGCCATCATCGTCCAGTACTCGTATCCACGGTAGACGTGGACGGGAACGATCGGAACGAACCCTGTGTTGGCCATACTGGGGACGATACTGCTCGTCCGTTCGTAGACGACGAGCACTCGTGCGCGGGTATCTGTCTGCTTCAAAATCGTCACGGAGT
This sequence comes from Haloprofundus salinisoli, assembly GCF_020097815.1. NCBI lineage: Archaea > Methanobacteriati > Methanobacteriota > Halobacteria > Halobacteriales > Haloferacaceae > Haloprofundus > Haloprofundus salinisoli. The sequence continues at coordinate 101,092 of NZ_CP083664.1, forward strand.
CGACGACATCGTGATTGTCGATGGTTTCGATGAACGCCGAGAGCGACGTCTCACCATCCGCGATGAGGATGAGATCTGCGGTGATATCGTCTTCGGAGGGATAGAGTGACTTTTCGATGATCCGTGTATCGGGGCACTCATTCGTCGTATCGAGGGTCCAGCATCCGGGGTGGCGAATTTTCAGTCGTACCTGTTTGTACTGCGAGTTACTACCACTGAGTTCGTTTGGCCCGACCGTGCTCATTGGTGGCTCATGCCAATTCGAGGGTATAACACTATCCCCTAGATAGCAAGGGTCGACGGTGTTGCTCGGCTGTCACCCCGAGATTGAGGCAATTCTGGAAGTGAACCCTTCATTCCTAGGGGAGCGATATATGCGACGTACAAGCGTGGCCGACGTATGACTGATTTATTCCTCGATAACGTCCGGATACTGGATGGGAGCGGTGCCCCGTGGTTTCGTGGGGCGATTGCAGTTTCAAACGGTCAGATAGACCGGATTTTTCGCCAGACCTCGACCGATTTCCCGGTCGACGAGGTACTCGATGGTGAGGGTGCAATCGTCTGTCCGGGGTTCATCGACACACACTCGCACTCGGATTTACAGTTGTTTTCAGACCCGACACTCGCACCGAAGATTCGACAGGGTATCACCACCGAAATTCTCGGTCAAGACGGTTTTTCGATGGCCCCACTGTACGACGGTGACCCTGACGTTTGGCAGCGACAGCTCTCGGCTCTCGCCGGTGGATTCGACGATCCGTGGAACTGGAGTGGCGTCGATAGCTACCTCGACGCCGTCGTCGATCGTGGAATTTCGCCGCACGTCGCGACACTCGTCGGCCATGGAACCGTTCGGTTCGACGTGCTGGGAATGTCAGACCGCAACCCGACGAGCGACGAACTCGACGAGATGTGTGCACGGGTCGAGACTGCACTCGAAGACGGCGCTGTCGGCCTGTCGACCGGACTGATCTATACGCCGTGCACGTATGCATCGACCGAGGAAGTCCGTGCGCTCGCGAACGCAGTCGCACCGACTGGGCGACCGTTCGTTGCTCACATTCGGAGCGAGGGGCGGTGGATATGGGAGGCGCTGGACGAGTTCGTCGATATCGGAGTCGAGACGGGTGCACCGCTCCATCTCTCACACTTCAAAACCGCAGGCGAAACCCAACATGGTACCGCCGACCGTGCGATTCATCTGATCGAAGCTGCGCGGGACCGCGGCGTCGACTTCACTGCGGAGATGTATCCGTACACTGCAGGGAGTACGATGTTGTCGGCGTTACTCCCACCATGGCTTCACGCTAACGGGCCGGACGAGATGCTCGAACAGCTCACAGACGAGACGATACGAGAGCAGATTCGCCGTGACGTCAAGGAGTGGCGTATCGACGGCTGGGAGAACTTTGGCGGACTCGCTGGGTGGGAGAACGTGTACGTGACGAGCGTCACGAGCGAAGACAACATCGATGCAGAGGGAGCGAGTATCAGAGAGATTGCTGACGGTCGTGGTTGTGATGCGATCAAGGCGGTGTGTGACTTGCTGGTCGAAGAAGAACTCGGTGTGAGTATCCGCGTACACACGCTCGTAGAGTCGGACGTGGAGACGATTCTCGAAACGCCATGGGTTTGTATCGGGAGTGATGGATTGTTCGGTGGGCGGCCACATCCACGTGTATACGGCACATTCCCACGGGTTCTCGGTGAGTACACCCGCCGACGAAACCTACTCTCGCTTCCGGAAGCAGTTCGGAAGGCCACCTCGCTGCCAGCCCGTATCTTCGGTCTTCACTCGAAAGGATTACTCAGGCCCGGAATGGACGCCGACCTCGTTGTGTTCGACCCACAAACGGTGTCCTCGCCAGCAACGTTCGAGAACCCATCCCGCTATCCGACCGGGATTCAGCACGTTCTTGTCGACGGAGAGTTCGTTGTTCGCGACGGTGAAACGACGGGTGCGACCCCCGGCAGAGCGCTCCGAGCGGAGTAAGCAGTATACCACTCTCGAATATCGCGCGTCCGTGAGCGAGGTTCTGAGATCTTCGAGTTTGTGATTTCGAGAAACCACGCCGCTCGATTGGGAATTCAAAAGCCCGTTATACGGTCGAAGCAAGATTACGCGACCACTGTAGCTCGACTATGGTTGCAATGGATGAGAAATAGCCGACTGTAGGCTGTGGCCGTTGGTTGTCTCTCCATCGGCTTAGTTGGAATCTCCTTGGTTCGACATCATCGACGTTACCCTACCGTTCCCCAATGATGAACTCCGGAGCGAAGATAGTAGGGACTGCGAGACTACGGTCGCACAGTCGCATCTGCTGTTTCGTAGAGATGACACGCCACCGTTCGATTCTCTCTGTCACCGTCTTCTCTCCTCGGTTCGAGCGCCGGGTTCGTCACCGAGCACTCGTTGAACGCTTTTGGACACCGCGTGTGGAACCGACAGCCCTCTGGTGGGTGAATCGGACTCGGAATGTCGCCCTCGATAGTCGGGGCAAGTTCACGTTGCATCCCAGCCTCAGGAAGCGAAATCGAATCCAAGAGTGCCTCTGTGTAGGGATGTTTGGGGTCGTCGTACAACGCCGCGGCGGGAGCGGTCTCAACGATTCGACCGAGGTACATCACTGCGACTTCGTCGCAGACGTGGCGGATCACGTTGAGGTCGTGACTGATGAAGATGAGCGTGAGGTCGTACGTCGATCTCAGTCGCCTGATGAGGCGGAGAATCTTCGCTTGAACACTCACGTCGAGCGCACTCGTCGGTTCGTCGAGAACCACGAACTCGGGGTTCACAACCAACGCTCGGGCGAGTCCGATGCGTTGCTGTTGTCCGCCAGAGAACTCGTGTGGATAACGACTCGCGTGCTCCGGTTGCAAGCCGACGTCTTCAAGTGTCCGGTAGACAATCTCGCGTGCATCTTCTCCGTGAGCGATATCGTGAAACTCGATAGGCTTTCGGAGCAGTTCTTCGACGGTCTGACGGGGATTCAGGCTCGACCGAGGGTCCTGAAAGACGATCTGCATCCGTCGACGTATCTCGCGCAACTGACGTTGATTGTACGCCGTGATGTCCTCTCCATCGAAGATGATTCGGCCGCTCGTCGGGTCGTGAAGTCGCAGAAGCGTTCGCCCGAGCGTACTCTTTCCACAGCCACTCTCTCCAACTAACCCGAGTGTCTGTCCGCGCTCGATTGACAGATCGACACCGTCAACGGCGTGGACGACCTCACGGTCGAGGAATCGTGAGAGGAGCCCAGAACCGGTGTCGAAGTGCTTCGTGAGGTTTTGGGTCTCGACGAGACTCATAGATGTTCCTCCATCGCCATCGACTCTTCGACGAGATAACACGCGGCACGGCCGTCCTCAGTCCGATAGAGTTCCGGATGTGCGTCGAAACACCGTTCGTGTGCCTCTGGACAGCGGTCGGCAAATCGACATTGTGAGGGTAAGTCGACCGGGTTTGGGACACTGCCTTCCATCACGTACAGTTCACGGTCCGGTTCGTCGTAGCGCGGAACCGACTGTAGCAGCCCTTGCGTGTAGGGGTGTTGTGGGTCAGAGAGGACGGAACCGACCGGTCCTTCCTCCATGACTCTCCCGGCGTACATGACGACGACACGGTCACAGAGCGCGGCGACGACCGAGATATCGTGCGTAATCCAGAGTACCGAGGTGCCGAGGTCGTCGACGAGTTCGCGAAACAGCGCGAGAATCTGCCGTTCAATTGTGACGTCAAGTGCGGTCGTCGGTTCGTCTGCGAGCACCAAAGACGGGTCGCAGAGAACGGACATCGCGATCATCGCCCGCTGGAGCATTCCGCCAGAGAACTCGTGTGGATAGTCGTCGTAACGGGATTCCGGACTCGGAATTCCGACACGCTCTAACGCGTCAATAACTCTCGATTTGTACTCGCTGGAGTGATCGAACCCGAACAGACGCACGAGCGGATGTACTGGACCGGTTTCGTGTGTCCGGAGGACGTCATGGAGCTGTCGACCGACCGTCTGGGTCGGATTGAATGCCGTCATCGGATCTTGGAACACCATCGAGATGTCACTACCTCGCAGCGCACCGAGCTCCGCGCTCGAAAGCGATTGCAGGTCAACACCGTCGTACTCAATACTCCCCTCGACGACACGACCAGGTGGGTCGATGAGTCCGAGTACCGACAGCGCAGTGACGCTCTTACCGGATCCGCTCTCACCGACGAGGCCGACAATTTCGCCTTCGCCGATTTCGAGGTCGATACCGTCGACGGCGCGGACCTGACCCCGCTCCGTGTCGAAGTAGGTGTGGAGGTTCTCCACGTTCAGTACCGACATCACATCCTCCCCTCGGCGTCACGCTGTTGCTGTGGGTCGAGTGCATCGCGGAGACTGTCGCCCAGCAAGTTGAATCCGAGAACCGTGACCATGATGGCGAGACCGGGGAACACCGAGTACCACCACGCAGACGTGATGTACTGGCGTGCACCCGAGAGCATAATCCCCCACGTGGGATGAATCGGAGAGACACCGAGTCCCAGAAACGAGAGGGCAGCTTCGGCGATGATGGCCGTCGCCATACTGAACGTGAACTGGACGATGATCGGCGTCAACGAGTTCGGGAGGATCTCCCGTGAGACGATGTTCGTATCCGGATACCCCATCGCCCGCGCCGCACCGACGTACTGCTCGGACTTCTCCGAGAGGACTTCGCTCCGCGTGATCCGGGCGAACGTCGGGACGTAGACGATTGCAATCGCGAAGATGACGTTCTCCAGTCCGCGACCCAGGATTGCCATCAACGCGATTGCGAGCAGAATGGACGGAAAGGAGAGAAGAACGTCCATCGCGCGCATCCCGACCATATCAGTGAGGCCACCGTAGTAGGCGGTGATGCTGCCGACGACGATGCCGACGACACTCGCGAAGCCGACCGCGGCGAGGCCGACGACGACACTCGTTCGAGTGCCGTAGAGCGTCCGCGCGAAAATGTCGCGCCCTTGCTCGTCGGTGCCGAACGGATGTTCGAGACTGGGTGCGAGCAAGCGTGCAAACCGGTTGGTCTCGTAGGGATCAGCGACCACCATCGTCACCAGCTGGCGATTGAGAAGGAACTCGTCGATGGCGCTGAACAGCGCAACGGCGAACACTCCTGCGACGATGACGCCACCGACCATCGCGAGCGTATCTCCCCGAATTCGGTCGACGATGCGCGCTCTGGTTCCGACGTACTCGTGCGAACGAGCGTTGCTCACGCGTTCTCACCCCCGTACCGGATTCGTGGGTCGAGGAACCCGTACAGCACGTCGACGAGGAGGTTCGACGCGACGAATGCAACGGCGACGAGGAGGACGATCCCTTGGATGACCGGGAAGTCCTGTGCGAAGATCGAATTGATCGCCAACTGACCGATACCGGGAATGCCGAAGACGGTCTCGACGATGACACTCCCTCCGATGAGATAACCTAGTTGCAGCCCGACGACCGTGATCGTCGGGAGAATTGCGTTCTTCAGGACGTAGACGTACGTGATTTCGCCTTCGCTGATTCCGTAGGCGCGGGCTGTGCGGACGTACGACTGATTAATCTCGTCGAGAACGCCGCCGCGGATCATCCGCATTACGAGCGCGGCGAGCGCCGTTCCGAGTGCGAGCGCCGGAAGGACGACCGAGAACATCCCTTCTACGGGGTCTTCAGTAACGAGCGTCATCCCGAACAAGGGGAACGCATCGATACCGAACCGAGAACTCAGTTCGACCGCGACGACGACGATAAGGATGAGGCCGAGCCAGAAGTTCGGCATGCTGATACCGAGGAGTGCGACGATACGGCTCACGTGGTCCGTCAAGCGGCCTTTCCTGAGCGCACCGAGGATGCCCGTCGGAAGCGCAATCGCGAGCGAAACGACGAGGCTCGATACGGCGAGCTGTATCGTATACGGGAGGCGGCCGACGATGAGGTCGGTGACGGGCTGTTGACTCCGAATCGAGCGTCCGAGATCACCTTGGATGGCGTCTCCGAGAAAGCCCATGTACTGAACGTACAGCGGCTGGTTCAGCCCGAGTTCTATCCTGAGCTGTTCGACTTGGGCAGCGCTGGCTCGTTCACCGAGCATGAGTCGTGCAGGATCGCCCGGAGCCAGATGCACCATGATGAATGCGACGAACGACGCACCGAGCAGTACCGGCACCGCCCAGAGAAGCCGTTTGACGACGTATTGTAAGATGTCGTTCATAGGAAATGAATAGACGCGGCAGTCGACGCTACTCGTCGAGGGTCACGTCGTGGTAGACGGGTGTGAGCAGTGAGGGATGTTGCTTGTAGTTCTGGACAGCAGTCTGCAGTCCTGTCGCCTGTTCGTACGTCATGACGGGCTGGCACGGACACATCTCCATCACCTTCAACTGGAGTTCTCGGTAGGCCGCCTCGCGTTCTTCCGCGTCGATAGAGGTCGCGCCTTTAGCGATCATCTCGTCGACCTCCGGATCCTCAAGGAACGAGAGGTTCGACGCGCCCGCGTTCGCCGATCCCCACAGGAAGTTGACGATGTCGGTGTCGAACCACGAGACGGTCCCGTACATGACGTTCGACTCTCCTTTGCCGAACTCGTCGTAGGCGGTGTTGTACTCGTACGTGGTGAGTTCCGCCTCGATACCGACGTCAGCGAACATCGAGACCATCTCCTCTGCGGTCTGCACACGCGGTGGTGGGGTGTTCGTCGAGACTATGTCTATCGTCAGGCGCTCTCCATCCTTCGAGCGGAATTCCCCGTCCATCGTCCAGCCGGCATCATCGAGGAGTTGTCCTGCTTTCTCCGGGTCGAACTCGTATCCGAGCTGATCTCGAACGTCCTCGCCCGCCCATCCGAGGAGGTTCTCCGAGAAGGGGACCCAGTTCTCCGCCCCGAGGCCTTGGTAGATGTCCTCGATGATCCGTTCTTTGTCGATTGCGTGCGCGAGTGCCTTCCGAACGGTGACATCGTCGGTCGGCGCCTGTTGCACGTTGAACGCGACGTAGCCTGCGTTGTTCGAGGTGAACACTTCGGCAGTCGTCCCCGAGTCGTCCTGGATCGTCGAGAGTTCTCGTTGTGGGAAGTCGCGGGCCAGGAGGATATCCACGTCACCCGAGAGAAGCGCCTGAACACGCGGAAGTTCCTCCGGGATTACTCGGAACGTGATCTTCTTCGGAAGTGGAGCGTCTTCGGACTCGATTTCCGGCGAGTGCGGTGTGCTCCACTCGTCGTTTCTCGTGAGTGTGATGTGATCTCCACGAACCCACTCATCAAGTTTGTACGGGCCCGTACCGACAGGGTTCGCCGCGAACGCGTCCTCGTCGGCTTCTACTGGGCCACGTGGGATGATGCCGAAGTAGCCACCGTAACTGCTGTAGGTGTTCCACGGGGCGTATTTCTCGTCGAAAGTGAACGTCACTGAGTTCTCGCCAGTCGCTTCGACGCCCGACATCGGGCCGACGGCCCACTTGAGAAGTGCGGGCTTGTTCAGCAGACGGTTGTACGTGAATACGACGTCGTCGGCAGTGAACGCATCGCCGTTGTGGAAACTGATACCGTCGTTGAGTTCGATTGTCCACTCCGTTCCTGCATCATTGACCTGCCACTCTTTACCCAATCCTGGTGAGAAATTCCCCTCGAAGTCCATCGTGACGAGCGGATCGTAGATGAGGCTCATCACCTGCTCTGAGTAGGAGGCGGTCGTGACGTGCGGGTCGAGTGCTTCTGAGTCACCTGCCCGAGCGAGAACGAGTTCTTCGGGCACCGACCCACTGCCGCTACTACCACTTGCCCCATCGCTGGAATTCCCTCCAGTATCGCCGCCACTGCCGCCGCTTCCAGTACATCCTGCCAGTGAAGACGAGAGGACGAGAGCGCTCCCCCCACCGAGCAAACGGAGGTATTCGCGCCTGTCAAGCGCGGTACCACGGAGGTCTTCTGGGGTCCGAACGGCTTTGGCATGGTCGGTCATATCATCCATCTTCGTTCTGCTGAACGCGTATTATCCAACCACGATAAGACGATACCCACGCATGCAAGGGGAATCCTCCCTATACGACTATATTGATAGAAAATTAAGTATTTACGTTGAAACTGTTTCAATTCTGAGGACAGGATGAATCTCGAAGAGGTTCACTCGGCAACTCTCGGCTTCCTTGCATGATAGGGACTGGGTTTTTCCAACCTAAATTGCTGGGTAGACCATGGATTTGCACAGTCAGTTCGAGGCCTCTACGCCTGCTATCGTTCTTGCCGAGGGTGAATTCGGTCGTACAGGCGGGAAGACCGCAAACGGGGTCGTGATGCACAGCGAACTGTTCGACGCACGTGCCGTCATCGATTCAACGACAGCTGGGATGTCTGTGCCCACGGTGCTCGAGAAAGCGGATGCCCCCGACATCCCTATTGTCGACACCTTCGAGACCGCTATTCGACACGCCCCGGAGGCAGAGGCGCTCATCGTCGGCGTTGCGCCTGCCGGAGGCAAGCTCCCTAATTCTTGGATCGGCACCATTCAAGAAGCGATGCGCTCGGGATGTGACATCGTCTCCGGATTGCACGTGTTCCTCAGCGACGACGACGACTGGAACCTGTTAGCGGGCGACTGTGGCGTTCGCCTGTTCGACGTGCGAAAAGCACCCCCCGAAACAGAACTGCGGGTCGCAGATGGCCGAGTGAGCGAACTTGACGCCGATATCGTCCTGACGATGGGCACAGACTGCGCTGTCGGGAAGCGGACTACGACGTTCGAGTTGTATCGAGCCGCTCGTGCCGCCGGCCTTGATGCCGGATGGGTCGCGACAGGCCAAACCGGAACGATGGTCGGTGCGAACCGAGGCATCGTCATCGACCGTATCCCTGCCGACTTCGCGGCTGGGGCGGTAGAGGGTCTCGTCTACGATACAGCGCAAGAACACGACATCGTCTTCGTCGAAGGGCAAGCGTCTCTCACCCACCGTGCATACTCCGGAGTCACGCTCGCGATTCTTCACGGCGCGTGGCCCGATATCGTCGTTCTCGCAGACGATCCGAACCGGTCCGAGCGAACACACTTCGAACAGTTCGCTGTGAGCGGAATCGAACACGAGCGTGCTACTATCGAATCACTCTCCGATGCGACTGTCGCAGCCGTGTCGACGTGGGGGTCACCTGAAGATGTGACGTCAACGACTGGCCTTCCAGCAGCGAACATCTTCGATGACGGTGGTCCGGAAGCGCTACTTGAAGCAGTACAGGACTCGCGCGACACGAGGAGAGTCGTTCCCTAATGAGCATAATCACACGTGTCTCGGTAGAAGCGCTCAATCTCTCAATGAACGAGCCATTCGAGATCTCGCTCGGAACGCAATACGAAGCGGCAAACGTTCTCGTAACGATCGAAACAGAGTCTGGTACCATCGGATACGGGGAGGGTTCCCCAATCGCACCGGTTACAGGTGAAACACAAACGACGGCATTGGCAGTCGCGGGAGAGACCGCGTCACTCTTGGAAGGCGAGGAAATCGGCGACTATCGTCGGCTTATCGAGAGAGTGCGCGCGACTTTCCCCGGCATGGTTTCGGCTCTGTTTGCAGTCGAGACTGCTCTTCTTGACGCATACTGTCGAGAACGTGAGATCCCACTCGCTGCACTCTTCGGGGGCACCGTACAGCCGGTGACGACAGATCTCACGATTCCCATTCTGTCTCCTGAAGAGGCGGCTTCGACCGCGTCACGCGCAATCGAAAACGGGTTCGAGCATCTGAAAATTAAAACTGGAAATGACGTAAACGGAGATATTGAGCGTATCGCTGCGATTCACCAGGTCGCGGAGGATGCCGAGTTGAAAGTTGATGCAAATCAAGGGTGGTCGGTGAAAGAGACCGTCTACTTTGCATCTCAAATGCGCTCTCGCGAAATCGACATTGCACTCATCGAACAGCCTGTTCCGAAGACAGACATCTCGGGTCTCTCGTTGGCTCGTGAGTCGGTGAGTACACCTATCGCTGCAGATGAATCGATCTTTACACCCGCGGATGCACTCCGTGTCGTTCGAGAAAATGCGGTTGACGTAATCAACGTCAAGCTTGGAAAGTCTGGCATCCTCGCCGTCGCTGATATCGTCGCCATTGCGAAGGCGGCTGATCTCGAACTGATGATAGGCTGTATGCTGGAGAGTGCGATCGGAATCCATACGAGCGCACACCTCGTTGCAGGTACTGGGGCATTCAACTACGTTGACTTGGACGGGAATCTCCTGCTCGCAGAAGACGTGATTGAGCGGAAATACGGACCTCGTATAGATATCAAAGGAGCGGGGCACGGGGTCGTACCACAGGTATAGTCCGTGATGTGCACGTCGTTGTGGATGGTTAGATATCAGTTATAGAACTCGATAGTTGAGCAAACTGAGAATGCCTCTTCGGGACTACCCATCTATCCTTGGGTATCGCTTGATACAATGACGCGGCGAATGTAGGACTGGTACCAAGACTCGCTATCACTGTTGGGCATGCACCAGATGCTAGCTGAATCACATCACATCGCGGTACCAAATTTTTAGCCGAAGTGGTCTCACTCTTCAGAGAGCATCTTGCGAAGATGAAATACGACACTCAGCACGGCCACTGATACATAGTACCAGTCAAGCCGATGATGTTCCTGCTAATACCGTCGTTACAGCGATGACTTGCGTCGAAAATGAGAGATCAAATCTTTTGGTGCATCACGCCTCACCAACTCTAGTTACAATCGAATCGTCTCGAGTGACGAGACATCGAATCGGAAAGCACCGATTCGACCTCCCACTGTACGGGAGGTACAAAACGACACAGCACGCGCTGAGACACCGTGTGCGCTCCTCACGAGCGGTCGCCCAGATCACTGTAGACGTCGCCGATGGCCTGACCGTCGCTTGCCTCTGCAGCGGCAACGGCGTCAACGGCCGCTGGTGTCGTGACATCGTACACGTCTTCGTACTCGTTGATACGCGAGGTCAGCTCTCGGACACGCTCTTGGAGTTCCTCGATAGAGTGGTCGGCTGCAAGCTGGTCGATTCGCCGCCACTCGAAGTAAGCATCGTTACGATCGTAGGTGACCGGATGGCCATCGTGGCACGTAACGACGCCTAGTTTGCTAAACCAATCCAAGTACTTCCGAGCGGTCTTTGGGTCACAGTCTGCTCGTTTGGCGATGGCGCTCGCTGCGGCCGGCTCGCGAGTCTGGAGGATCGTCCCGTAGACACGTTGTTCGAGAGTGACAGTGCCGCGTCGGTGTTCGTGGGTTAACAATACGATGATGTCTCGACGAATCTGGAGAGCTTCGACTTCGACAACATATTCGACCGTATCGGGTAGGATGGCTACTGTTCAGCGTGTTGGAAAGTCATGCGGCTCAAGTATGGCCATCGATATATTTGGGCGGAACACGCTCAACGGTGAACGTTTCTGCTCCCCGCTTGCTGATTTGGTATCCGTCTCGTTTCATCGCACCAGCGTCAACCGCGAGCACGGCTGGATTGTCAGCGTGTCGTCGTCCGACGGTGCGAGCTTCCTCGGGTGTTGCTGAGAGGTGCACGTACTGCCGTGACATTGACCGCAATCCTTCTTCGAAAATTATGTTAAGAATCTGTGGGTCGGTCCCGTGGTACAGCCGGTCTGGTACTGTCGATTCCGTCGCTTCGAGGTCAACGTCGATCGAGTGGCCGTAGGCGGCACGAATCTGTTCATCTTGACGTTCAAACCGCCCCTTCTCGTCGGTAGCAACGACCGCCTCAACGTGTCTGGGTTCAGCCCACGCGTACTTGTCTGTGACAGTATCGACGAGGGAATCGTAGTTGGTCCACCCGTGTGCGTCGATTGATAATTCGACATCATCGGGAAAGTGACGCAACGCACCACTCACAAACTTCGAGAGTTGCCGTCGCCGCCTTTCCTCGAGTACAGGCTCTCCTTCATTACCGCAGACAGGGCAGCAATCATCAGCGAAGTAGCCATGGTCGTTACAGACTCGAATCACTATTGACCAATTGGATGGCGATCGACTTGTGGCTCACGTCTCTATCACACCGTCTGCGACATTTCATAATCAAATTAGGAGTCCACGGCCTTGTGGTGGGTTGATGACAACGCAGGAATAGGTCAGACAACTCATCTACGACGCCCACTCGGTCAAGGAAAACATGGATTTCTCTACTATCGAGGAATGAGTGTCTCCATTCCCGGGACCTACCAACTCAACGGAATCGACGAACTTCCCGGTCTCGGGGTAGGTGACCCTAAAGTTCAGAAGTGCCACCGCAGGTCCCTGATTCGTACAGCCATCAGTTTCGGCTCAGGTTAGGTAGAGAATCCCTGGTTCACATCGACGACAGTCATCTGTTCGTCGAACGTGATTCGGAGTTCGTCCCCGTCGATTGAAATCGTCGTTCTGAGCCTGAGCGGGTCCTTTGAGACGACTTTTTCCTGATACTCGAGAAGACGGGCACGTTGCTCGTGTGAGGCAAGGTCAAACTCAACCCCGTGGTCGTAGTAGAACGCGATTACGGCCGGGTGGGTCGGTGGATAGAGTAGGGTTGGCAGTTTCCAGACAAATTTACAGACATCACACATGTGATAGACTATTCCCCAAAAAATCGAGCCGCATTCGTCACATACGTCCTCATCCTCCGGATCCGGAGCGTGGTCGTCGCAGATGCGAATCGACTCGACCGGCATCGGACCGGAGCACTCGGGACAGACGCCCTCCATTACGGAGGCTTCTCGGTGTTTGATCCACACCCGATGTGATCGGTACACCTCGCTTGGAGTCCTGTTTAGCATTCCAGCAGGTGGGTGTTCCTCGCTGCTAAGGAGTCCCGCCGGATAGCTTGCGACACAGCGAGCAGTACAGCTGGTACACCAGTGCGAGAGCAGCCCGTTTTCGTATTCGAGTGTTGTCGGCCCACCACAGAAGATGCACGAAACGGCGATCTCGATTGGCTCGATCGTCACCTCATCGATCGCTGTCCCCGCGATCACGACCCGGATAATCCGTTTGCCCGCCTCACGAAGTTCGTACCCCCCGTCTGAGTGATGGACGAAGTGGGTCGAGAGCTTCTTGAGGTGATAGTTGAGCCTGCCGGGATCGTCAACGTCGACGCGCTCGCGGAGGTCAGAAAACCGTATCGGCGCTGGATCCGTGGGATCGTGCACCTCCCAGAGGGTTTGCAGGATCTTGAGTCGAGTCTTGTCCGAGAGGAGTTGGAACGCTTCGTTCCTGACTGTGGCGGTTCCCCGTCCCCACTCTGCCGGGAACGAATCGTTCATACAGAGTAGTAGCGAGCAGAGCCCAAGACTCTGTGGGGCGTTCACGTACCGAGGTCGAAGAGCGTTAACGACCTTGATATGGAGATTAGACTTATGCCAGCAGTCTGAGTTCACGGGTCGTATCAGCTCCTTTATAGGATTGTCGTTCTATTGGAGTTTCTATAGAAATGATATTCTAATTACATTCATTCCCCTCGCCGTCATTAGAATCGGTGGAGAACACACATGCCGAGCGAATTAACCACGAAACGCAGTCAGGTCGCCGACGAGAACCAAGCAGTCATCCGCTGTCTCTTCGAGCGAGTCTACTCGAAGGGCGAGCTGAACGTCATTGACAGGATGGTGACGTCGGACTTCATCGAGAATAGCACTGACTCGTCCCGTGCATATCGGGGGCCCGAGGGGATCAAATCGCACGTCATCCGCTTACGGACGTCCTTCAACGAGTTCACCATCGAAATCGACGACCTTCACGTGCAGGGTGATTCCTTCGAGGTGTCTTGGACAGCGCGGGGTACCCACGAACGACGGTTCCAGGGCGTCGACCCGGTGTGTAACATCGGGCAGGTCGGAGAGGAACCTCACGGGAACCATATCGTCATCTCCGGTGTTACCTCGGGTACAAGTAGTAACGGGAAAATCCACGAAAGTCGGATGGTATGGGATATGACGGAACTTCGCCGTCAACTTGGGGTATCGATCGAAGACGCCGAAATGGATACCGATGACCGCGTATCGACTGACCAGAATCCACCGCTCCTCGAAGGAGCGCCAAAAGAAGAAACGTCAGCACTTTCCACCGGGTTAGTCAGTGGGAGTAGATAATGGGCGATAAAAACAACCTTCACGTGTGCCGACACTGTGGTAATGTTGTGGCAACGTCCTCGACTACCGGCCCACAGAAGTGCTTCAACTGCGAGGGGGTGTCCTTCTCTCAATACATCAATATAATTGAGAATTCGGTTGACGAAGAGCAGGCATCTCGCTGATTACAGCCCAGTTTTACTGCGTTCAGTCAGAAGGTTCCCGGCCAAAGATAACTACTCTTCGCCAAGGGGCTGCACACGAACCGAACCATTTACTTCTCACTGACAGAGTGAGAGAGCAACCTCTATGAAGAGAAGATTGTCTTCAGGGATTATCTTCGTGAACACCCTGAAGCCGCCGAACAATATGCCTCCTTGAAGAAGAGCTTGGCTGAGGAATATTCGAAGAACAGGGAGGAGTATACCGCTGAGAAGGGTGATTTTATTCAGGAGATTCTCGACCGGGCGATGAACAAGTAATCATTTCTCTACCGATTTTGTGTCTTCTCTCCCGACACGCCCGTTTGCTGTATACAACCTCTCTATTCAGCACACCGTTTCTATTAGTCGACTAGTGGTGTGGGACATCGCAACTACCTGGTCGTCGAGGCTATTGACGAGCTGTCGCACGGTCGTCTCGTTGATATTTGCGATCGAATCACGGACTGCATTCTGATCTCGTGCGGGGTACCCGACTTCAAGTCGTTCGTGAGCGTCTCGCTCTGTGCCAGCCGGGAGCGCGGTGACCCAGCTCCGAGAGCTTGTCGAAAAATCGAGGGCGAGCGGCTGCCAGTCGCCGATATCGGGGTTAGACCGCCGAATACGACGCTTCGTCGAGGACAATCCCGTCGTCGTTAGCGACGAGTACCGTATCGGGATTACTGTTGTTCAGGACCGGACCGCCGAAGTCGGCATAGAGCGTCGACTCGGTGTCCTCGCCGCTCCCGTTCCGAACGGTAACCGTCTCCCCTGCTCCGAGGGTGAACTCACCGAACGTGTAGTTCTGGTTCCCTGCTTCGAAGCTGAGGATGAACCCCGAGAAGTCGATTGCGGTGTCGCCAGTGTTTTTCACCGTGGCGAACTCGTTGTTGAGATCGCCGTTCTGATCCGGTCTGATCTCTGTGATCTCGACGGCTGACTGCTGGGGTTGGGCAGGGCGTTCGGAGGCCAGGTTCGCACCAGGATCGCCGGCGTCGGTTGTGAACGATGCGACCGTACTTACTGAGGCTTCGGGCTCCTCGACAGTCGAGACGACCCGGTAGTCGGTTCGCCACTGCTCGGGAGTGATTGTACAGCGGACGTAACCCCGCTTATCGTTGAAGAACCGCTGCCAGGGTTCACCGAGCGACGGTCCGTACTGGGTTATTCCGGACCCATCCCCGAACGAGGAGATCGAGGTGCCGACGTACTCGGTGCCGACCGTCTCGGAGTCGGGGTCCGAGAAGTCGGCTTTGAGGTTGTAGACGTAGTTGCGGTGGACGTCGCCGGTGATCACGACGGGGTTTAGATCGGAGTCGGCGGCCATAACGTCGAGCAACCTCTCCCGGTCGGCTCGGTACCCGTCCCACTTATCACCGCCGCCGAAGTCCTGTACGTCTGGATTCGGGTTCTCATCGGTTGCGGCGAGCGGAACCTGGTTGGCAAGGACGTTCCACCGGGCTGTGGAGTTGTTCAGCCCGTCGACCAGCCAGTCTTCCTGTTCGTCGCCGAGAATGGTCCGTCCTCGATTGTCGGCTTCCTCTGAGGAATCGACTTGATCGTCGCGGTACTGCCGAGTGTCGAGGACGTTGAACTCGGCCAGATTACCGAAGGTGAACCGCCGATAGAGCGGTAGGTTCGGGCCGTCAGGCATCCGCGAGGGACGCAATGGCTGATGTTCGAAATACGCTTGGTAGGCCTTTGCCCGACGGGCAAGGAATTCTTGCGTGGGGTCGTTCGCTTGGGAAGTTGCGTCGGCGTAGTTGTTTTCGACCTCGTGGTCGTCCCAGGTGACGAGCCACGGGAACGCAGCGTGGGCGTCCTGTAGGTTCGAATCGGTCTTGTATTGTGCCTCGCGGATCCGATAGTCACTCAGGCTTTTGATTTCGCGAGGCGGTTCGTGGCCGCGATCGATCGAGCCTTGTCCGCCGCCCTCGTAAATGTAGTCACCTAAGTGGATAGCCAGATCGAGGTCCTCGTCGGCGAGGTGGTCGTGCGCGGTGTAATACCCGGAGGGGTAGTTCTGACACGAGGCGAATGCGAACTTGATCTCGTCCACGTCGGCTCCCTCTGCAGGGGCCGTTTTCGTTCTTCCGACCGGGCTTCGGTTGGAGTCGACTTTGAACTGATAGTAGTATTCCGTATTGGCATCCAATCCCTTAACGTCGATATGGACCGAGTGGGCGTACTCAGGACGTGCCTTCGCGATGCCCTTCCCGACAGTATCGTCCATGTCCTCGTCGGTCGCTATTTCCCACTGTACTGGTACTTGGCGGTCGGGCATTCCACCGTCTTCGGCCAATGGCTCGGGTGCGAGGCGCGTCCAGAGGACGACAGAGTCCGGCAGGGGATCACCAGAGGCAACACCAAGGGTGAACGGATCACCTGTTATCCGTCCCTGTTCGTTGTTCTCTCTGGCGGTAACGATTCCTGTACCTGACGCGCCAACTCCGGCGATCGTCGCGGTGGTGACCGCTTTTCGGAGGAACTTGCGTCGGCTTTCTTCGAGTGGGTGATCTAAGCTGTTGTCCATTGTCCGCGATTCATTCCTTGCTGGCAAAAAGATAAATCTATATATGAGATAAATAGATATAAATGAATGATACAGAGATGAATATAGTCTATGGTTAATCCAAGACTATGCGCTGGATTATCATCAACGACTCCGATATAGAGAAAAACGGTCAAATACTAAATCCTATCCCGTATATATCCGCGCAATTTTAGAACAATATTGAACACCGTGGACAGACGACCGCGTTGCTAAATACAACCTCTGTATCTCGTACGCTGTTTCTGACAAGGACTGGGCGGTTTGTGGTGGCCGTGCTGAATAGAGGGCGCGAATCGGTTACTGATAATTCCTCGGTAGACGAGGAATCGGATTAGTAGCTATAGAGGAGTTATTCAGCACGTCCAGTTCTCGTTGTTCCGTAATTCGATATCAGCAGAACAGTTAACCTTCGGCGAAGAACAGAGGTGAAAATGGGTACCGATATCCATGGGTTCATCGAGCGAACTGACAGGGGACCCAGGCCACTCGCCCAAAACATTTCGTGGTTAGTCACACGCGCCTACACGATATTTGAAGCTCTGTTCGGCGTAGCGGGCGGCTACGAGTTTGAACCGTCCTTTATCGCCCATCGGGGGCTGCCGGAGGAGAGAAGCATGTGGTTCGACCAGTTTATCGATGAGGAAGAAGAGACAATACAGAACTTGGAATACTTCGGCGCAACTTGGTTCACAGTCAAAGAACTCCACGAGGTAGACTGGGATACAACCGGGGAGAATCGCTGTTATATTATCTCTGATGCAAACGATAACCCGATAGTGCGTCGGCGTGCCAAACGTTACAATCTCAAGGAGGTTATTGACGATGAGGAACTTATCGACCGCGTCCTTGAGGGTGAGCGGGTTGAGCTTCCGCCAGAGGCGGTCCCTGAGCATTCATACTTCGAGGACGCAGACCCTCGATATGCATATACTGAGTATCCAACTCGTGCTGATGTTATTGCAGGCCCGTGGGAATGGTTTTATGGACACACTTGCCATCGTACGCGGAGAGATTCGGCGAGGAGAACGTCCGTGTAACCGTGTATTTTGAGAACTGACTACCGAATTTCAGCCATCGGCTGATGCATCGCACATTTAGTTACCGTCTGAATTATCGCTAACAATCTGAAACGAACACTGACCATCTACTGCACCCATCCTTTGTATTCAGCACGCGATTACTGCTGGAGAATAAATAGATTGGTCGTGTCCGTGCTGAATACAAGGCGCGATTTCAGCACCGACTCCGGGATTCTCAATCAGGCTGGTATAACGAACGCTACTCAATCCACTAGTCGGTCGTGGACTTCTACGGGATCAATCTCCCACGGACCAAACCGACCTTCTGCAACATTCGTTGCGATACTACGTGTATCTACGTTGTGCCGGTGCATGTGTTCAAAAATTTGCTCGACGAGGTCTTCTGTGGCCGAGCGGAGGTCACCGACCGTTCCGACGATTTCAGGATTCCCAAACAGCGATACCTCATCACCGTTGAAACGGATTTCAGTCAGGCCCGTCCCCCAAAGAACCCTCCCTGACTCTCGCGTTTCGAGCCGATTGAGTAGCAGAAAAGCGTGCTCAAGACACGTATACCCGTATCGTTGTTCGGTCTCCCCACCATCTCCGTCACGAACCTGGAGAACGAAAGCCGCCGCATCGGGAACCCATTCGAGATCTTCGGGAGCAGTGTATTCACCAACATCGATAGTAAATCTCACCGCTTCGATTTCGATAGTCTCGCTCTTTTCCATTCAGGTTTCAGTATGAATCCACAATTCAAAAAGACCACCAACACTACCGTCTTGGATTGTTGTCCGTCGCTAGGAGTACCACGATACTATGTGCTGAATAGACCCTCTGTATTCAGCACGCGTCTTCTGACAGAACCTGAGGAGGTTTCAGCGACTGTGCTGAATAGAGAGCGCGTGTCTTGCAATCCACGACTTGGAGCAGCAGCTCATTATCGCAGTCCAATTGGAACCAGTGGCCGAATCAGGAAGTCCTCATGAACCGATGTCGCTGGATAAGGTAGGTGCCTGATATAAGGACGCTTAACAGTGGGATGAACACGAACAGATAGAGGAGAGTCGGCGTCCACTCAGACCGCTCACTGACGTACTTACGGTCGTGGTAGAGCGCAAACGGTGCGAATAGAGAAACCGCATAACTCAGGAGGATTGGCACTGAGGCGATTTCAGTAAGATACCCAGAAAACTGTACTCCGAGGTACGGAGCTAAGAGAGTGTTCGACAGTGCCATCAAGAACCAGAAGAGGAAGAGCACCGGAATCATCAGAATTGGAATCCACCACTTTCCAGAGAACATCACTTGGCGAGTTTGTGTTGTAGACATGAGTTCAGCTCAGTGATACCAATTGTGTGCAACCGAATATACTTCTTCTGCTGCATACAACCTCTGTATCTTGCACCCCGTTACTGACAGTGGTTGAAGAGTTCAGTTACCGACTACTGAATACAAGGTGTGTATCTTGCATGCCGAGCAGCAGATACTCCGCCAATAAATACGGGACTCCCCAAATATATATTGAGGATCTTCGTTTGGGATTGTATGCCTCGAATTTCGCGTCGGTCAATTCTTGCTTCGTGCGGCTTTTCACTTTTGCCCACCATATCCGGTTGTTCCGGGAGAGGATTTTTTAGCCAACCGTTCGACCCACATGATCACGTCAGTGATTGGCAGGACGAGCCAGCCCGTGGGAAGGCAAATCCGATCGAAACAGAACAAACGGTCGATTCTCAGAATTCGTTAGAGTCGAAGTGTCTCTGGGTCAGCACGGAAGCGGTCGAATCAACGGTTGCTAATCGAGTCTCTCTCACGAGAACACTTCATTTCGACTATAGGAAGGCAGATGGAGTGAACGATGGAGAGTGGTTCGTAGAGGCCAATCGTATTATTTACTTCACTCAGTCAAATGAAGTTCATCTAAAGCCCGAAATACCGTTCGCTACCCTTTGCGAAGCCACACCCCGAACCGTCCGGACGACTCTCACGGGCAAAGATGAGGAGTATTCCTGTCGTCACCCTGTCTACGTCTCGGATTATGCTGAGCAAGTAGCCCCATAGCAGGAGGCAACCGCGGCTACTTTCGAATCGTTCAAACGATGCGACACTCTCTGGAGTGGACAATAACTATGTCGTCTACAGGACCGTGCTGGTGCATACATCCTCTATATTCAGCACGCGATCTCTGACAGCGGGAAGAAAGGTTCCAGCGACTGTGCTGAATAGAGAGCGCATATCGGTCATCGGATCGGCACTCAATGCGAGCGAATTGAATTGCTCGGTACAGGTAGCGGACCAACCGTTCGGTGCAGAAGAAGACTCTAACAGGGGAAGGCCGAGTAGAGACGTGTTTCGAAATCAGCCATCACCCGGCGGATCTTCGGGACAGTACATCAGTGTCCCACCGGTTCCTGAGTCAAGGCCCCACTTGCCGACTGTAATCCCTGTCCCCCCGATGTTGCAGTCAAACGTTGAGCGTGGCAACTTTACCGTCTCCACGTGAGTTCCATGTGTGACTGTTACAGTGTAGTTCGCTTCGTATGTGAAATTTCCAGAGATAACTGCATCCGGTGCAAGTTCATATGTACGATCAAAGACGACATCGCCCTCTCGTTCCACGCGCACTGTGACGATGGCCGGATTGGCCTCATCGTTCCGAATCGAAAGTCCGTGTGGGCGTTCATTCGGTTCTAAGTTATTGAGGTGGGTGTACTCGACGACAGTTTCGTTCGCCACGTACATCGTCTCTGACGTAGGCGGTTGACTCATCGTTGGTGCGGCACAACCAGCGACCAGAAGACACAAAATGAGAGCTAGACCGACGAAACCTCGATTCTGAAGTGGAGGGCGGAAACGCATACTACATATAGAAGAAAACGTCCCAATAGACCTTTCTGAATTACTGGATTGTCGAATAGAGGAAATGATTGATACACTCTCAGTCCTACTGAGCGGTTAGTTCGGCGTTGAGAAGACGAAAACAAACGAAGCTCCATGATGGATACACCCTCTGTATCTTGCACGATGCTTTTATCATCGGCTGAGGGTTTCAACAGAGCCGTATCAGCTGTTTTCCAGTCCGAATCTACCGTGCCAGCAAAGCCAGCAGTGCACCGACTACCGTCAGACCACCGACGAAGGATCCAGCCATGCCCAATAATGTCCCGTATCCCTGTGTAGCGTCCGCAATCTCGGCAAGCAACAAGATACAGAAACCAAGTTGAAACACGATAACGAGAGATAGTTCAGGAAGCGAAATATTGTACTTGCTGGAGGGCATTAATCACCATTCCAGAATAATCAGAGAAATTTCTACCGATTACTGTTCTATACGCAGGTGGCTCTATCAGCACGTCCGCTCTCATATCGATTGAAAGAAAGGAGCGGTGAATCGGTACACACAGTGGGAACATATTTTAGCAGATTCCGCAGAGAGAACGCTGTGACGTTTATGCCATATATAAGAAAATACTCATTGGGTGAAATTTCTACCACAAATATGGTCTCCTCGCGACGACCGCCCTCTTCTATGGTGTCGGCGCGAAGGGCCTCTCCCGGGAGACTGCCTTCTGGCGGACGCTCCGGTCGGTTCTCCCACCCGTCGACGAGGGGGCCCGGGAGGCCGGATTTTACACGTCGTACGAACTCTCCGAACGCGAGTACGTCGGCATCCTGGACGTCGGCGTCGACGGTGCCGAGGAACTCCTCACCGGTCTCAGTGGTCTCCCCTCGCCGATCGCCGCGCACAAGACGTCACCCGACGGTCGTCCCGAGGTGGGTTCGTGGGGATTCTTCGGCTACGGTCCGTGGTTCTCACGGCTCTCGCGACCGGCGCAGTTCGCGCTGATGCTCGTCGCTCCGAAGCAACTGCACATCATACTCTTCGAGCGCTCAGATGGGAGAATCGGCGTGTACGCACACTACGAGTGGTCGCCGTACAACCCGTTCGTCGTGCTGTGGCACCTCTGCGGCCGCGGCCTCGACGTCGACGAGGGCGTTCGACGAGCGCGTGAGAAACTCGGGCTTCGCAGCGCTGCGTAACTCAGTTGTCGATTTGTTGGATGCATTCAGTAGTGAACTGGTTCAGGTTGCGTGCTGCATCAGGTTCCAGCGAGACGACGATCCCCCGCTGTTTACCCCGTGGAAAGTGCATGATGATGGCGGTTTCGAAGCGGCGAACGGTCACGTAGAGTTCTCCAAGGGGGAACGAGCGCTCCTCAGCTGCAAGCGATTCGGGTTTCAACCGTGCAAGCATCCTATCGATTTCGCTCAGCATCCGTTCTTCTCGAACATCGCCTCTGAGGTAGAGAACATCGTTCTCGCCATCATCGTATTGCACAGCACCGCGAAGGTAGCTCCCAGAGCGGCTCTGCAAATAGTTGAGGAGGTCTGCGGTTCCCATAGATTCCAAACAGGTCAGCTTGAGGCTAAAACAGTATTCAATCGCAGTCGATATGATCGATAAATAACATCTTGAACGGCAATTGCGAGGAGGGACGGGCGTGACTGTTACGAAGAAATAATAAAATTATAACAACAATCGCGGAGACTAGACGGTACGAAGAGCTATTTTCCTAGTTGTGGCGCACTAGGATGGTTGTCGGCGCTGGGGCGGGGTGCCTCTGTCAAGTGGAAATCGTGGGCCGAATGAGCTCCGAGCCCCAGCGTCGGCGACCGCGCTGCACAACGAGGGTGCTTGCCCAACCTCCCTCGCCCCCTCAATCAACCGGACCGTGGTTAACTTCTGTCCTTGAGTAGTCCGCATAGTGCTAAGTGGTTCATTCAAAACGGCCGTATCGACTTCTGCGCGGTCGAAGCAGGTGACGCACCCCCCATCAGGACATCCGCCAAACCGGGCATCAGACCGCACGAGGGCGGGTTTCCGTACTTTCAGGGCATGGGGAATTTACTCTGTACAAATATTATTGTACAGAGTAACTACTTCGTCGACGGTGTAAATCCGTCTTCTCGTGCAGCGTCGAGCACGTTGTGGGCCCACGTCGCCGGAAGTCGCTTCTGATGCTTCTCGACGAGATCGACCCACGTCTGGGCGTCTTTACGCGCGAGCGTCTCGTGATATCCGGGTTCGACAGGCTCGTAGTCGGCGACCTCCTCTCCCGGGAGGTGTGTCGTTTCTGTTATCTCGAAGCCGTATTGAGCTTCCGCGAGTTCGAGGTAGCCCTGAGCAGTTCCTGGGTTCGTGTCCATTGCTCGGGCCATCCCGGACACTGAGTATCCGCGCTCGGAGTAGGCGACCGCCTTCGCCTCAACCATCCGGAGCTCCGTTTTCCGCGAGAGGTACCGTGCGCGTTGGGTCGCATACCGGTCGTCGTCTTCGTACTCAGGCATAGTGACCAGCCGGTCGACAGTAAGTAAAAATGTTCGTGGACTGGGGTGAAAGTGAAACCCGGCGTAGACCCCACTGTTTCCGTTACAAATTCTGGGGACACCGCATCGCGAGTGAAATCGAGACAAACGTGTCTCTTGTTTACAGAAAGACTACATATGTAAGTCTGAAAGCAGTGCTCAGCGAGGTCGCCTCGCTCCCCCGCTGGCGCTCACCTCTTCAACACCCCGCCGTTTCCGCTGCAAATCCTGGGTACCCGTCGTTACGAGTGCAATCCAGACACCGCATCGCGAGTAAAAACCGGGCGCGTTGAGGCTACAGCAAACCGAATTCGTGGAGTCGGTCACAGAACTCCTTAGACGACATCTCTGGTCTACTCACCGTTAGTTTTCAAGTCTAAAGAGATACAATATACTGCAAATGCGTCAGACCAGGAGACTTATCATTAGGGACTTCAAAATCCTTTAAAATGGCTGCCATTAAAACGGAGGAGTTAACGAAGCAATACGACGGTGTGACCGCCGTCCAAAATCTGGACCTGACCGTTCAGGAGGGTGAGGTGTTCGGCTTCCTCGGCCCGAACGGGGCTGGCAAATCGACGACCATCAACGTTCTCTTGGATTTCGTGCGGCCGACCTCGGGGCACGTGTCCGTGCTGGGTCACGATCCGCGGACGGGGAGTCGGGCCATCCGCAACCGAATCGGTATCCTCCCTGAAGGGTACAGCCTGTATGACCGCCTCTCTGCGCGCGAACACATCAAATTCGCCATCGAGATGGAGGAAAGCGACGACGACCCCCGCGCTGTCCTTGACCGCGTTGGCCTAGCAGACGACGCCGGGCGTTCGGTCGGCGGATTCTCGAAGGGGATGGGTCAACGACTCGCGCTTGGAATGGCGCTGGTCGGCAAGCCAGACCTGCTCATCCTTGACGAACCGACATCCGGACTCGACCCTTCGGGCACGCTGAAGATGCGAGAGATTGTCCGTGAGGAGGTCGACCGCGGTGCGACGGTGTTCTTCTCCAGTCACCTGCTCGACCAGGTCGAAGCCATCTGCGATCGGGTCGGCATCATGACCAGCGGCGAACTCGTCACCGTCGACTCCGTTGAGGGCCTGCGCGAGTCAGTAGGTGCTGAGTCGACGCTAATCCTGACCGTGGACGACCGTCCCGGCTCGCTCGATTTGGAGACCATCAAGGGAGTCACGGGTGTGACCATCAACGGAGCGACACTTCGGGTGTCGTGTTCCGAACCTGGCGTCAAAGCAGCGGTCATCTCCCAGGTCCAATCGGCTGGAGCCACCGTCACCGATATCACGACCGAGGAGACGTCGCTTGAAGATGTCTTCGAGAAGTACACGGCCAACGGGATCGCAATGGAGCCGGACGCATGAACTCGAAGCTCTGGGTCATCGCGAAGCGGGATTTCGTCGATGCCGCTCGGTCTCGGCTGCTGTGGGGTACCGCCCTGGTGTTGCTGGTCGTGATGATACCCGACTACCTCGGAATGCTTAACGGAAACTTCATCAGCTCAGCGGAGCAGGCGGTTCGGTTTATCCCAATAATCTTCCAGTACTTCGTCGCGCCCGTTGCGATGATTACAGCGTACCGGGCTGTCGTAGGTGAACGAGAGTCCGGCAGCCTACGCGTGCTGTTCGGGCATCCAGCGACCCGGCGGGATTTCGTCTTCGGGAAGCTCCTCAGCCGGTCGGCCCTCCTCGTGGTGATCCTCACACTCGCCACACTCGGTCTTGGCGTCGTCACCTTTGTGATATATGGAACCCTCGACATCCCACTGTTCGTCGCCATTGCTGGCTATGTCGCGTTCTACGGCATCGTCTGGGCCGGGATAATTGTCGGAATCTCGGCGGCCGTCTCCTCGCGGTTGCAGGCTGTCACGGCGGGTCTCGCACTGTTCCTCTTCTTCGGCCCCTTCCAACTCTGGGATCGCCTAGCAATTCCCGCGTTCGCACTCCTGTTCACCGGGAGCACGTCGCCCGGGCTTAACCCATTACGTCCGTCTACGTGGCCGACCTGGTACGAGTACGTCCTCCGACTAAACCCGATGAGCAACTTCGATCAGGGTCGCTACTTCGTCCACCAGCTAGTCGACCCGGGGTTGTCCGCGAGCGGTCACCTCGCCGTGAATCTCTTCGGACTGGCAATGCTCGTCGTCTGGTGCGCCGTTCCCGTCTTGATCGGATACTTGCGCTTCGAGCGCGTCGACCTTGGGTAACTAAGGTCAGTAGATGTAAGATATGCTGTTGTTACGAATCCGAGCGGGTCGAGAACGAGCGCCAAGACGATAATCTGTACCGAGAACGATTTCGACTCGAACCACCGAGAAACGTCGCGTATCATGGAGGGTTGCTAACGGATCTTCAGCACCGCTATTTAACTCTATTCGACTGACGTGACTATTCGGAGCTGTGTTGTTTTCCCAAGAGTACGCTGGTGGTCGTAATGTCGCTGTATTTATAGTCTCCGTGTCACTGGAGGCGACGATGATGACGACGGAAACAACTGAGTAGGAAATCGCCACCTATGATGAGGACGTAATCGCCGGTAGCGCGAAGGAACTCCACGAAGTCCCTGGCGTAGCGCCCGGCGTGGTCGTGAAGGGCACGTACTGCGATCTCCTGAAGGAGTACCACCTCAACCACGGCGGGAGTCAGAGGGTTCAACGAATTCCACGCAGCGGAGGGGAGCCTTATTTCTGAATTCTGAGTGGGCTTACGAGGATTGGTGGTCAGTGAACACATTTCCATGAATACCGCGCCCGACTACATCGCGTTGGCGTTTGTCAGCGGTCTAAACTCGTGA
This sequence comes from Haloprofundus salinisoli, assembly GCF_020097815.1. Classification (NCBI taxonomy): domain Archaea; kingdom Methanobacteriati; phylum Methanobacteriota; class Halobacteria; order Halobacteriales; family Haloferacaceae; genus Haloprofundus; species Haloprofundus salinisoli. The sequence goes on from NZ_CP083664.1 coordinate 127,130, forward strand.
ATAAATTTGGACTCTCTGGTAGATTCAACCTCTGTATTCAGCACGTGACTTCTGACAGGGACTGAGTAGGTTTCTGCGAGTATGCTGAATACAGTGCGCGTATGCAACAGGGAAAGCCACGTCGGTGAGTTCGAGGTGAACCGGTGTCGGGAGTCCGTAATCGTCGAGCGTTCAGAGCAATCATCGAGTTTCTCTGAGAACTCGAATCCGTCGGAATCGTCACCTGTTCGTGGGTGGGATGTCGTGATTCAGATGAACCCGGTTCACGGAGTCGGCCAGTATTCACTCTGACAGGCCGTCGGCCCACTCCGCAGGGAGGACGCGAAGCAGGCCGTCGGTCGAAAGACTCTCGGTAGTAACGAAGAGAATTTCATCGCCGCCGGTGACGGCCATACCGCCGCCGACCACCTCGTCCCAGTGGTTGAGGACGGAGTCGGGGATCGGGAGCTCGCGGACGTCCTTACCGATCTCAGTGCTGGCGACGTACTTCACCCCGTCGCGGCCCTCGATGGCGTCGAAGTCTTGGGCGATCAACACCGCGTCATCGCGTGCGCGGATGCCCCAACACACCATAGAGGAGTGCGCCAGAAAGCCCCGATTGAACGCCTGCTGTGGCGCCGGAACCTCCAGGCTCTGACTGTCGAAGGCTGCCTCGCCCAGGCGATCGATATCCTCGGTCTCGGTGCCGTCGCCGACGTCAGTGCTCTCCTCGGTCGTCGTCTCGTCGCTCGTTCCCTCCTCGCCACCGGCGCCCCCCGTTTCGCGCTCAACTGCCTCCGCGAGGTCCTCGCTATCGACGCCGGTGTCGGCGATCTCGCGCTGGTCGATCGATGCCGGCTCGGCGTCGGTGTCAGCGTCGGATTCGAGCCCCGACTCCACGTCCTCGATGTCCGGAGACGTGTCCGCGATCTCCGCGGTTGCCTCGCTGGCGGCGTGGTCTTCCTCGCCGGCGCCGCCGGCCTCATCGGCAATCGCATCGGCGTCGGGCCCGGTGTCAACCACATCGGTTTCCTCAACGTCGGGCTCTCCGCTGCGGTTGTGGGACCGCCGCTGGAGGAGCGCAGCCGTCAGGAACCCGATTCCCAGAGCGAGTCTAGCGAGCCCGAACTTACGCCTGCCGGCCAGGAACGCTCGGAGGCCGCTGAGGAGGCCGACCCCCCCGATGGTCGCCGTCACTGCGCCCGATCCGACACCGCGCCGGAGATACGGCGCTGCCTTCGAGATGTACTCACGGCCGCTCTTCGCTACGGTCCGCGAGGTATCGATTGTCGCCTCTGGCTCCGTTCGTGCGTTGGGGTCAGTCTGGTCCACACCAGATCGTTGGGTCGCGACACACAAATCTTCACTGTCCCCCATCATATCTCGAACAGTATTCCTGCCCAGTTACCGCTCACTAAATAGATACTCTGTATCTCGCACGGTGTTTCTGACTGATCCTTAGTAGTTCGTAGAGGTGTTGCTGAATACAGAGCGCGAGTCGGTCACGCAAACTTCCCGGCCTCGGTGTTACATGCAAGGGAGACAAAGATCGTTCGTAATTGGAAAATCGACTTCTAATGCAGAGGCGATGTGGGAAAGGCACCTAACCTTCACCTTTTCCGGCTGACCGACGAAGAACGATCAACGAATGGACGACCGATTCAGCCGATGGCTGCTCCTCTCCGGACATCGATTCAGCGTCACCGCTGGCGTGCTCTCCGCCATGGTTGTGGTGGTGCTTGTGCCTCTCTTCTCGCGGTTCGCCATCCACAGTCTCACACCGCTGATGTACATTGCGAGCGCATTGGTCGGGGGGAATATCACGCTCATCACCCTTGTGGTCGCGCTCAGCCAAGTGATCCTCTCCCAAGAACTGGAGTCACCGGGGTCGCTCCGAGATGAGGTTGGCCGAACAGCCGACTACCGGCAGGCAGCCCTCACCCAGCCGGCACCACCGACCGATCCAGACGACTTCCTGCAACAGCTCCTTCAGCAGACCCAAGAGCGCGCCGGTTCGCTCGCGGAACTCCTCTCTGATTCTACCACCGAACCTGGTACCCATCTTATCGATAAACTACCTGAGAAATGTGCTAAGGTTAGCGAGCAACTCGAGACAGCATCAGATAAGCTCTCTTCGGTAATCGTTCCCCTCCTCGGTATCGAATACGCGACCTACATTCACGACTGTCATCGGCTCGAGTCGGCTTACGAGGGAGGTGATCACGAACAACTGCTCTCCACACTCGATGCCTTGAGCGCGGATTTGAAGAATCTCGATATCGCTCGACAGTACTTTACAACTATATTCATGAAGGAAGAACTCGCGCAGCTCTCTCGATCCCTCTTGTATGTCGGTATACTGGCTGTTCCTCTCCCGGTCGCGTTACTCATCCAGATTGCTTCCTATCCCACAGCGGCTGCCCCTATGCCAGTGGTATTCGTCTTCACTCTTCTGACGGTTGTGGTTGGGCTCATCCCTCTTGCGCTCTTGATAGCGTTTATCCTCCGGGTAGCGACGGTAACCCAACATATCGCGTCGATCGCTCCATTCATGACGTAGCGACAACCACGACTGGAGACTGACTTCGTTGATGTCCGAGAGGGCGAGTTAGTTGTATTACTCCTAGCAAAAGAGCAGCCACCAGTTAGTTGATAGCACGGATTTCGCGCAGTAAGCACACTTACCGAGTGACTGTTTCACTCTAAATCAGCTGGCGAGAATTCACCTCGATGTGGGGAATGGCTTCGATAAGTACAGAGAACGAATTTATCGGTCTGTCTCTTTCCAGTCGTCCGGGTCCCCTTCACGGAATTCACCCTTGGCATGGCGCTCGCGGTGCCAGAAGGTGACGCCCAGTAGTGCGACGTAGAACACTCCCACCCGTAAGTAAAACCCACCGTATCAGGCGGTCGGTTGCCGAATCCACCGGCGAGATGTTTTCTGATTCAGACACGGTGACCATTACAAGGCGTCATTGGAAATAATCGTGACACTGTACTCCCATCTCTGATCATGTTTCCTCTTGTATTTCACTTGACTCCTCGTTGCGAATTTCTTCTAGGTGCTTGGTCTCTCGGAGGATGAACGGCCCGATCGAGAGCGTTCGCTTCATAACCGTGAGTACGCGAAGCAGGTAGGCGAGCAATACGGCGAACGGAATGAGCGTGAGTACGTAGAGGGCACTGACGACGAGGTAGGCAGTACTGACGCCGAACACTGTGCCAGTGATTTTCGCAGCGTCGAACTCGAGTATCATGTAGGCGGCGAGTGCGAGGGTCGGCATCGCCCCGTACAGCACTCCGCGTGAAATATTGATGATCTCCCACTGAACGTAGAGTGTCTTGAAGTATTCGCGGGCTGGCCCGAAGAATCGGAGCGCCTCAATCAGGTCGCCGAATGCATCGTCTGCCTCTTCCGGGAGCGACTCGGTGTACTTATCTCGGAGCGTCCGTGCAGCAAACACCTTCCACGGGTAGTTGTAGTCCAATACGGGGAGCAACATCTGGAACGATCCGAACTCTGCGTTTTCCAACTCATCGCTGATTTTTTGACTGTGATCGATGAGACCGGCTGCGTATTCAGCAACTTCGTCGAACCGCTCTGAGTTGTCACTCTCGGAAACCGCATCGCTAAGCCCTCTTGCGTTCGTATCAACCATATCGATGAGTGTTTGGAGGAAGCGGGATGGTTCGGCGGAACTTACACCGATGCTCGCGGCCTTCTCTACCTCTTCACGAAATTCGGTCTCGTTCGACATGCGCTCGCGCTGTTGACCGAGTGCGCCGATTTCCCCGGCGAGCACGAACTGGGAGATCGAGAGGACGAGAGTGACACTCGTGACAATGGCGATGACCATCGAGCCGAATAGTGAACCTATCCCACTGGTCGTCACGAGTTTCTGTGGTGAAGTCGGGCCAACCACGTGAACGAAGAGCAGGATGAGATACGTGATCAGAAGTAAGATACCGGTGACGAGCCACCGATTCGCGCTAATGAGAAACCAGATCCTCACACGAGTCTCGCCGACCCGTTCACGCATCGTATCGGCTGGCCGTGAGATTGCCTCCGAGTCACTCATATTTCCAATTGTTATACTTCGATTCAGAAAATAAAGCACCCGGCCCCGTATTTGTATTGCAGACATTATTGACTGGCTGGTCGTTCTATTGCCGTCGGTATCGCAATCGACGTATTCAGCATCGAGGTAGCAGGATGCTATAAAGTGTCACCGATGTATCGTCGCCGATTGGTTCATCGCGCGAGGCCACACCGTCGTGGACATTTTCGACCCTAACCGCGCGAATGACCACGAACTTACGCGGTTTGCAGTCATCGACAATGATTGCGTGTTCTATTCATCATCCTGAATTGAGGAAATTCTGCATTCTTGTGGTTATACGGTAAGCGCCTCCTCTAATTCACGTTCTACTTTCTCGTTTTCCCACTCACGCCGCTTACGCAACTTCTCCTCCCCTCGATTCGTGATCTGGTATGAATTCGTGCGCCGGTTAATCGTGCCCTTCTCCACCAACCCTTTGTTCACGAGCACGTCCAAGTTAAGTTGCGAACGACAGAAAACGTTCACAAGCTAGTTCCGAACCCGTTGGTTTAGAAAATATCTTGGACAAATTTGTCAATTAGCCGGGAATTTACCACAAGATGAGAAAGTGAACCCAAATCTGTGGTGGCTTAATTTGAAATAAATTACAATTAAATGTATGTTGTAGGTACGAATGTCAAAATCTGTGCATCGCCGATAGGTGACGGCGGTTGGTCAAATTACAATTGGGAACCGATGAAGTTCATAATTGCGCTTCTGACCGCCTTCTTACCCTTTCAGCTCCAAATTGAGCAATCGGACGCGGAAATCACGACGGAGTCACTCCCGCGCGTTCACGGCGATGGCGGTCAACTCCGGCAGGTGTTTCAGAATCTGTTGAGCAACGCAATCGAGTACAGCGGCGAGGAGCCACCCCGTGTGTACATTTCGGCAGCACGTGAGGGGGCAAAGTGGCGGATCTCGATTCAGGACGAGGGAATCGGTATCGACCCCACCGATACCGACCGGGTCTTCGAGGTGTTCCAACGTCTCCATAGCCACGAGGAACACGCCGGGACAGGGATCGGGCTCGCACTTTGTAAGCGCATCGTTGAGCGACATGGCGGAGAGATTTGGGTCGAGTCCGAACCGGACGAAGGGACGACGTTTTTGTTTACGTTACCGGCTGCACATGATTCATGTGAATGACTACTTCGACTGATCGACCACTTACCCCTATTCATCGGCCATCGAAGACTTCTAAACAAATATCTTGTATTCATCACGACGCACCGAACAGCGTCCCATCTGACAGAAATACCACTGTTCAACTCGCAGACCTACTGAACGGCTTAGTCATTGGATTTGGCGTAAAAAAAAGAAGTCATCATGCTGAACACACCCTCTCTATTCAGCATGCGATCTCTGACAGCGGGAAGAGAGGTTCCAGCGATAGTGCTGAATACAGAGCGCTTATCCGTCAGCCAGAGTTCGTAACTCTCCTATACGAAAGGCTCTTACAGAGTTAAAATAAACGCGAAATATGCCCTCCGATTCCCGCCGCTCGTTTCTATCACGTATCCCGGCAATCATGGCAATCACTGGCCTGAGTGGCTGTACGGCTCTTACATCGACCAACACGACGATTACATTTGTGAATGATTACAAATACAAAGAAAAAGAAAAAGCGTCGTTTTATATTCGTCGTGGAAATAAACGAAGCCAAGTGGCGACGATTAGTCTCTCTCCCGGTGAGGAGCGCGTCTTTACCCGCTCTATGAAACGGGGACATTCTGTCGTGGTTACGAAGCCAAACAACAGACTCTCGTTTACGTTTCAGCGAAGCGTTTGTCTCGACCCTGTATTAGAAGTCAATATCAGCGGAGGAATCGCCGGTGGGTGGTCTTGCTGACCACTACATCCTCTATATTCAGCAGCCGCTTAAGGCCAGTTATTGGATGGAACGATCCGGCCATTCAGTGTTCCACATTCGTCAAGATCGTTCAAGAACTGAGCATCCCCCCGTTAACAAGAGATGGTTGCCGTGCTGAATTCGACTGTCGAGCGGCACGGGGCTTTATTTCGTCCCCGGTCGGGGTAGGTACCACAACCCATGAGGGTGATGTCTTGGAATGTTGATGGAACCTTCCCTCCAGCAGGCTCGCCAAAGAAAATCGAACAACGGGTCCAATGGTTAGCGAGTCTTGAACATCTCCCAGAGATACTTCTCCTCCAGGAAGTCAACCCCCACCGCCAGGAACTGTGGTACGACCTTCTGCGGAACAACCTTGGCTACAAGGCGATGACGGACACACTTGACCAGGCTCTCGCACTGGACAACAGCAACGGCCACATCACCGCCATCGCTGGCGATTGGAACCTCTCGGACAACAAAGCCCAATTAGGGAAGGCCGACGCACCTATCGCCCTCGAAGACCGGGAGCTGGCATTCCCAGAGAAGTTCCTTGTCACCGACCTCGCTCACCCAGCCGGCAACATTGAGGTATTGAATATCCGGGCGGTCCCCGGCGGCGAGCACGGAGTTGAGAAGCTCAAACTCCTAGAGGCAGCCTTCGACTGGGTCGAGGCTGCTGACGAGCGCCCTCGGATCTTGGCTGGCGACCTGAACACCCCAAGGCAGAGCTGGCCGACGGACAGGCCGTCACCTTCTGTGACTATCGGAAGCCAAATCTGCGCCGCCGGGGCATGGCCGCCGAGCAGAACCTGTTGAAAGGCCTTGGTCACTTCGGGATGGTTGACGTGTTCCGCGCCGAACACGGCTACGGCGACCTTGACATCCGCGACGTAAGCCACGGCCAGAAACGGTTCGACCATATTTTCGCCTCTGAGTCCCTGAAGTCGATTGACTGTCAGTACCTTGATCACGATAATGATTGCAGTGACCACAACCCTATCGTCACGGACTTCGACCTCCAGGGCTAGTCGTCTGCCACCGAACCTCCTTTCTGAGAAATCGACCAGGAGCTGTGGTAAGCCTTAGAGGACGGGGACGGACGGGTATCCAGAGAACGGGAGCGACAGCCCCGGTGTCAGGGTCCTTCAAGTAACGAGCGAGCTTGTTGCACGTAGCTGTTCGCGCCCCAGCTACGGGCATTGCTGATCTCATCGAGGAGCAGCCGTGCATCGGCAGCTGATAGTTGCTCAGTTCGAACGAGAACCGAGAGTAGCGTCGGTGTCGTAACGAGTCGGGTATCAGCAAGTGAGGCGTGGATCAAGCCAAGTTGGTTGAACTCGTCACAGAGGAAGAGCGCAGCATCGAGATCGTTCGCGAGGGTGACAGCCGCGTTTTCACCGTCATCGAGCGGAAACTCGGCATCGAGGTCGACCGGCTGTGTCGTGAATGAATCCGCTCGGTCGAGCACGGCGGACGCGGCGTGTCCATGGACGTCATCGTACGAAGCAATCTCTCGGAGTTCTTCGATGACCGCCGTTGGGACGACGACCTCGTACCGGGATAGACAGAGTGCGAGTGGATCGGGATCGTCGTCAGTAACGATCCCGAGACTCACGAGGGCGGAGGCGTCTGCGACAAACCGCGACATCTATGCGTCGGCGACCTCATCGATGAAGTCCTCGTTCAACTGCTGTTTCAATACCCGGAGGTTTGCCGCCTCTTCGGCGCCAACGAGCGCTTTGAGTTGCTCGAAGGTGATCTCATCGTCGTAATAGGCGGCGGCAATCTCCTGGATGAGTGCGTCGTCGTGAGCGGCGTCTTGGAGGTACTCCCGAAGTGCGGTCACGAGGATATCTGTTCGGTCTTCCCCGAGGACTGCGGCCAGTGCGTCTGCCCGGTCGATGAGCCGATTAGGGGCCCGAAACTGTACGCGCTTCTTATCGGCGCTCATGATGTGTACATTGTGAGCCAACGCACTTAGTCGTTGTCGTGTGTACGATGTGAGCCTCACTTGGCCCCTATCGATTACTCATCGATCTCGTGTTATTCTCCTCGGATGCGGTTCTCATCGAGATTTCGCGTCCAGTACGGTGTCTGCCCACAGATCTACATCGTGTACACGGCTATAGGGAGCCTTCTAAATAGCCGAGTTCGACACGGAATCGTGTCAGGCTTGCAAGCGCATCAACGACGATTCGGTACACGATTCGCTCGTCTTTTCCGCTCACTAACTATAAAAATGGAAACCGTATCGTAGAGAGTCGAACGGGACACGAGAAGCCAGACGAGTTTGTCACCAACGTCTTGAAGAAGGTCGTTAAGGGGCACAAGATCGAGCACGGCGATGAGATTCAGTGGGTGCAGAATGCGTGGGACGATAGACCGTCAATCTGTCCTCCGAGTGTTGAGCCAGAGCGTTTTCCGCCGGGATTTGGCGAAGTGTAATCGGAGTAGACTCAGTTGTCAAGTTATACGAGTTTCTGGACGGTTCTTGCATGTGATTTGGGGCATAGTATCATTCACAATCGACCATTGAGTCGATCGTTTTCCTTGGCTCACTCGTCACGATGTGACCCAGATTCGCAATCAGCAACACTAGAAGACGCTATTTCGACCTTTTCGAGAAGATTGTTATTTGAAGATAGTGGACGTCTATCCAAAATATATGTTGTGTCCTTGATTTTACTTGCGGATTATGTAACTTCGTACTTCGGACGGGGTATTCTGCTTATCACTGAATTCGACGACGATTTCGAGGAGTATCTCTCCATCCTCATTTGAATATGGTATTTACAAACGATATCCTCTGTGCATCAAGTTCTCTATTAGCATTTATAGAGAAGACGTTTCCTTAGCTTTGTTGTGAAGACGCGAAAACCACTCCGCCTTTTCCAATTCTGGATAGAGTTCAAGCGCCTTGTTGCACCAGGCTTTTATCGCTGAAATCGTTGTTTCTCTGAATTCGTCTTGTCCAACAGTATAGTTACCAAACACCCGCCTGTCGGGGTCATTAAGTCCTTCTGGGGTTACCACATAAGCGAGGCGGGCTGACGTTCCGACAGGTTCTACAACGAAATCAGCGTTGTAAATTGCAATTACCGTCCGCTCGCCACCAGCAAGGGCATCGATTGCATCCAAGAAATCCTCCAAGATGACTCCGAGCGGCATTGCTTCTGGATATTCAGTTTCACTCCCCAATACCCAGTCGTCCTCAATGCGAATCCGAGGCATCGAAGCTGGCATGTATCCCTCAGTGAGGTCGTCGCCAAACAGCGAGGGAGTCTTAATATCAAACGACATTTGAAAATTAGAATTATCTTTGGTCATATCTTCCCTTCGATTAGTTCTATCTTTTTAACAGATTGTGAATCAATCTCTTCGTGTTTCCATCCGATATTTTTGATCCATTTCCAGACACTCTCTCCTTCGTACGGATATGCAGTTCTAATGCGACCGTTCACAGTCACCACTCTTACCTGTGATATGCCGTATTGTTTTTGGATATTTTGAGCAGGTTTGTAACCAATACGTCCATTGGCATCAGTTTCGGTGTCAGCTACTGCTTTGTAGATGAGTTGCTTTGCTTCGTTTTCGGTCATCGTCTCTGGGAGAGTATCTCCATCAACCCTCTGGCCTAATGGCCAGAAACCGGTTGCTCCTTTGCTGTCTTTCTGTTCTCCTACGATGTGGCGTGCGCTCAAGTAGTTCCATCCATGACTCTTGTCGCCATTCCGATCATAGAGCCCGTTCTCAAGCTATCTCACATTGCCCCCAGCGTCTCTGACGACGATTATGGTGTCTTTCAAATCGCCAACCTCAGCGATTTGTAAGAATCCCTCAACAGGCGTTTGTGAGTCGATGAATTCTGATTCGCTTCTACGGAATTTGTCTATCTTGGTAATATCCTCTGCATCGATTTTTTGGCGTTCTATCAAATCAACAGTACGACGTACATCATTACTATCCATTTGATCGAGAACACGAATTCCAGCAGGCCGTCAACGAAGTATTCGTACGACCCTTCACTTTCGCGAATGTTCCAGTGACTTCGGAGTAGGCCTTTATACCCTCTACGAACTCGTTTTCAGGCTGTTCAGCGAACAGCAGATACGAAGAAATGGTATCGTCGGTCATCTATTCCTTCGCTACTCACGAACCATCATCAAGTCGTTGAGTCATCTACTAAGGTGAGTTGACGATGAGATTCAGTGGGTGCAGAATGCGTGGGACGATAGACCGTCGATTTGTCCTCCGGGTGTTGAACCAGGGTGTTTTCCGACGGGATTCGACGGAGAATGAGAGAAGAAGGTTACTCTCTGAGTGTCTCGAGTTTCTGGACGATTATGGTGTAGAGGTTCGGAGCATAGTACCATCCATTGTTGACCATCGAGTCGATGGTATCTGTCGCCTCACTTACCGTGATGTGCTCCCGCTTCGCGAGCATTATCACGATCGAATCGAGATGTCTCCGATAGGGTTGGTTGCTTTACTAGGTCTTGCTTCCTCCGTTACCTTCTGCCATAGTTCGTTGGTGTAATCGACCTCGGTGTGTGTATGTGGACTCTTCTCCAGGGTTACATCCTGTCGAGCTATTCGTCTGCTTGCCCGGACCACCGTCGAAGTATAGACATGATTGAATTTATCGTTTTTTCTGATGAGTAAAATTTCAAAATGTCACTTTCGTTGACGACTGAGATGGCTTAGTGCGACAGCCCAATCCCGTAGTCGTGTTCGCTGGCGAATTCACAGAGTGCAAGATACTTAGTTTCAATTCTGTATTCTCTTGAAGAGGGCTTACTAGGATCGTCAATGGCCTTGAGTTGCTCAAAGAGGGCCTGCAATTCTAGTATTGTCTCACCATAGATCACTAGGTCATTAGTGCCCTTCTGGCGGAAGAACTGCGAAAGCTGATTTGGATCTTGTTCACCAACGTGTCTGAGATCTTCAAATATATCTGACGTTACTCGAGACGCAATATAAAAGTATCCACCTTCTTGGAGGTGACGTTTCCCACGTTCATAGTCTGGGTCATCTTCGATAGATGGCCAGTTGCGTCCGGGAGCGACCTCTTTTTTCCTTTGCAGGACATGCAGGTAATACTGGCGAATCGTCTCAACTGTCTGTTCCTCTTCCGGCACTTCAAGATAGAGTGAAGTTCCCATTTTTATTCACCCATCGAGTTTAGCGTGCTGTGTAGTTCATGTAGTTCATCCGAAGTGTACCCAAGTGACTCGTCAAAGCCCGCGTTCTTTGGTCCAATCGTAATCATCTTATCTACATCTTTACCTGGGTCGAAGGGATGGATGACGAATTGATTCGCAGAAATTCCCTCTGGGGAGGTCTTTGCTATCTTTGTATTTTTGAAACTCTTCTGTTCTAATGTAGAAAGGGTATCTTCGCAAAAGGAAGAGAGCCACAGAACATCCTCTAGCGAAATACGTTCAGATTCAATAGGTGAGGCGTTTCCACCGCTGTTGACTAAGTAGATATCTTCTGGCTTTGCACCCAATTGTGGTGCCGACTGTTTCAGGATGTGAAGAGCAGGTTCATTAGTTCCTAATCATATCTGGCCGTACACCTAACTCAAGAGCATTTCTACAAAATAGTTTGAGAGCGAAAAGGTGACCGTAGATACGTAAGTTTCGACGAGTCTTTTTATCTGGCTTCGCTTCTTCATCAAATGACGCTGCACCTTCGACAGTAGCATGCTTTTGATTTCGGATCGCGGATTCAATTTCCAGCCTCTCCCGCTCAGGAAGAAATTGAAGCGATTGGAGACCAGCGTTGCAGAACGATTCCAGCCATTCAACATCTTCTAAGGATATCGGTTCAAAAGCATCGTCCGAGATTTTCTGGATGTCTGATTCAGGGTAGATATCGCGAACTTCAACTCCTAATTCTGGGACTGGAACTTGTAAAACCTCCAGGAATCGCTTGGTGTCTACGTTATCAGTTGACAACAACTGAGCTGTCTCAACAAGTGTGCGCTCTACAACACGAATGCGATACTCTGGATTCGCATCTATCTCACCATGGTAAGCTTTCCGCATTGCTGTGTACTCTTCGTCGGTAGATGGTCGTTCTGGGAAGTATAGACTCCGAGTCTTATACGGTCTGGTGAAATATTCGTTCATTTTTAAGTTATCTTCGAATACGTTTCGAACACTTCACTGACTTCTCTTTTAGTTGCCCCAAACGTGTAATCTGCATAGTATTGAGCACCGATAGGTCCCGTAGTGAAGGTGTCGTAGGTGTTCTCCTTTGGCATTTGGGACAGTGATAATTCACCGCCTCCTGCTGTGGAAATCTTATCAACTTCATCTCGTCGATTGTAAACGAGATCCAATACGTTCCTCTGTTGCTCAAGGCCTTTCCCAATGTACTTGTCTTTCTTTATTGAGTTCTTTGTCTCTCCAAACGCTACAACTCGGCCGTTTTCATCAAGTACGACAGAGTCAATCTCAGCTAGCTCATTGCCTCCTCCACGTATGGAGACTTCTGCTTTGATAGTATAGCTTTGCGGATAGACCTGCCGAATCTTCTCATTAGCGAGGGCTTCTGCAATCTTATCCTCGTCGTTTAACGACCGTTCATGACGGAGTTTTAGAACTGTGTTCACCATCCTATTATGATTTCGTATATCTATCCCTTCTTCTGTCAGATATCTAATGCGCGAATCACTAACACCTACATCCGACAGCTGTTCGGCTACATCTAAATCGTCTTGGTGGAGAAGATAGTCTAGTGTGTTATCATCGAATTTGGCGACGAATTTCGCTCCTTCTGCATCTCTGCTTGAGAGATAATTAGCAAGGTTTGATGCTTGGTTGTCATTCAGATCTTGTCCACCGATGATGTCGTATTTCCGCTCAAGCCTCCAAATTCGATAGGCAGAGCCAACCGAATCGGCGGATGCCATTACTTTCTTCGCTTCATCACTCACTCCGGGAGCGTGGCTCACTACTCGGACCTTCCCGGCATCGACACGTCCATTCAGCTTCCGCAGGACGGCCGTTCGTTCCGATTTTCCGACGAACTCCTTGACTTTATTGTACTGTTTGGTACTCTTGGCCGCTTGTTTCGCACTCTTCGCTGCGCTTCCACCGAGCGCGATCTTAGAGATCTCTGCAGCGACGTATCCTGCGTACCAGTTGTAGCGGTACTCTTCGTAAAGGGCGGTCCCAGGTGTGTACGGATTGTTCGCTTGCTGTTTTTGCTCGAACTCTTGCGCGAAGCTCTCGATGAGTTGTTCTAAGACTCCAGCCTCGTCGAGGAGCGCGATGAGCTGCTTAATGCCGTCAACGAACCCAAACGGATCTTCGATAAACCCAGTAACTGCCTCGTGAGCGTCTTTGCCCGTACTACCAAGACTCGCTGCGAATCCAGAGAGTTGCCCGATTTGACCAGCGACCACCGGTGTGAAGATACTATCCTCGTCGAGTTCTCCGGCGACACTCCCGTAGAAGTTCGCCCGCTGATATCCGATTTCCCTAATTTCGTTGTCGTGACGGTCCTCCGCGGTGATGAACACCGTCGTCCCAGTGAGCGAATCGAGACTCGTCTCGAAGAACTTCGTCGTGAACTGCGCATCCTCAGTAGTCGATGGTGGGTAATCTGAGAACGACTGATGGTAGCGCTCAGTGTCACCTTTGACGACGGCCGTGCGCTTGACGCCGCTAGCGTCTTCGACCGTGTAGATGATGCGGTAGTGCGTCTTCGAACTGAACGCTGGCTTACGGAACGACGCATAGCGAACACTCACCTCGGGCGGCCGGAAGTCGTGAAGCGTCGGGTCGCCCTCGAGTTGGCGCTCTCTCCCGTCAAGGATGCCGTCTCTGTCAGTGTCGTACTTCGCGGGATCAGTGCTACTCAGCAGTTCATCAAGGTCGTCGAATCCGTCGAAGTCCGTGTCCGCGTACAATGGATCGGACTTCGAAGAATACTGGTTCAGGTAGTCGGCTTGGTCCGCTGCATTTGCTTGGAGCAGACCGATCGAGTCGTCTTTGCTCGTCGTCGTGACGACCTTGGTTTCACCGTTCGATTCTTCGTAGTTGTCGAGACCGTCACCGTCCGTGTCGGCCATCGTCGGATCGCTTTCAATGCGGAAGTACCGCCCGTAGTCGTACAACGACCGAGCACCGACTTCTTCGCCGTCGGTCAACCCGTCACCGTCAGTGTCGGCACTGTACGGATCAGTCTTGACCGTCCCACGGTAACCAGTACGAATCTCTGCTTCTTCGACGGAGTCACTCAGACCATCGCCGTCAGAGTCGTACGAGATCCGCATCGACCGCAACGTCACTTGCGAATCGTTCAGTGCGACGAGTCGGAACGCGACTGTCTCGCCTGCGTATTGACTGAGGTCACGACGCACCGTCTGGGAATCTCTTTGAGTGCCATCGTCGCCCTTGCCTTCGACGTTGAAGAAGCGCGTGACGTGAGTGTCCTCGTCGACGAGAATGAACATCGCCTGCGAACGGTCGCCCGTCGCTTCGCCAGTGACCTCCACTTCGACGACGATCTCCTCTGCATCTCTGAACGTCAGCGACCGACCGAACGTGGAGTTAGTCGCCTGCTGGCCCTCGTCGATTGGTTCGTTCGGATCGTCCGCACCGGGATCGTCGCCCGGCGGTGTCGGGTCGTACCCACCGGTGGGACAGCCGTTAGGTCCGCTACCCGCTTCGTTTGGACAGTCGTCGTCGATGTCGTCGACCCCGTCACCGTCGGAATCCTGCGGACACCCGTTGTTCGTCCCCGGCGTACTCGGACAGTCGTCGAAGAAATCGATTCTCCCGTCGTTGTCGCTGTCGGTTGGCGGAATACACCCGTATTCCGTCGGATAACAGAGGATGCCAATTTCCTCACCTCCGTTCTTTTCGACGCCCTTGACGGAGGCAGTCTTGGAAATCTCCTTCCCCACGGTCACTCCTTCACCGGAGGTGTCACACGTCGGGTCGTTCTCGCCTTCGCACGCCCAATCGTCCGGCTCGGAGAAGTCCTCGGTAACACTCCAGTTACTCGGCAACGGATCTTCAAACTGTTTGGCCCACTCGGACTCTTCGAGGACGACGAACGTCCCAAACGAGTCGGTAGTTCCGGAGACGACGTCTGACTCGGTATCCACCGTCGACTCCAACTCGACGAACGTCTGCTTTTCGCGGTCGAATCGGAAGACCGAGATCAGGAGAGGTGGTGCCAGCCGTAGAACTACTCTTATTACGGGAAGAGTAGCTCATATTGGGTGGTAACTGTCCGTCTCAGTAGACAAGTTATTCCCATTGGTCATTTGATACGCGGATGAATGAATGCTCATCGTCGTTTCGACATCGTGACCGTCGCAGGCTTCCTTTGCTGGGCCATCGCTTCAGCACTTGTCACGATTTCTGCGCTCTCATTAGACGGGCCGGCAACCGCTACGCTGGCCATCTCACTGGCCGTATTCGTGGTTGTTCCGCTGGTTGCACGACTCGCTGATCTTCCGTTTCGAACGGGAAGGCGGTCACGGTGGTATCGAGCAGCCTCGTTTTGTAGTCTTCCATCGGCCCTCGCCGCAGTTGCCTCACTTTCCCTACCAGCCGGTTCCATCGCGGCCCTCCTCGCCGTCCCGTGGTTCGTCGTAACCAGCCTGCTCGCTGTCTTCGGTCTTCAACGAGGCTTCCCGAATACCCACCGGCCCGCTGAACTCGCAGTCAGTGTCGCACTTTTGTACCTTCCAGTCGCGGGCCTCGCGCTTGTGGCTCACCGCGCCGATGTGACGTTTGGATTCGGTGCGACGACGATGCTTCTCACCGTCGTACATTACCACTATGCCGGCTGCGCGCTCCCAGCGTTCGTCGGCCTACTCGGTCGTGAATCTGGCGAGTCGAGAACCTACCACGTACTGCTCGCAATCGTGTTGGTTGGCCCCGGCATCATCGGTCTCGGAATCGCGTTCTCACCGATGATCGAGCTGGTAGCAGCAGGCGTATTCGGGATTGTTGTCGCCGGGGTCGCAGTCTATACACTCGTCTTAGTTTCTTCCCGAGATGGGATCGGTTATGTGTTCGTCAGCGTCGCAGCCGTCACAATCACCATCTCCATGGGAGTTGTCGTAGCCTATCTCGCTACCCGTTTAACGTTGATTACGCTCGTCACGTTCGATACCATGCTTCGGGGCCACGGATGGCTCAATGCCGTGGGATTTGCGTTAGTAGGACTCGTCGGCTGGCGGGTGCTTAATCCCCCGACTGAGGCCCCACTGCTTGGGATGCCCATCAGTCAGATTATTTCGAACGGTCGTGTCGGTGCTGACTACCTTGACCGCTACGACCTCGTCGCAAACGGAAATACGACAGGGATGGTCGATGGATTCACCGCGTTCAACAGTTCAACCTTCGAGTCGAGTCAGATAGAAGCAAGCGTTAGAGCGTTCTACGAGCGGACTGCAAATTACGATCTCCGTATTGAGCCAACGTGGGAGCGTGGATTCCGTCTCGGTGCTCGGCTGTATGCACGGCTCAGTCGCCGCATCGAACAGATGAATTTTCCAATTGATGACCGTGATTCAGATAAACTCTCGAGTAGAATCATTCCCATAGGTGATCGCGCCGACGGTCGTGAGAACGTCCGTGCTTGGGTCCGGACGTACGACGAAACAGGCGCGGCGATATACGTCGCCTTGTACGCAACCCACCGGTTCGACGACCAACCGTATATGAACATCGCGTTTCCGCTCCCGTATTCGAACCTAACGAGCGTGCTGACGGTCGAACCTCTCGGTGTAGCTGATTCCGATGGGGTTGTTCTCTCGACGAAAGGAGGTGGCGATGCGGGAATATACGTTCGAACACCGGTCGGTCCACTTCGGATACCGATGAATGAGACAATCCGCGTCTGGGTCTCCGGCATGGGTGATGCGTTTCCCGAGGGGTTCGATGATGACGGCTCGGACCTCTTTGCCCGTCATGAGGTGACCTTATTCGGTCGGCGGTTTCTCCGCCTTGATTATCGGATAGTTGAGGTTCAATAGCCAAGAGACTTCGACTCGACGGTACTTGTTCGTATCCCGGTCGATTCGCAGCCCTACGAACCAGCAGCGTCAGTAAAACCGAGATGAGTGAAAATATTCTCCGTGATGAATGCATCCTCTATAATCAGTATCCGACATTTGACACGGGGTGAGTATGTTCTACAGGAGCGTCAAATAGACTGCGTGTGTTCAGCAGTAATAGTGGTAGTTCGAAAAGTACCACAGTTGCTACTGTCTCCGAGACGGGATCAAACGGTTGATGGCGTGAGTCAGACTCTCAGACAATCTATATCTTGGTCTGAGTCTTCATCGCAGTGATGAGTTTTCGCTTACGACTCGCTAGCCGCCCACTGAGGTCGTTCGTTGGGATTACCTTCGGGTTCACGTGGCTGTTCTGGTTCACCGCGCTCCTCCTATACCCTTCTTCACTCCCTCCTAGACAACGAGTCCCGGGTCAACTGCTGATGATTATCGGGTCGTTCGGTCCGTTCGTCGCTGCTCTCGTCGTCGCTCGTGCAACCGGTGAGTGGGACATGTTCAAAGCACGGCTGTTCCGATGGCGGGTGAGTCTTCGCTGGTATCTCCTCGTGCTTGCGCTTCCGGTGACGACCTTCGCTCTCGCCTATGGCACCCACCTCGTCCTCGGTGGCGCTCCGTTCGACGCTACTCGTGGGCTTCCGCTCACTGCGCTCCCTGGGGTCTTTCTCGTGACGCTCCTCGTCGGTGGCGGGAACGAGGAGCCCGGATGGCGCGGATATGCGCTCGACGAACTCGAAGCACGATTTGGCCCGCTAACCGGGACACTCATCCTCGGTGCGCTGTGGGCGCTCTGGCACTTCCCCGCCTTCCTTGACCCCGCCAGCTCACAGAACACGGTGCCGCTTCTCGCGTGGATGATCGGCGTCTTCCTGAACACCATCGTCTTGACATGGTTGTTCAACCATACTCAGAGTATCATCATCGCGGCGCTCTACCACGCCTTCTTCAACGTCGTCGGCATCTGGCCTGCCACTGCCATGCCCCTAGAGCAGTTCGCTCGGCTCTATTGGATCGCCGTCCTCCTCTATGGCGCCTTCGTCATTGCACTACTGTTAGCGACGCGTGCAACCCTCGGCTTTACGTCCCAGCCGCCTCTCACCGCCCGGACCAAGACGGTCAGTACTGAAAACTAAAATCCATTCAATCGTCGATCTCCGGACAATCAGTTTCACTTTGCCGGTTAGATCGGAACCCCTCGGTCCTTGTACAGTTCGCTAAAATTCATCGTCCCGAGTTCCTGTTCCCAGTCGTCGGGGTTTCCCTGTGCACTGGGGTACTGATTGATGACGTAGACACGAGGCGATCGGAACACGATTTCGGCCTGATCACCGAATTGGATATGATTGAAATCATCTCGTGAGGCGTGAGCGTGATACCAGTCACTCTTGAGTAGTTCGTAATCGGTTGCATCGAGGCGGGAGAAACCTAATTTGAACCTCACGTCGCTGAAGTCCCGTCGGAGGCGTTCGGCAGTACTGCGAGTCACTCGAATGTCGGTAGGCGATCTCACGAGTTCTTGGTATTCCTCGGCAACCCATCCAAAGATTCGCTCTTGCCCATCGGACCACACCCAACACAGATCGGCGCCCATGCGTTGGCCCTGGAATTCCCATGTGACCTCAATTCCCTTGTACGAGAGAAACCCGATGTTGGAGATGCCAGTGGCGGTGAGACAGCCACTCACCCCTGTGGTTGCGAAGAGACCTGCTGCTGTGAGAAATCGCCGTCTGGAGGGCATAACCGGAGAGACGGCTCTACGGTGGTATAACTCAATCGTCCCGTGTCGAATACCGTCTCTACTCACTTTGGGATGCTGCATACACCCTCGGTATCTCGTACGCTGCTTCTGACAAGGACTGGGTGGGTTTCAGCTATCGTGTTGAATAGAGAGCGCGTAGAATTGGGGGGAGCCACACCTGCGTAGTTACCCCACTCCCATCATTACTCCTCGTCTGTCAGTGGTTTCTCGACAGGACTGAAGACGGTCACCCAGCCTTCAGCATCTATCTCTACCTTGTGATTCCTGTAGCGGAACTCGGTTTTTAATTGAGTGCCGTTACGGGTAGCCTCAGGACGGCCAAACAGGGTATCTTCGACGCTTTCTGTGTCAACCACCTCGTAAAGCGGTGGCACTTTGATATCCAGAATCTCGACCCCCTCGACCTCCGCGATTGTACCGATGATGACAGTGGTCAGGTCGCGTTGCTCGTCCGGGTCGTAGTGGGCTTGTGTCTCAAAGGTCCAGTCTTCGCCCGCCGTTTCGCCATTCTTGCTGACTCTCCTCTGTTTTTTCTTGGGACTCTCTGTTGACATTGGTTTCTCTGAATTATCGTCCATCGGAGTTACCCTCCTTGATAGTCCTGCCGTGCGTGGATTTCCTGTGCGCTGTCGAGGCTCGCCCCTGCTCCTTGTAATACCGAGAGCACCTGTATGGCGTTGAAGTCTGCGACGATTGTCTCCTCGACCTCACCATTGTCGAACTCGACGATGTCCAACTCCATCAGCTTCGGAATGTGAGAATGATAGAGGGAGGTGTACATCTCGTTGCGGTCGAAGTTAGAGACGTCCTCCTCAGGGATTTCGTGCTCCCATGCGACGAGTTTCGTCGCCAACTCTGTGAGCGACCAGCGCGAGTTTGAGAGGAGCGAGTAGAGGATGTAGCGCCGCCGTGGGTGTGCGAGCGCATCGAAGATGAAATCCATCTCCAGAATGGCTGCTGGTGGCGGCTGGACACTTTGGATGTAGTTATCGACAGCTTGTTGTTGTGTCTGTCCGCTCTCAGACTGCTCAGACTGCCCCGGCTCTTCGTCCATCAGGCAGTGTACCCCACGGGAGGGGGTAAAAATTGCCTCTTAGTATTGGAGACAGGGAAATCTTCAGGATTGGGAAGTTCTCTTCGGGTCATAATCTGTCTCCATTGTAGGTATTACTCTGCTGAATACACCCTCTGTATCTCGCACGGTGTTTCTGACTGAACCTTGGTAGTTCGCAGAGGTGCTGCTAAATACAACGCGCGAATCGGCCACTACAGGACATTTACGAATATTCGGTATAGGTTGTCAGAGATGCAGCTACGTTATTATGCTCAGGACTAGAGTAGGGTTATGGTAGTTGAGCGTCCTCCCACAGAAATTACTGAGGAAGGGTGGTACTGGCTTCGGGCAAAGGACGTTACTGGATTCCCTCGAATTGCTCGTGACACGTACTTCCCTACACATGATGTCATCCGGCCAGCGGAGACGACTGAAGCCGATAGTCCAGACTCAGAGAACGAAGCGCTACGCCGGATCGGTCGAAAAGCGCTGGACGAGTCGTATCTAAGTGGAAAGTGGATTATCGAGCAGTCTCCAAACAGAACCGATGCCCTCTGGAACGACATCATCGACGACGTTTCAGCGGAGTACTTCTGGGATGCGAAGGTCACGACAGTTTTCGGACGAGAAGCATTCGAGGAAGAACTACATGCGATTCTCGTCTACACTCCGAATTATTTCGACAAGGCTGACGTAGTGCGAGTTCGAGAACGCCTTCGCGATACCCATGGAATCACTGAAGAAATATGTTATAAAACAGATATATTCACGCTATTGGGACTCTACGAAGAAACGCTCGATGAGACGGGGGTATCCGATGCGGCCAGATTCGTAGAATAACGAACCCTTCTATCCACGAGGCTCGCTCTCTCGCTCAGTAAGCGGCCGGTGTGACCAGTTCATCCTCCTGATCGGCGTGGAAACGAACGCCAGTCCCGTGCTGCATACAACCTCTGTATCTCGCACTCCGTTACTGACAGCAATTGAGGTGTTCGCTCACCGTCTGCTGAATACAGCGCGCGTCTCGGTCACTAGCTCAACACTTGATATGAGCTAATCAAGCAGCTCGGTACAGAGAACTGAACCATCAGGGGATTCCAATATGTCGGTGACGTTGGTAGAGATAGACGAGTGCGAATAGGGTGTTAAGAGACGGGAGGAGGAAGAGACCATAGTAAACTAACGAGGGCGTCCATTCTGAGGAGGGAGCCCCAGTACGACGGTCATGAGAGACACCGATAAGAGACGCAATGACCGTTAGCATGTGAAGTATAGTAAGACCGGCCAATATCAGCCATCCACCGGATACATTAAAGACGAGGAGTAGGTGACCTGTAAAGTACGCAATGTGAAAAGGGAGAAAGAGCGCCATTAGAGCTATCGCTACCCACCATCGATTCTGCTTCATTATATCGGAATCCTCTACAGAAGATAATTCAGTCATACATGATACATCACTAGATAGGAGTAAAACAACTACTGGTCCATTCGCACTCCTACTTAGCGTTTCGTTCAGCGCCATCGAGGCGAGACAAAACTGGACTCTGTCGTGAATACACCCTCTGTATCTTGCACTCCGTTATTGACAGCTGTCGAGAGGTTCGCTCACCGATTGCTGAATACAAGGCGTGTATGTTGCAGGAGACTACGGACAGGGCGGGGTCCATGGATGTTCACTTGCTGGGGTGAGAAAGAAACCCGGCACACCACCTGTTGGAGGAATATCGATTCGAACGAACATACACCCCTCACCGTTAGTCTCGTCATCTTCTGCGGTCAACTCGTACGTGATTTGAGTTCTCTCAGAGAGACCGTACGAGAGGGTATAACTAGCCGGCTCATTCGACCACGTCGGTTCGAGTTTGATGATGTTCTCACCAGGTTCGGTTCCAAGTATGAGGACATCCTCGAAGAGTGTCTCATCTTCACGTTCCAGCTTAAGTGAGAGGTTCTGTGGTTCGTCGCTACCGTTTGTCACCCAAAGCGACCCGAGTCGGAACCCGGCGTTACTAACGCTAGGTAACTGATTTAGACAGCCTGCTGTAGCGGTGGTACTTACGAGTGTCAAGACGGTTCGTCTGGAGGGCATTCAGCACATATAATGTGGCTTGTTACTAATAACCTCTCGCGAAGAAAAGTGAGAGACGCATCCTCTGTATCTCGCATGGTGTTTCTGACTGAACCTTGGTAGTTCGTAGAGGTGCTGCTGAATACGGCGCGTGTATTGGCCAGCGACGGACAGTTCCTGCTCTTCTCGGTCAAATGTTGGCTTTCAGTGTCGGCTCTCATCTCGGGTGATCAATGTAAATCACAAATCTCAACTGAAGAAGGTGTGTCCTCCCTGAAGTCAACAATTGTAAGCTCCCTCAGCGTAGTCTCTCTGACCCGTCACTTCGACGTATCGTAGATTGTGGTCACAACTTGCTGTGATTACTCCGATAATTCGGTCATCGCTTTTTACCGAGACGATAACACTGGGTTCGTTGGGGAGATCCTTGACAGTCAACTCACGAGTTGATCCTTCGGTGAGGTTGGCTGTTGTGACGTGACGGGCAGAGTCTGGTAATACAACCGTTGTTGGTGGATTTTCGTATCCTGATGGGCGAAATGACCTCAGACCCGGAGGGATAGACAAATTGCCTACATCTCCAGTGCTATTTTGAATGCCAATTTCCTCTACAGAACCGTCTACGATCCATACCTCAAACGTCTGCGTCTCGTTTGCAGAGTTGATCAGTCCGACTGTGAGAGGCCCTTGCTGGTCTCCACCTACGAGTGGAGTCATGCTACAGCCAGCAAGGATCATCATCGAGGCGAGGCCAAGAACTGCGAGCAACCGGCTATCTGAATACGTGGAGTTCAACTTTGGCTCTGATCCACCATCGAATCACCTGTATATTATTCTATCAACTACACAATGTTTTGCACCAATTTCAGCCTCTGAGATGTCGCGGTGATCAGATTTCGTTTGTGTCTGCCTACCGTCATTGGTCCTCAACACTCGTCCGATACCGAACTCTGTCGTTTCTTAGAATTCTCAACTCAGAGACAGCACTAAGCTCCGAGAAGGTAACTCAGTAACAACGTGCTCCGACGAACGCTTCTCTCTGTCGTACTCATCGTGGCCCTCGCAGGCTGTACTGGGTTGCCGATAGACCAACCGATTAAGCAAGAGCAACTTGCAACAGTCGTGGTTACCAACTCTGTGAACTCGACAACGAGCTTCGAGATTTTCGTCGTTCAGCGCCCGGCAAACCTCACGTACAAGTTAAGCGATGGACGGACAGAGACTCGCTCAATTGGTGAAGGAATTCGGAACTCACATCCTGGGGAGGGGCGGTCGTTCGTTTCCGTCGAGCCAGAGGAGTCGGCCCGCCTTCATGCACGATACACACTGGAACCTAACGAATCAAAACGGACCTCAGTTGATGATCTCCCTCGCAACTTTGCGATAATAGTTGTCGTTTACGATGATAACGGCGATATCCCCTCTTTCGCTACGGTCAATTGTGATGACCTTGCGCTCGCTGGTCTTGGAGTCACCCGTACGTCTCATGGTATCAGTATCTCACACTCGTGTGTTGAACCGGAAGGTGGGTTGCTGAAAATCTAATCCGATTGGCACCGGCTCTCGATACCCGTCAATACTGGAGTCCGTCGTCGTTTCTCAAAATTCTCAACGCAGAGACACCACTAAGCCCCGAGAAGATGACTCAGCAACACCGTGCTCAGACGAACGCTTCTCTCTGTCGTACTTATCGCTAGTCTCGCAGGTTGTGCTGGGTTGCCGATTGACCGACCGATTAAGCAAGAACAGCCTGCAACAGTCGTGGTTACCAACTCTGTGAACTCAAAGCAAACATTCGAGGTATTTGTGGTTCAAAAACCAGCCAAGTATACGATTCGAAGGAGTGATGGAATCAATGCTACCGGCGATATCGGTGAGGGAGTAAATGTCTACGAACCTGGTGACAACCGCACTTACACAGCGGTCGAATTGCCAGAATCTGCTCGACTACATGGTCGATATACGGTCAGACCAAACGAATCACAGAGAATATCTGTAGATAACCTTCCCCGTAACTTCGCTATCTTTGTCATCATCTTCCAAGATGAGAATAAAATCAGCTCTTACATAACCGCCAATTGTGATGACCTTGCTCTCGCTGATCTCGGAGTTGACCGGAAATCCCACGGTGCAAGTGCCTCATATAGGTGCGTTGAACCGCAAGGCGGGTTACTGAACTTCTAACCTCACCGCCAGCGACTCTCAATACTCGTCCGATACCTCAACCCAACCACGTCAGTATTACAGCAGTTCTTCACCGTCTGCGGCGGATACTCGTCTCGAACGTCCTCTAAATTCTCTCGACTCTGCACCAAGTGCGTCAGCGCCGCGTCGATCACCACTGACATCGGCGGATCGTCACTCGGATTACTTGCCACGATTTCCCTGGCTTGCTCTAACAACAGCTGGCGGTCGTCGGTCAACTTCAGGCTGGTCCGTTTGGTCATATAAACGAGGGTATGCATCGGGGGGTCCGATGCGTGAATCTGCGGTCACTCAACAGCGATTCGTTATCAATCGGATCCGCTCGACCGTCGCGGCCGTCTCGATCACGCCGAACGGTGAACCGATTTCTATGCACCTGCGCTCACCGAAGTGAACGGGAGGGTGCATACATCGAGGATACTGTATACATCTGCGCTCAACTGGGAGGGGTTAGAGTTGAACACCCGCTTCCAAGCGCTTGCTGACTTTCTCTTCGGTACGTTGTTGCTCCTGGTGGAGTTTCATCGCGGCGAGACCTTGCACCATCTCAGTTTCTCGAAGCGGCTTGAGATCTTCCTGGCCGTCGGGGATCGCACGCACGACGTAGACGCCTTCACCCATACGCTGAAGATGCATCATCTGGCAGTCTGGGATCGTTCCATCCTCGTCCATGATGCCGTCGAGCGCCAGGTCGCCTTTGTCGAGAGAGATCGTCGGGGTTCCGGTTCGGTTGCTGAGTTTACGAATTGGCATTGGTGTGTCCACCACCGCGGCCATCCCATGGTACTTAACTGTACATGGCCCCCCGAGAAGTCGAGAGAGTGAAACCCAGTTCTGTTGAAACCCTCAATAAGTGAGAGTTCGCAGAGGTGCTGCTGAATACAGTGCGCGAGTCGGCCAGATCTACGCAGACGGCTTCGCTGAAGAGTCGCAAAGTGCGATACGGACGCTACTCTTTTTGACACTGATTATTACGACTTCTAATTCATGCCTTTTTGCGATGTTGCTGATACTTTCAGGTGTAGCCTCTGGGTTAGTAGTGACGGCACCCCCGCTACCCGGAAGTGAATCCCAAATTTGTATCCAGAGGGATTGATTCTCACGACGTAGTCCGCCTTCACGTATGATATCTCCAGCGACCCATTCTCCAGATAACCCCGGCACTGCTGTTTCACCACTCTCAAACTCAAACCCCGAATAACCCGCCTCCTGAAGTTCCTCAACAACCTGTTTCCAATCAGTCATTGGTCATCTGGTTAACCTGTGCTGCTGATAAATTCACCCTCTCTATTCAGCACGTGATATCTGACAGCGGGAAGAAAGGTTCCAGTGACTGTGCTGAATAGAGAGCGCGTATTGGTCAGTCTCTGATTCGGAAAACCCACCACGACCGTATCCCTTCGGCGAACACTGTGAGTGGTGACAAAATTGGTGAGAACAGATACCAGTCGTAGTAGATTGAAGGATCGCTACCGATGTCTGGCCCTGTGAAGAAAAGCATGTATGCGACAGGGAGTGAAACTGCAACGGTGGCTGATATCGAATAGAGGAATAGACGCACGAGCGCCCGAGTCTGTAACTGCTTGAGTGCCATGAGAGACTTTGCGACGAGTATCCCTCCAAGAGAGGCGAGTGGAACGATGATAAGTGGTGCAAACAGCCCTCGACCATCGATTGGTGTATGACCAGGCGGTAGGGGATGATAGTTGGCCTGAGTGATGTATAGACTAAATCCGAGAAGGGCGATACCGAGGAGTAGTACCAAACCCGAGATTGTCCGACTCTTTAACACCTCTTACGTTGGTAATGCGGTTGGTAAATGTTTTCTCCTGATTTGATACCCAAACTCGGGGAGATTTCATTCTGAGAAGGGTAACTCTGCTGGACGCGGCCTCTGTATATTGCATCCCTTGCTGACAGCTATTGAGGAGTTCGCTCATCGCCTGCTGAATACAGGGCGCGTATCGGTCACTGAGACCGCTACGATTTAACCTCATCAGAATCGCTACAAATATTCGTGTACTGCACGCCGATAGACGCAAATGTCGACCAACCGAGTTCATTTCCTGGATGTATTCGCACAGGGGAAGTACACAGGAAACCAACTGGCGGTCGTCCGTGACGCATCGAACTTGTCTACTGATGAGATGCTCGCCTTCACCCGTGAGACAAACTTCTCCGAAGCGACATTCATCGAATCGCCCGACACGACAGAAGCCGGATACGATGTCCGAATCTTTGACCCCGCTGAGGAGATCCCCTTCGCCGGCCACCCAACACTCGGAACGGCATTCGTAATTCGTAAACACCTCCGAGACGATCTTCCGGAGGAAGTTGTGCTTAATCTCGGCGTCGGTCAGATTCCCGTTTGGGTTGAAAACCACGACGGCTACGAGACCTACTGGATGCGGCAAATTCAGCCGACCTTCGAGGACGAGTTCTCATCGGAACTGTTCGGAGATATTCTCGGTCTCGACACAGCGGATATCGATGACTCCCACCCGATCAGGCTTGTCTCGACGGGTCTTCCCACCGTCGTTGTCCCCTTGACCTCCCTCAGTGCCGTCCAACGAGCCGAGCCCCAACTGGAACCGTACTATAATCGACTCATCGATTCCTACGGCAACTTGAACGTGCTCGTGTTCTCTTCTGAGACGTCTGAGGACAACGACCTGCATGTTCGAGTATTCGCTGACTGCGCTGGCGTCCCAGAAGACCCCGCTACAGGCTCCTCGAACGGTTGCCTCGCCGCCTACCTCGTCGAGCACGACTACTTCGACACGGACGAGATCGAGGTCACCGTTGAACAGGGCTACGAGATGGATCGCCCCTCACTCCTCCAACTTCGAGCGGCGAAAGTGACAGATGGTATTAACGTCGAAGTCGGAGGGCGCGTGATTTCTGTCTTAGATGGACAACTTCGATAAATACGTACTGATGTTGAAATAGAATTTTCACCCAAATCAACATGAACACATTGTGTCTTCCGTAATGAATGAACGCTCTGTATCTTGCAATCCGTTACTGACAGCGGTTGAGGAATTCGCTCACCAACTGCTGAATAGAAGGCACGTATCTTGCAGAAACAGGAAATTTCGATTACGGCTATTGAATTGGCCGATACAGGGAGGTACTCGTTATCTGCTTGCAGACTTCACTAATCAAACCAGTCGGTGATCCCCTACACGAGTGGGCTCGCATCGTCACTGAACCCACTTCCATATGTCTCAACGACTTCTGTAACGGTGACCTCATAGGCATCGTACCACTCCGTCCACCGCTGTTTCGCGCGTTTGTGGTCCGTATCCGCTCCAAACGACTCGATTGCGTCCAACGACTCCCAGTAGTAAACGACAAGAACCTCCTCACTATCCGGTGCATGCCACGTCTGCTTGCCCAGATATCCCTCCGTATCCTCGGCAGCCGCTTGTATCGCGTCATTCAACTCATGAAACTCCGCATCGTACTCACCCGGAGCGAGGCGGAACGTTACCAAATACATCTGGACTATTCACTCGTCCACGCAAAGAAGACGCTTCCCCTCAGGTCATACAACGGTTAGCAATCAACGACTCACTGACCCACACCCAAGTCGGGGTTGGGTTTCTGGCCACCCTCGCCGGGAACTTCACTGTACTACTTGACCATTAGTGTGTTTATGGGTACACTACTCTGTGGGTTTGCCGTGGCTCTGATATATCAAGTGTATCGCACACCCGCGAATCGTCATTCAAGTTAAAGAAAGTCTCCAGAGGTGGTGTTGAGTGTTGACTCGCGAGATCGAGTTCGTTCTTTGATAGATATGCACACCTACCTAACGGTTGTTTCGCCATCGAGAAAGTGAAAGCAATTATACACAATTACTGAATACACCCTCTGTCGAATCGGTCTTGGCCCATGATGCCCTGCAGAATTTCGATGTAGTGGTCGACGATGTCTTCGACGGCCGTCGTGCGGTCGATGCCTGCGTTGAGTTGGTCGCGAATATCGAAAAACGAGAGCGCGGGGAGGACCTTCGCACAGTCGAAGTAGTAGACGTTCTCAAGTGAGCCATATTTGGCGTAGTGCGCTCGGAGGTACTCTTCGGGCATTCCGTCGCCTTTCGGGTCGATGAGGATGTCAGCACCGTCTGTGACGTTGTGGTTCGTGAGCATCGCGTTGATGAGCGAGGTCGATTTCCCGGAGCCAGTTTTCCCGAACCACGCAACGTGGAGCGGTTGGAGTGATGGTGGCAGGACAATTGGGTCGTCGTCGGGCGTACCGTCTTGGATAAGTGGCTGTCCGAGCGTGAGACCTGCCCCGCGGTAGTGTTTGAGTTCGGTTGTAGGTGGACGTGGTTGTGCGGTCCGTTCACCAAGTGTTGGATCGACAGCGCGTTTCCCAGCGGCGGTGAGTGCCGCTCCATCGAGGACAGTGAAGTTACCGAGTTCCGCTGGGTCGGCGATGATGGCTTTCGAGCGCGTCGGTGTCCACGGCAGTCGCGTTCGGAGAGTGTCGTAATCGGGTCGGTGGAGTGATTGGGTTCGGACATCGTCGACAACATCTCGTGGGCTGCGTTTCGAGTCGGGTGTTCGGACTACGCCGGTGATCGCATAGCAGGTGCGGCCGACATCGCTCAGTGCTTTACTGAGTTCTTGGGCAACGGTTTCGGGGGCTGGTAAACTCGGTTTCGAGGGATTTTCATCCGCGACGGTGGCGGGGTCGATTGCGACGGCACGAGCGTTGACGACGAACGTATGGCGAGCGTCTCGAGCGTCGATTTCTTCGAGGCGGGGTTTCGCGCTATCTGGTATTCGGGTGTTCTCTGGAGGAGTGTCCGTTGTCGTTGGCCCGAACAGGGTCGCGGCACCGCGCTGTGTGACGGTGTCCTCTCCATTCTTGAGTTGGTGTTTGCGATAGCTGGCATCACCGCGCCAGTCCCGATACGGGTAGATGAGTGCTTGGTAGACGACCGGTAGCGGTTGGTTGGCCATCGTTTCGACGACTGCAGCGAGGGGGACGCGGGCGGTGTCGTCGTCGAAGAAGTCTGCGAGTGGCGTCAGTTGTGTCTGCCAGTCGTCGTAGCGGTCAACGTCGCCACAGAACTCGACTGTGGCGCAATCTTCTGGTTCGTTGGCTTTGTCAAGTGGATGTTCGGTGAACTGCGTGCGCTCGAACTCGTACGTTTCCGGGAATAGCCCACGGAGTATCCGTTCGAGTTACGTGAGAAGCGAGTCTGTGGTTTCGGTTGCTTGCGTTTCTGTGGTCAGGCCGACATAGTAGGTGACGCTTGGGTCTGTACCACCATCACTGACGAGCAACCATTCGAGAGTGGGCTTCTGTGTGTCGTTGAACAGTGTGGTGAGCCAACTGCCGTCGACGCTGTATTCGAGATTGTGGAGTCGTTTCCAGTGTCTTGCGACGGTGTCTGGGTCGACCACGTCGGCGCTCGGTGTGATCTCGATGTATTCGGAAGATTGGTTATCAATCCCGGCGTCAGAATTTTTAGTAGAAATATCGTCGGTGGCCATTGTTAGTAGCTAGAGGTTTTGGAACGTCTGTTTGTGCACAATTTTGGTGAGTCAGGATTCGGTCATAAGTGCTACTGTCTTCGAGCCCTGCGACTCGCTGCGCGCCTCGCCCTGTTCGGTGCTTACGTCGTCGGGGGACCGCGACGACGTCGGCCCCGTTCATTCCCACCCTGTCGGGTGGGTAGTGAGCCTCTGTACCGTGTTTGACTGGTGTGTGCGATAGCGAGTTTATCGGCCCCCTGACGGCGGAGGGAAAGTCAATGAGTCTGCTTTCGCAGTTCGACAGTCGTATCGTTCGAATCTGGATTCGGAGTTTGAGATCGTTTCGTCGACAGCCTTCAGCACCAGTTCTAGTGTCCTGTAACCATCCAATCGCTGACCGAAAAACCCACCAGAGAGGATATCGACTATGACTTCCTTGAAGAAGATCGAAAAGACGGGATCTACGACGTCCTTGATTCGGGTAAAGACGACTTGAACACCCTCACCGACGACCTGCCAGAGTTAGATTCGGTCGTCGATGAAGGCATTGACGGATCGAAGAAAGCTCAAGGAGCTATCGAACGCTTCTGGGCCAATGTCAGCGAGGGTTCTGAACCACGCCCAGGATCGTTCGTCTCCAAATCTGAGTAGCTCACAGTACCACTAATACCCGTTCCCCAGTCTCCAGCACTTTCGACGGGAATAGGAGCCGATTGAGCCCACAACGAGGAGCATTTTCCGAAATATGATCCATATTTGGAACCAATACGCAAGCTAATTTCGGACGTTCGATACACTTCCGGCACGTCTCTCAACTACGATTACTGTGGGAGTCTGTCCACCGATCCGGTGGAACTCGGACGAGGCTGCTGCCGCGCTGTCGACGTCAGGTGGTCGACGACGTACTCCGCGTCCCTGCCGACGCCGGTGAGCAGCCCAGACGTCATTGCGTACAGGAAGAACAGGCCGACGAAGTACAGTCCCGGTTCGTCCGGGACGACGCCGCGCACGTGGACGGGCTCCTTGGACTGTTCCCCTCCGTCGAAGATCGGGAGCTCTATCCACGAAAAGTCAGGGCGGAAGCCAGTGCACCAGATGACGTTCTTGACGTCGAGAACGTCGTCATCCCCGACGACGGGGCAACCGTCGCGAACGCCGGTCGTGCGAGGCACCCGTTCGACGCCAGCCGCGGCCAGGTCACTCGGCTTCGTGCGAACCAGCGGACCGCCCTGTGAGAGCACCTTCGGGCGAATACGACGCCCGATCGGCGTTTTCGTCGTGAAGATCCGGTGGAAGAGCACACGCATCACGAACGGGACCCCGAGGTGACGGCCGACCCACGAGTCGATGTGGAACGGTATGTGGCCGACATCCCGGCCCGACAGCCACGTTCTATGCTCGGAGGCGACGTCGAGGGCGATCTCGGCACCGGAGTTGCCTGCCCCGACGATGAGCACGTCCCCGTCCTGGAGCTGATCGGGGTTACGGTAGTCGCTCGTGTGCAGTTGGACGACGTCGTCGGAGAGCTCCGCCCCGAAATCCGGGACCTTCGGGACCTGGTAGCTCGCCATCGCTACCACGACGTTGGCCGCCTTGATTCGTCGGTCGCCCGCGGTGACGAGGAAGCCATCGCCGCTCCGTTTCAGCCCGTCCACCCGGACGCCAAGTTCGACGGGCAGGTCGAACCGCTGGGCATAGGTCTCCAGGTAGTCGGCCACCTCGTCCTTCGGGGGGAAGGTGTACGGTGAGCCTGGAAAGTTCATCCCCGGAAGGCTCGAGTAGCGGGCGGGCGTGAATACCTGAAGGGAGTCCCAGCGGGCCCGCCATGCGTCGCCGACGCGGTCGCTCGCATCGAGGATGACGAAGTCCTGGTCGTGCTGCTGTAGATAGTACCCAGTCGCCAGTCCGGCCTGGCCCCCACCGATGACGACGGTGTCATGTCGTTCGATCATGTCTTCGTTCCTCGGTAAACGTACGCGCCGGAGGGAAGTGATGATGCCGCGTGCAGGATTTCACGCCCTGAAATCTCGAGCACGCCAGGTGCTTGCTGCGTGAGAGGCTCTCGGCTGACCGATTTGCCAGTCCGATAGCGGCGGTCGTCGCCAGTGGCGCTACGACTGCGCGTGTTCCGCGAAGGCGGCGGGGTCTACCGGGGTTGCCTCCGCGCGAACTTGCTCGAAGACCGAGATGGCCCAGTCACGGGCCTCCGGGGCGTCGGTATCGATAACCGCTACGAGCGCACCAGTCTCGGCGTCATGGCAGCAGATACCGGCTCGGTCATCCACGATGCCGAGGCCGCAGCGGTCGCCATCGGGGAGGTAGTGGTGGATGAGGACGGTCGCGTTCTCGCAGGCGGTGACCTCCATAATCCGGTCTGGGTTCCAGGCGACCATCCCCTTCAGGGCCTCGGGCGTGAACACGTACTCGAACGTCATCCCCTTGAGGACCGCGCCGCAGGCCGTCTCAAGGTTGCTTGACTTATAAACGATGTTGTCGAACCCGCGCAACGACGAAGTAGACGCAATGAGCTGGCCGAGACGCTCTACGGGCTCGTAGGGGTAACCTGGCCCGGGGTAGGAGACTACCGCGTCGGCGAAGAGGTCGACGGAGAAGCCCGGCATCTCGACCGGCAGCCACTGCCAGACGTGGCGGAGCTTCTCCTCAATCTCCATCGCGTCTTGGAGAGCCAGGAACCGGTCGGCGACGTACTCGCCGAGGGGGGTCAGCCCGTATGTGGAGCCGTCCCTGACGAGCCACTTGCGCTCTTGGAAGTCGGCGAGCACCCGTCCGACGGTCGGCGAGGAGGCGCCGGTAGCCTCACACAGCTCTCGTCGGTCGGTCGGGCCGTCGCGTAACGTTTCGAGGACGCCGACGCGGTGGGCTGACGTAGCCAGAAACTGGATGTTGTCGATTCCCACAGTCATATGTGATGTAGGAGGGCGAGAAGCTTAGCGTTTCTACCGTGGGGAGAGACAGGCAACTCTACGTTTAAGGAGCTCAGCTGGATCGAATGGCGTGTCCTCCGCCTGCTTTCTAGCCCCGATGGTGGCGACGTATCTCAGTCGTGGTGCTAACGTCGCAGGCACCACTTGCTACAATCGCGTCTTGTATTCAGCAGTATCTGAGTAACCTATCGAAATACAGTCAGGACCGGTATAGTTGATCGAGGAGAACGGCGGCGAGGCAGTTGCGGTCGAACCCGACCTCACCGACGGCGAGGCCGTTGCTGCCCTTGGAGACGCCGTCGAGAAACGATTCGGTCGCGTCGATGTCCTCGTGAACAAAGCCGGCATCAGAATCGAAGGAGGGCCGCTGACCGACGTCGATACCGCGGCGATCGAGCGGATTGTCGACGTGAATCTCACTGGAATCATGCGAGCGTGTAAACATCTCATCCCCCCCCTCATGGCCGACACGGGCGGCGGTACGATAGTCATCATCTCGTCGGCGAACGCGGAAGTCGGCCCCTCGGGCTGGGGACCCTACGACGCGTCGAAGGCAGGCCTCTTGGCACTCACCCGTAACATGGCTGCCGACCACGCAGCGGACGACATCCGCGTGAACACGCAAGTGAACGCAACTGATGACGTCGTGGTCTATGAGGCGAACGTTTCGGGTCTCACCGCGTTCGCACTGGCAACCAACGCACCCGAGGAATCCACGACCATCACCGAAGCACCGCTCACGGAGAACGATTCACTGCGGAACCCACCCCGACGACAATCTCGACCACCACGACCGACACACCCGGATTCGGTCTCGACCTGACGTTACTCTCACTACTTGCCGTCGTGAGTCTCTTCAGGCGGCGTCACAATCGAGAGAAGTCTAAGAGAAAGTGAAGCGCCTTGGGCTTTCCGCCCCGAAACACTCCGGCTGGGTTATCTTCATCGCCTCAGTTCATAAGGCGCTCACTGACCGGTCCTGTGCGACCGAATAAGCCTGTAGCGAGCGAGTCCGTTGGGGGCATACTTCGAGGACGATGTGCCACTCGATCTCAGAGAGTCCTCCGACGCGGCGCTGCTTCTCCTTTGTGAGATGACCATTAGCGAGTTCAATTATCGAATCGAGTGTCCGACGTACCAGGTCTTTTGGGGAGTGACCATGACCAACATTTTTTCCCAATATTTCCCAGAGAGAGCCCCTCCAGAGGATATTTAACTAGATAGTTAAATAGCTACAGCACGTCCATTCAACTGGATGGTTGAACAGCCCTCGGACGACCTCGACCTCGACTTGGACGCAATCTTCCAAGCGCTTGCCCACCCGACCCGTCGGGAACTCCTCGAACAGCTTGCCGATGGCCCTGAGAGTGTCAGTGAACTCGCCGACCCTCACGACGTCTCTTTGGCGGCAGTGTCGAAACATCTGCAGGTGCTGAAGGAGGCGGGTCTAATCGAAGTCGAGAAGGACGGACGGGTTCGCCGATGCCACCTCAACGCAGCGCCGTTGAGCGCGGCTTTCGGTTGGCTGACCCGCTACCGCGTCTTCTGGGAGGATCGATTCGACGCGCTTGCCATCCACCTGGAGGAAGAAGACCAATGACCGACGAACAAAGGAGTACAGAAATGGGAACCGAAACGACGCTGACGGTTGAGCCGGACAGCCAAACGATCGAGATCGCGAGAACATTCGAGGCATCACGGCAACGCGTCTTCGAGGTATACACGGATCCAGAATTGATT
Organism: Haloprofundus salinisoli; assembly: GCF_020097815.1. Classification (NCBI taxonomy): domain Archaea; kingdom Methanobacteriati; phylum Methanobacteriota; class Halobacteria; order Halobacteriales; family Haloferacaceae; genus Haloprofundus; species Haloprofundus salinisoli. The sequence continues at coordinate 161,374 of NZ_CP083664.1, forward strand.
CCGGAGTGGTGGGGACCGAGAAACTACTCGACGTCCGTTGACGAGATGGACGTGCGGCCCGGTGGAATCTGGCGGTTCCTCAATTACGACGGAGACGGTAACGAGTACGGCTTCCACGGTGTCTACCACGACATCGTCGAACCAGAACGGATTGTACAGACGTTCGAATTCGAGGGCACACCCGGACGCGTCCAACTCGAGACCGCGACGTTCGACGAACAGGACGGCAAGACACGGCTGACGGCTCAGTCTGTTTTTCAGTCTATAGAAGACCGCGATGCAATGCTTGAATCAGGAATGGAGGACGGCGCTCGAGAGACATGGGAGCGGTTTGCAGAGTTACTGGGGTCGATAGAGGGGGCGACTACCCGATGACGAATCAGGATTCGAATTCGGGGTAGAGCATCACGGTGAGTCGTGTTATTTGACTTGCTGACTCAGTACTGGTGCTCGAAGCTCAAGTCTCCGTGTTCGTACGTGTATGACTTGATATCCATCTCGTCACAGTAGTCTGTGAGTTCTGATGGCAGAAGATATGGGTCCTCTCCGAGATGTTCCTTGAGATGGTCAACGAATGCGATACAGACTTCGTCGTGGTTGCCACCCTCTTCTGAAACCTCGAGTACGACGGCTAAGTCTGGATCGTGGTAATCGGGCTTGATGACGTAATCGCCGAGTGTGAATGGGTTCGCTGCCGACTCCAGATTGGTGTGTTTGTACGTATAGAGTCTGATGTCTTGGTCGTCACAGTACGAGGCTAGTTTCGCGGGATGGATTTCACGCCAATTCGCAGGGCCGGCGTCGAGCATGTCCGGGAAGGCGACGCTGACTGCCTCGCCATCCATCGTCTGTCCGTATACGTTGACGTTATTCTCGGGTAGAAGGACCTCGATGACGACCGCCACTGACGCATCATCATCGCCTTTCTTTACGACACGGTCACCAGGTGAGAACGGATTCTGTGGTTTCTGATTCAAGTGGGCAGTATTCGGCCCGAGATTGTGCAGCTCATTCATTGGCCGTGCTGCGAGGTGTGCTAATTTCTCTGGTTCCTCCCCGGAGTAGGCGTCCTGTGTCTTGACCTTTGGAGAGAGTACCGATGTTTTTCGTGTCCGCAATCGAGATACCCTGTACTGGGTTTGCTCAATTGCGGCTGTATGCCCTAGTTAGGACACGAATTCCGAAGCACAATCATGTTCAACGCGTGTGTTCATTAGTTGTGTTCATTGCGTTCATTCTGCGGAACACATTGTAGCTACCCGCTCCGGTACTCCTCAAGGACAATTTCGACTGTCATTTCACCCGTTTCACCGCCGTAGTAAGCAGTGTAGAGCGCGAGGCTCGCGTCCGGTGAGATACAGGACTCGAACTCGTAGGAGTCTTCCCACTCTTCGGTATCGGGGACACGAATTGCCGTTTCGTAACAATCCTGCCCGGCGTACTGGGTTCGACCTTCGACGTTGGCAGTCATGTACCCTGCATCGGGGGTACCCGAGAGCCGCCAGCTGTTCCCGACTTTGAGATCACGGTGCTGGTAGTAGGCCGTCATCGGGCTGAACGGCCCGAGTGAGAGGTAACCGAGGGTCCGGAGAGTGGCCTCTGCCTCTTCGCTTTCGGGGTCGATGTCCCTGAGATCGAAGAGTATCGTGGCATTCTGGCCTGTCACCGTTCTACTGAAGGAATCAGTTCCGTTGTCGTAGGTGATTTCAGCAGTCACCTCCTCTCCATCGACGGACAGAACGTCCCACGTTATCGTCGCTGTTTCGTCGTTTCTGATGTCGTTTACGCGGTAGCGATAGTACTCACCTTCTTCGAAGGTGAATCGTTCCCATTGGGTGATAACTTCATCTTCACCCGCTTCGTCGGTGCCTGACTGCTCGTTGCTCGAATCGCCGGCGTCGACATCGGCCGTCGAACTGTCCGACGGAGAGCCACCGCCGATACATCCTGCGAGGACGACGAGCAAGACGACGAGGCCGAGGACCAGAGGTCGTCGACTCATCGTCCGACCCCTCCAGAACGGCTCCCGTGTCGCCGGTCAGGCCGCTTTAGTTGTGGGACGAGCAGGCATACGGATAGTGATATGTCTCTGGGCATTGGTGGGCGTTCGCTCCTGTGAATCCGCCAAATTACGGACCTAAGCGCCTGATAGGCACGTATATTGGCTGATATGGTACTTAATACCAAGCGAGACTATAATGTTATCTGTTCAATACATGAACGAGGTTCACCGCGTGAACATCGCCACGCACCGAACCGTCTCAGAGTGGTTCGTCGAGCCACTCGGCCAAGGGAATGGCGGTATCACGAACAGTAGCAAAGCTTCTGAGCGCCCACTCTCGGACTACGGGGTCATCGCTTTCGACTAGTACCTCGAGCATTCCCGTCTCCACGTCATAGACACCGATAGCGATGCAATCGTCGAAGATAGCCAGGCCACAGGGCAACTCTTCGACGACCCACAGCGTCAAGTGTCCGCTGTTAACGGCTCCGGCCACCTCCTTGCGGTAGTCCGAGACGAGTTGGTCAATTACTGGCGGACGGTACACGATTTCGGTGGTCATGCCGTTTAGGATTTGCTCGCGAATCTCCTCCACGTAGATGGGTGCTACTGTCGTGGTGTCGTACCCGGAAAGCGAGTCAGTGTCGCATAGTAGCTCCATGAACCGTCGAACGGGTGCATAGGGGTCGCCCTCGGCGGTAGTCGTCACCGTCCCTTCGGTGAGCCGATGCAACGAGAAGTCGAACATATCGATGGGAAGAGACCCGACGAGCGGCTGCAAGTCTCGAGTAGTCGCCATGAACGCCCGGAACTCGCTGAATTTGTCGGCGACGAGGTCGCCAAGGAAGGTTGTAGCGTATTGGCTGCCGTTATCGACGACCCACTTGCGGTCCTCGAACGCCGTGAGAATACGTCCGAGCGTGACGCGATCGATGTCCAGGCGGTCTTGGAGGGTTGTTCTAGATGCCGGAGACTCGTGAAGCAAATCCAAAACTGCGATCCGATTCTGCGAGCGGGCAAGAAACTCGATGTCTTCAGTCGGACCGGTCATCGAAACTGTGATCCTCACCCCGCAGAACACGCAAATACGACTTTAGTGTTCCGGCCTTCGAACCTCGCTGCTCCGCCGAGAGCTCGTCGTAACGGGCGAACCGAATCTCAGATTTGACTGGCGAGAAGTGATTATCCTCACCGAACGAGCCTGGTGAGCGCAGGTCAATCGGAATCCCTGCCCAAGACAGATTCAATGTACTCTATCTGTGGTTATAACCGCGACCGCAGCCTCAGCGTGGCTATCAGGAGCTACCGCGCTGCAGGTTCCGTGTCAATAACCCAGTTTGAACACCGTGTTGACGGTGATCGCAATCGCCGTTATCAGAAACAGCCCGGCGAGCACCGTGAACGCCATCTCCCAGCCGTAGGTGTCCGCGAGGAGTCCGACCCCGACCGAACCACTCGATCCGAGCATGGTGTACACCGTGCGGACAAGTCCGAAGCCAGCACCGCGCTCCGCCTCGGAGAGGTTGTCGATGAAGCGGGGATCGAGCGCCGCGAAGAAACTCGACCCGATTCCGGCCAACAAAACCGCGACGCCGGCTACGACGCGACTAGAGCTGACAACGAGGAGAAGGAGGCCTACACCGCCAGCGAACATCGATACGCCGAGCGCGAAATCGCGACCGAGGCGGTCCGAGAGCTCACCGAGCACTATCTGACCGCCGCCGCGAACGACGAAAAACGCAGAGAACACGACCCCGGCGAGTGTCGCCGTCACCCCTCTTGTCTCGATGAGAAACGTCGGAAGGAACGACAGCAACCCCTGGGCCACGAACGTCCCGAGCGCAGCGATGAACAGCGTGAACACGATGGGCGGTCGCGACACGAGCGCCATCAGCGAGCCGAGTTCGAAACGCTCGCGCATGCGCTGGTCGGGGCGCCGCGGCGGCGTCGGGCGGACACGCCAGGCGAACAACGCGAACACCGGAACGCCGACGACCGCCGCGAGCGCGACCGCGGGACGCCAGCCGTACCGTGACCCGACCCACGCGGCCGCGATGGGTGCGGTCAGTCCCGCCAGCGGGCCGCCGAGAGAGTGGATTCCGACCGCGCGGCCGACGTCCTCGAATGTTCGGGACAGGAGCGTCGTTGCGACGCTGTAGTGGAGTCCCGCAACCGCTCCGAGAGCCACGGTGGAGGCGACGAACAGCGGGAACGCCGGAGCGAGTGCGAGCAGCAGACCCATCAGCGCGGTTCCGCCCACGGCGACGAGTATCACCCGACGCTCGCCGAACCGGTCGGCGAGGACACCGCTCGGGAACTGCGCGAGACCGTAGGTGAGCCACATCCCCGTCAGCGCCATTCCGATGGCCGTATTCGTGACGGTGAACTCCGCGGTGATGAGCGGGATCACCGGACTGATTGCCAGTCGCGCGAAGTACGTCACGAGGAACGCAAACATACAGAGAACGAGCACCGAATGTCGGTAGTGCCAGCGCATCAGAATGGTTGATTGTCCGTTCACTGGCCCCGACAATGAGTGCGCGGTTCGCTGCGAATCCCGCCGGGTCGCCTGGGGGCTGGGTCACTGACGAACCGTTGCCTAGGGCCGAAGGTTCACCAGAATCGGCGACCAACACCGCGTATGAACCGAGATCACGTCCTCGCGGTCGTCCCACACTACCTCGCCATGTTCCTCGTCATCGCTGGCGTCCTCGCGGCGACGGACGCGTTTTTCGGCGGCTTGGGCTTCTGGATCGAACTCGCTATCGTCATCGTCGTTGCGTCGCTCTACCGTCCGGTCGTTCGCCACCTGAGGATCGCACCCGAGCCGTGGCAGTAAGTGCGTTTCGACGGTGTAGCCGCTCAGTCCGCCGCCGCGTTGTCTACTGACGACACTGCCTCCATACGGTCCGGAGGGAGAGAAGACGACTCTGTCTCAGCTGGTCTGCGAAAGCGGCGAGCTCCTGCAGTAGGTAGCGTCGGTGCAGCTCTTGGAAATCGTAACGGAAGAGATGCGGGAACTGGTGATACAGCAGTCGTACCGGGGAACGGATTCTTATCGTGCTGTGCCCGGCAGTCGTGCTGCGACCGAGTCAGGCAGAAGGTTCCCCTGCCAAACGAGGATGCTGACCACGAGCACCGCGGCAACGACCCGAATCACGCCAGCAGCCGGCAGTAGCGGCGCGAACAGCAGTAGCATCGACAGAACCAGTAGCACCGCGCGGATCGGTAGCGGGACGGGACCGTCGAGGTAGTTGACGAGCGCGACCGCGATTGCGATGAACCCGATGAGGACGAATAGGAAGACGCTGGCTGTTGTCGGGAACGCCCAGAACAGGAGGCTGTCGTTGAGGACGAACACGTACGGGAGGATGAAAAGCGGCGCTGCCAGTATCAGCGAGCGTCGGGCCGTCTCCCAGAAGGACCCACCACTGATCCTGGAGGTGACCAGACACGCGATGGCGACCGGCGGCGTTATCGCCGAGAGAATCGCGAAGTAGAAGACGAAGAAGTGCGCCGCGAGCAGCGGAATCCCCGCTTCCGCAAGCGCGGGCGCGATCAGCAGCACCGCGGTGATGTACGCGGCAACGGTGGGCATCCCGAGCCCGAACAGCAGCGCGGCGACCATCGTCAACACGAGCAGGAACGCCGTTACCCCGCCCGAGAGGGTCAGCAGACTGTTGGCGAACACCTGCGTGAACCCCGTGATGTTCAGCACACCGACGAAGACGTTCATCACGCCGATGGCGACGCCGATGGGCGCCGCGTTCTCGAGTCCGCGGCCGAAGCCGTCGAGCGTGTCGACGCCGAAGTCCTTCAGGCCGTAGCTCTCTCGCAGTCCGACGCTCTGTACGAACGCCGCTGGAATGGACGAGGCAACCGCCCAGAAGCCAGCGTACAGCGGGTCCCACCTGAGGGCGATCATCGTGAACAGCAGGACGGCGACGGGGATCCACAGCGCGAGCCCCTCGACGACGAGGTTGCGGACCGTGATATTGTCGAACGAGACGGACTCAGTCAATCGCCCGAACAGATTTTCGATCGCGTCTTCGCGCTGGAGGCCGACCGCGTCGACCTCCATTTTGTCCATGTCGATCTCCTCGATTCCCTCCTTCATCGTGGTGAGGTGGACCCCAACCGCGACGGAGAAGTAGAACAGAAGCGCAGGCAGCGCGCCGATAACGATGATGTCGAGATAGCTGTTACCGGTGATCTGTGCCATCACGAACGCCGCTGCTCCCATGATCGGCGGCATAATCTGGCCGCCGCTGGACGCGACGGACTCGAAGGCGGACGCGGTGTTCTTGTTGAGTCCGTGCCGCTTCAGCAGCGGGATGGTGAACGCGCCAGTCGTCGCGGCGTTTGCGGCCGCGCTCCCGTTGATCGAGCCCATCCCGAGACTCGCGACGACGGTCATCTGTGCGAGACCGGATTTGATCCGCCGGCCGACCATCGTCCCGAGTTGGATGAAGTAGTCGAGGGCCCCGTACGCCTCCAGTAACCCGGCGAGGATCATGAATATGATGATGTACGTCGCCGAAACGCCGGTGATGACGCCGTAGAGGCCGCTGCCGTAGTCGATAGTCAGCCCTTGGATGAGCCTGTTGAGACTGATTCCGTTGTGGTTGAGGATGCCCGGGAAGTAGGGGCCCCAGTAGGCGTACGCGAGACCGACCAGACCCACGATAGAGAGGATCGGACCGTAAACGCGTCTGGTCACGTCGAAGACGACGATCAGCATGAGGACCCCGGCGAGCATGTCCGTCGGGGTGTAGATTCCGAGCTGTTCGTACACCATTCGCTCGTAGCTGGTGACGAGATAGTAGGTGACGCCGATGGCGACGAGTCCCTCGAGCAGTCCGATGTAGTTGCCGATCCGCTGTCGGGTCGTCTGCGGGTCGACCTCGTACGCGACGATGGCCGCCCCGAGCGTCATCGTCCCGATGTGGATGAGTCGGTGCTGGTTCTGTTCGACGAAGAACGTTCTGACGTAGCCGAGATGGTAACCGGCGATGAGCACCCCCAGAACGATGAGGAGACCGTACTTCGCCATTCGCAGTCGCTCGACGCGACTCTTCCGGTTCGATGTGGTTTCTGTTGCTGTCATATATCGAGGTGGTTGGCGGTCCGCGTCGTCTCACGGAGACGAAGGATGTGAGATGATATCAAAGGCGGGTACCGTTCGTAGCCGGGAAGCTACTGGTTGGACTCGTACTGTTCGAGCGTCGTCATGTTGTCGCTCCAGAGCCCTTCCTCACGCATGTACTTCTCTGCGCCGGGGTGGACAGGCGCGTCCGGCGAGGCGAGCGTCAGCTCCTTAGTGAGCTCCGGACCGGCACCCTCCAGCACCGCGCTGGCGTTGCGCACCTGGTCGATGTTGTCGTGGACGACGGAGATGAACTCGTAGGCGAGCTCGTCGTCTATCTCGGAGGGGAACACCGTCTCGTACCCGACGCCCAGCGACGGGATGGTGCTGACCGACATCTCCTGCTCCCACACGTCCGCGGGCGCTTCGAGGTAGATGTACGGCAGCCCGGAGTTAGCCACGTCTGACTGGTCGAACTCCCACTCAACAACGTCGATCTCGGTTGTCGCGTCGACCTCCTGCTCCCAGCCGACGGTCGTCACCTGGCTGACGGTGTAGCCCATACAGATGTCGAGGCGACCGTCGCGTATCGCCGACCCCTGGCTCCCCCAGTCCATCGAGCTGATGTTGTACTTCTCCTCTGGGTTCTCGATGCCGGACATCTCGAACGCGTCGATGCCCGCGAAGTAGTTGGTCCCCGCGCGGTCGCCGAACGCCATGTTGATCGAACCGTCCTGCGGGATGTCCGAGACCGTCTTGATGTCCGCGAGCTTGTCCACGTCCCGCTTGATGAGGAAGTACTCGATGGACATGAACGGAATAACCTGGGTCATCGTCTTCCCTAACTTCTCGTTGTACGGCGGGTTGCCGGCGTTCGCCTGAACGACTCCCCAAGAGGTACTCTGGGCGATATCCAGCTCACCGTTGGCGATAAGCGGGAGGTTCGCCGCGGTCCCGCCGGTCGTCTGGGCGCTCATGTCGATCATGTCCGAGTTGTTGGAGATGACCTGCGCCATCGCGACCCCGGACGCGTGCGTCGCGGAGTCCGGGCCTGACGTCCCGATCGTCCAGCTCACGGTGTCGCTACCGTTGCCGCCGTTACTCCCGTTACCGCCGCTGCCGCCATCGCCACCGCCACCACTGCCACCGTTGCCTCCGTTGCCGCCATTACCGCCATTACCGCCGTTGCCGCTGTCGCTACAGCCGGCTAGACCGACGACGCCGAGTGCGCCGGTCGCCTTCAGGAACTTTCGCCGATTGGTGCCGCCCTTGATTGTGGATTTCCAGTCTTTCATGAATGTTACTCCCTTGCATATCGATGGGAACATCACTATTTATGTATTTCGTCAATTATTTATTCTTTGAATATCCCCGCGAATGGAAAATGGGACACGGGAGCGGGACATTCGGCGAATCACTCACGTCGTCGACCAGATGCTGGCGTCACGACGCGCCGTGGGCAAGTCGTCTCGCGCAGGTTAGCGCTCCAGCGACGCGAGGCGCTCGCCGAGTACCTGTCGAGCGGCGCTTATTTCCCCGCCGATCCGCAGGACGCGATAGCCGTCATCGATCGCGTTGTCGATCGCTTGCGGATCGTTGTGGATGCCGGCGAGGGCGACGTCCGACTTCCGCACCGCCGACTCCGCACGGTCGACGAGCGTCCGCACGTCCGGGTGTTCCTTCTCCATCGGATGGCCGACAGAGACCGAGAGGTCGGCGGGGCCGATGAACGCGAAGCCGAGCTCCGGGACGGCGAGGATCTCCTCGATGTTGTCAATCGCGGTCTCGTTTTCGATCATCACGCCGACGAGCGTCTCCGCGTCCTCACGCGCCGCGTGGTCGTCGAAGTCAGCGCCCCAGGTCGACCCCCGTCCCACGCCGATTCCGCGGTCGGCTGGGTCGCCATCGATGCTGAACCGAGCCGCCGACACCGCCTCGCGAACTTCCGCCGCCGTCTCCACACGGGGAATCAGAATCGTCCGGACGCCAGCGTCGAGCACCTTTCTTACGAGCGGCGGATCGCCCGATGGGAGTCGCACGAACAGCTCGATATCGGCCGCCTCGGCCGCCCGTGTCAGGCCCTCGAAGACGGTGCTGTCGTACGGACTGGGACCACCGTGTTCGAAGTCCAGCCAGACGAAGTCCAACCCGATAGCTCCGAACGTCTCGACCACGGCCGGGGAGAAGGTTGCCGCGCTCGCTCCGAACACTGGCTCGTCTCGCTCTAGGCGCCGCCGAAGCTGATTCTCTCGTTTCACGGCCGGTAGTCTTCTCTGGACGGTATGAATCTTCGTGCTGCGGCGGCGGCGGACGGCTTCCGTCGGGCGAGCGAGTGCGAAAGCGTTCCTCCCGCGTGGGGTAAAGTCACTCGGGGAGATAGTCCTCGCGGACCGGGTGGAAGATGTCGATCACTTCGAGCGGCACGTCACGGTCGGCCCGCATCGAGTGCCTCTCGCCGGACTCCAACCGGTAGCACGTCCCCGGCGTCAGATCGTACTCCTCGCCGTCGACGATTTGAGTTCCCTCGCCGCTGACGACGTAGCCGATCTGCTCGTGGGGGTGGCTGTGATACGGCGACTCGGCGTCGGCCGCGATGACGTTGTGCGTCAGCATCATGTTGTAGTTGTACAGCAGGACGTGTTGTTCGAATCCGTCGACGTCGGAGTTGTCGGGAACCTCAGTGTACGCGAGATGTTCAACCATGTGTTGGCAACTCATCACAGGAGGGGCTAACAAATTAAGCGGTTCGCGGTGATTGCCGCCGCAACCTTCTCGCAGGGGCCTTCCGACGACGTCCCACGCTGTTTACTCGGCCAACGAGTCGCGCACCCGGCGTGGGATGTGCGGGAAGTCGAACGTCGGGCGCGCCTCGGGGTCGCTCGGTTCGACCATGCACTCGATGAGCGACGGGCCGTCACGGGCGACCGCGTCCGCGTACGCCTCGGCGAACGCAGCATCGTCCGCAACGCTCGTCGCGGGCAGCCCCTGCGCCTCCGCGGCGGCCGCGAAGTCGATCGAGGGGGTGGGCTGGCCGCCGGTCGTCCCGTAGATGCCGTTGTCGAAGCAGACTACGGTCAGATTCGGAGGGGCCGCGGTCGCGACCGTCGAGCAGACGCCGAGCGACATCGTCAGTGAGCCGTCGCCAGCGAGCACCGTTACCTGCTCGTCCGTGCCGAGCGCAACACCGATTCCGGTCGCGGTCGTCGAACCCATGCTTCCCCAGAGGTAGAAGTTCCGCTCGCGGTCCTGAACCTCTGCGAGGACGTAGGAGGCGACGCCGAGGTTCGAGACGACGACGGCGTCCGGCGTCTCCTCCAGCACAGCCGCCGTACAGGCGAACTGGTCGGCAACCATCACTGAGCCTCCTGGCCGTAGCCGGTGACGGTCGTGTCGAAGAACACGACGTACGGCGTCCGCGTCGAGAACGCGGTCTCGGCGGCCATCCGGACGGTCTGCCGAATTGACTCCGGCTCGGAGACGACCGTGTTTCGCACCCCCATCTCGTCCATCATCGCCGGGAGCCCGTAGCCAGCGGGCACCTGCGCGACGTTGAACTCCCCGAGATCGCCTCGCCGCGTGACGAGCGCGAGGAAGGGGAGACGCGCCGGAACCGACAGCGACCCGATGGCGTTGAGCGTGTTCGCGAGCCCGCTCGACTGGCAGATGACCGCACCGCGGTTACCCGTCACCCAGATGCCCGAGGCGGCCGCGATGGCGCTCTCCTCGCGCTCGACGCGGAGCGTGCGCACGCCCGCTTCGTCGAGTCCCTCCACGACAGCGTCCATCGCGCCGTCAGGCAGCTGCGTTACGAGGTCTATGTTCGCGTCTCTCAGCCCGTCGATGACATCGGTCTCCCAACTCATGGTTCCCCCTCAAAACCGAGCGTCTTGACCCTTGTGGCGTCGGCCAACGTGACCCCCTCCGTCGCACGGCCAGTCCGTCTCCGACCGCGACGCCGCTGGTCGACGCAATCGGAAAGTCCCCGCCCCGAGCGCTCGTCACCCACCTCCGGGAACCGCATCGTTAAGGTGTATCACGGCCACACTCACCCGTGTTTCAGACGGCCGATTCCTTCGAGTTCGAGTATCGGGGCGGCGACGTGGTGTACGGCCGGGGCCGCGTCGCGGAGCTCGGCGACCGACTCCGGTCACGCGGGTTCGAGCGGGCGCTGCTGGTTTGCGGGTCCAACGTCGGCGCAAACGACGCGCTGATGGAGCCCGTGCGACGAGGTCTCGGCGACGCGCTCGCAGACGTCTTCGACAAGACTACCTCCGCGAAGTCAGTCGAGACTGCCTACGATGCCGTCGAGGCAATGCGGGAGGCGGACGCAGACGTAATCGTCGGCCTGGGCGGCGGCAGCAGCCTCAACGTCGCCAGACAGCTCAGCGCACTGGCGGCGGACGGCCGCTCGCTCGCGGCGCTGCGCGACGAGGCCGAGTCGGGGAGCGTCGAGACACCCGCCCCTGAGGGCCCGCTCACTCCCGTCGCGGTCGTTCCGACGACGCTGACCGGCGCGGACCTCTCCGCCGGCGGCAGCCTCGTCGTTCTCCCGCGGTCGGCGTCCCCCACCGGCCAACCCGTCGTCGCGAGCTGGTCGGTGCCGCCTACGTTGGTGCTCGAGGATCCCAACCTGTTCGAGACGACGCCGCTCGGTCCACTCGCGGGCTCCGCGATGAACGGGTTCAACAAGGGACTGGAGACAGTCTACGCCCGTAGGGGGTCGCCGGTCACCGACGCGACGGCGACACACGGGCTGCGTCACCTCGCCTCCGGGCTCCCCGAACTCGACGGAGACGACCCGACTGCGGTCGACCGCGCGGTTGTCGGGATGGTCCTCGTCCAGTACGAGAGTCGAATCAACGTCGTCCACGCGTTCGGACAGGCGCTCTCGCGCCGATACCCGGTCCAGCAGGGGGTCGCCCACGCGGTGATGGTGCCGCACGTGCTCGCGTTCCTCTTCGACCGCGTCGACGGGCGGCGACGCCTCCTCGCGGAGGGACTCGGTCTCTCCGTCGAAGGTCGCTCCGACGCGGAGGTAGCGGCGGATGTAGTCGACGCCGTGACCGAGGTACGAGACGCCCTCGGCGTGGCGACGCGCCTCCGGGAGCTCGATGGCGTCCACCGCAATGACCTTCGAGCGATCGCCGAGTACGTCGCCGTCAACGGCGTCCTCGACGAGGCGCCATCCGACCTCGACGTGGACGTCGACGCCGCCGAGGCGGTTCTCAACGCGGCGTGGTGAGATGGCTTCGGACGGCGTCCGACCGACCCGCGGACATTTGTAGGTCGACTCCGATGGGCATTCATGGCAGATATCGTGGTTTTGAACCACACGGCACACGGTATTCCGGCCGAAGAGTGCGCCGCGGCGATTCGAGAGCGCGTCGACGACCGCACCGTCGCGTTAGCGGAGTCGGCGCGCGCCGAGCGCGAACTCGTGTCGGATGCGGAGATAATCGTCGGCGGTGACCTCGAATCCGATCTCCTCGACCGCGCCGAGAAGCTGCGCCTGTTCGCGTGCACCTCCGCGGGCACCGACCGGCTCGACATGGACGCGTTCCGAGAACGGGGCGTTGCCGTGACGAACGCCTCCGGCGTCCACGGACCGAACATCGCCGAACACGTGCTCGGATGGATGCTCACGATCACCCGCCGACTCGACGAGGGACTCCGACGCGACGAGCGCGGCGAGTGGCGTCACTTCCAGGCGTTCGGCGAGTTGCAGGGCTCGCGCGTCTGCGTGGTCGGACTCGGCGCTATCGGAAGTGCAGTCGTCGAGCGACTGTCGGGGTTCGGCGTGGAGACCGTCGGCGTCCGCTACACGCCGGAGAAAGGCGGCCCGACCGACGAGGTGTACGGCTTCGACGAGTTCGCTGACGCGCTGGTCGGGACGGACTTTCTGGTGCTGGCGTGTCCGTTGACCGAGACGACGCGAGGGCTCGTCGACGCGGACGCGCTCGCTGCGCTCCCGCCGAACGCGGTCGTCATCAACATCGCTCGCGGTCCGGTCGTGGAGACGGACGCGCTCGTGACCGCCCTCAGGAAGAGCGACCTCCGCGCGGCCGCCCTCGACGTGACCGACCCCGAGCCGCTACCCGCCGATCACCCGCTGTGGTCGCTCGGCAATGCGTACGTCACCGCCCACGTCTCCGGGTACACGCCGCACTACTTCGAGCGCGTCGCCGACATCCTCGCCGCGAACCTCGACCGCCTCGACGAGGAAGGAGGCGACGCCGACCTGGAGAACCGGGTCGACTGAGCGGCGGCGTCGTCAGGTGACCCAAAAGATGGGTAAGAGGCGGTCTAACGACGTCAGCATCCAGAAGCTTCTCTCCCGACAACCATACCGATAGACGAACGGCAGATCGAGATACCCACTGAGCAGTGACCCAGTCACCCCGTCACCGACGTTTCGCTCCCGACCGCATCCGTCTCAGCCGTCCAGAGCTCGTAGCCGAGCGTGATAAACGCCAAATCGAGTGGTGCACCGATTAACACGCCCGGGAAACCGACCTGGGTGAGCGGTGCAAGGACGAATATCGCCGGAAAGAGGACGATGAACAGGCCTGCAGTCAGTCGGCTCGCCCTCCCGTGGCGCCAGAGACTGATTCCGTAGAGGGTGCCGAAGAGTCGTATCGCCATGTACATCGCGGCGTGGACAATTCCGATAGGGATTAGCAGTCCGCCGAGCATGGACTGGCCTCCCAGAAGGACGACGATGGTGCCCGCTTCGCCGAACAGCGAGAGGACCCCCAACCAGGCGACGATGCGACCGCGGCGACCGTCACTGAGACCGTATCTCGCGGCGGCGGCAAGTAGGCTGACGGCGAACAAAATATGGAAGACAGGATAGAGGACGATGATGATACCGGATGTGATTCCGGCACCGGTTTCGCCGAGCGACGGCCCAACGAGACTCAGTCCTCCGAAACTGCTGAGGATGCCGCCGACGCCACCGACGAGACCGCAGAGTCCGGCGAGTCTCGTCCGTCGCGGGGTCCACCACGTGGGAGCTTCCGTACGCTGTGCGCGTGTTTCCGAGTCACCGGCCGTCATCGTAAACTCCCACTGTTGTCTTCCGAGACGATGATTGCGCCTTTCATGTCTATCGAGCGATGCGGCTCGCAGTAGTAATACACCGTCCCGGCCGCCTCGAACGTGTGTTCGAAGGCCGCGTTCTGTTCGGCCTCGCCGCTATCGAACTGCCCCGCCGTGGCGACGACGTTGTGATAGCCGTCGACCCACTCCCACGTCACCGTCGTTCCGGGAGAGATCTCAATCGCGGCTGGGGCGAACGCGTTGGCACCGTTGTTCCCTCGGGCCCCGACCTCGACGGTCACCGACGCCGATTCGGTTGCGTCCACGACGCCGTCGTAGTTACCAGTATTCGAAAGCCAGCTGTCGACGCTCGTCGGGTCGTTTTCTCCATTCGACCCGGAACCTCCGCCGTTTGGGGCATTTGTACAGCCCGCAAGCAGACCCACAAGTGCGAGCCTGCTCGCTACACCGAGGAGTCGACGTCGGTCAGTTGATGGCTGTTCCGGCGGCGACTCCGCAAACTGGTTCGATCTGTTACGCTTGGCGGTCGTATCCTTCTCCATACCTTACCTGAGCGTGGACGGCCCATAGAGCGGACAGCATACTGCCGGGACAGCGTTTGTGCACAAGACGTTTATACGAGGTTCGATATTGCAACTCGTCGGACCGACCAAATCCGTGGGTCCCACCAAGCAACGCCTTTTCGACTGAAAGACGGTCCAGGCTCTTACCCTGCCGTGACTCCGTGAAACCCTCTGTCGGTGATAGTTTGGCGAGGCTGTGCTGAATAGAAAGCGCAAGTCGGTCGCGAGAGAATCTCATCAGAAAGCCTACAACCAGACAAGTTGTAGATCAAGTCATGCATCCGTCGGTTCCCGGGATGGATGTACTCGTCCCTCTAACTGCGCTTAGCGTAGGTGCTCTCGCAGGATTCCTCGTATATCGTAACGCGAAACATCAAAACATCCCATTACCCCATCTATGGGCCGGATTAGTTGGGATAACATTCTTCCTTGCCCCGGTTATCCTCACTCCCGTTCTGCTTCCGGTCTATTCTTCTCTATTCATCCCATCTGGTCCGGGTCTTGTTGTTAAACCGTTACACGCGTTCGCAACGATTCTCGGAGGGGGTTCGTTGGTCGGATTGGGAACTCTCCTCATCTTCTTTGGATATAAGAACCTCTACCACCGGCGAGAAGACGTATCTTGAAAATCGGACACACCCTTTCTGAAGTGACCGACACACCCTCTGTATCTTGCAATCCAGTACTGACAGCCGTTGAGGAGTTCGCTCACCGACTGCTGAATACAAGGCGCGAGTCGGTTATCTCGGTTCGGTCCTTGAGGTGGGTGACTTGAATCGCTTAACACGAGTAATATACCTTGTAATGCCCTCTTACTGGGTCTGAATTAATAACGTTCTCTATTCTCAGAAGACACTTACACATCTACGTGTACGGGACAGTATGAATCGTCGCCAATTCCTCTCAATCTCGGCGCTTTCCATATCTCTCTCCGGCTGTATTGAGGGTGATTTCGGTGGTACAACGAGAAATAACTCTACAACACCGAAAACCGAGACACTGTCTCCCGAAGGCGTGACACCTGAGTGTTGGCCGTCGATGTGTAAAGGAACGAAACTCGTAGAGGTATTCGTAGCGCTGGGCGTTTCGGGCGACGTGGTACTACAAGCCGAATGTCGAGGCGAGGAGTTCCCAATTCGATCAGGAGAATCGGCTCAACTCGACCGCGAGGAGGACGCCGAGACCTGCGAAATCAGCGTATCTATCGACGGTGAACAAGTATATAGAGAAAACGTTGAGGATTACGAGAGCGTGACTCTGACTGTTAGTTCAAGCGGCGAGGTCGAGGAGGAAAGGGTCACTATTTAAGCGTAACTCAAAGGCTGATTAGGCCCCCTCCCGCGAGTTCAGAATCAGGAGTAACTACTGTTCACTGCCCGCGCGCTACCTCGCAGTTAATTTAGCTCCGATGAGATGGAAAAACCGAGGATTCAGTGAGAGATACATCCTCTGTATCTCGCATTCCGTTACTGACAGCAGTCGAGGGTTTCGCTTACCGACTGCTGAATAGAGAGCACGAATGTGCCGTTAGCGCATGGTCTGCATCGAGTCAGACAGCACTCGATGAACAACGCCAACAAAACCTCCGAAGAGGAGCGTAAGACCAAAAAGAGCCGCTATTAATGAGACAAGAGTTTCCAGTACTGGATTTGGAATGATAAAGAAGCCTCCCCGTGAGAACTCAATAATGAACCATCCCAGTACAGTCACCACGTAAAGCTTCACCAACTCGGGATTGAGAGCGTACCGAAACGAGTCTACAGCGGCGTCTTCAGGCATAAAATGTAGTTCAGTCTAATCTACAAATATCTTGTCGTGTTCAACAACAGATTCTTCGCTGCACCAATCGCCTATTTCACCGCTGGCCAAACAACAAACGAAGACCGTTTGCGGACTACACCCTCTGTATTCAGCAGATGTCTACAGACAGTAATTGGGCAGATTTCAGCGAAGCGTTTGTCTCGACCCTGTATTAAAAGTCAATATCAGCGGAGGAATCGCCGGTGGGTGGTCTTACTGACCACTACAACCTCTGTATTCACCACGTCGTTTGTGACAGCATTTGAATGGGTTTTAGCGACTGTGCTGAATAGAAGGCGCGTATCTTGTATCCGAAGCCATAACGAACCCACCGATATCTACGCCCGCCTAGTTATCGAGGCCGACCATCCCGCTTGAATCGTGCCTACGACTCCCACCCCTACCGCAACCGGGGCAAGCACTGCTGCTCGTACTTGGATGGCTAGAACGACAGCAGGTGGAATCTCGTCACGAGAAGTCCGGTGGTGAGATAGATCGCTGGCCCCACAAATCTCCAGAGCGGGTCGTCAACCCGGAAGAGATGTGTGAGGATGGCCCCGGCCATCGTGGCGACGATTAACAGTCCGCCGAGAACAGCGAGAATCGGCGTGAACACGAGACCGACGAGCAAGCCGAGACCCCCAAAAGCCTCGATGCCACCAGTAACGAACCGGAACCACTCTGGATAGCCGTACCGGTCGAAATCCTCTACCACCAGGTCAATGCCGATTAGCTTCGCAATGCCCGCAGCCAGCATGATGAGTCCGAGCAGCCCTTGCACGAGAGGGATGGCCGTTGCAATTGTGCTCATAGTCTACTACTCTTACGCGGTTCGGACAGGCGTTCATTCATCACGTTCCATCCTGTCTCCGACGAGAGCCATGGGTCTACTACGCTTGTTGAGACTACGGATTTCCCCGTGAATATATTCACCTTATTAAGCCACTAGGAAGTCTGTTAAGCCACTCGCCGGCCAACTCCGGTGGTATGGTCCGTGCACACCTGAAGGTCGAGATCGGGGCAGACGACGACAACTGGCTGGCTGATGTCTCGACCGACTTCTCGGACGCCGAGTTCAAGATTCTGACGAGCCAGCCCGTAGACGATGGCGTGCTCGAACTGATCGAAGTAACGACATCGGATGGGGACGCCATCGTTCGCCGGTTCGACGACGCACCGGAGGTGCGCTCGTACGAAGTGCTCCATTCCGACGGCGGGATGGTACTGGTCCAGTTGGTGTTCCCGATGCCGTCAACGTATGAGGCAAGGCGTTCGATGGGGGTCCTTCCGAGATTTCCTATCACCATCCGAGACGGGTGGGCATCCGGTGAACAAACTACCTCACAGGAGCAGTTGTCGGAGTTGACTACCGAGTTAGCGGCGGCTCACATTCCGTACGAGATACTGTCGTTAACCCAATCATACGACCCGAACGGAGTTCTGACCGAGCGTCAACGGGAGGTCATCACTGAAGCTGTTGAACGGGGCTATTACGACAGTCCTCGCGGCTGTACCCTAGTTGAACTTGCAGAAACATTGGGGGTCAATCAATCAGCGGCTAGTGGTGTCCTCCATCGAGCTGAAGGGCGGATTATTAAGGAGTTCATCTCGTAGGCGGCGACAGAGGTAGACAAATCGCTCTCGTCTCATCCGATTGTCGCAGGATAATCGATGACGAATTCACCGAGAGCTACACCGCTTGTAGATACTACGTTGCTGAATGCATTCTCTGTACCTCGCATCCGTTACTGACAATAGGTGAGGAATTCGCTCACCGACTGCTGAATAGAAGGCGCATATGTCTCACTGGGCTTCATGTGTTACGACTCTTGACACAGTAACACCGACGCCGAGGAGGATGAGCACGCCACCGACCAGTACACTGTAGATAAAATCTGTAGCCACATGGTGTAGCTCAACGAGATTCGTTCGATAGTAGATGGGCAGACCGACATAAAAGAGACCACTGAGTAGCCCGGTTGCGTGTGCAACCCGTGATCTCGGATCTTGAGCAATCAACATGACCGTCAGTACTAGTGGAAGCAATGTGAGTACGTCTGCCTGAAAATAATCCAGGTCGAACGCCGTATTCTGACGCCAGAACATGATATCTGCGACTGGGCCTTCGTGATCAGGGTCAACGACTGCCCACGGTGAAAGGTAGCCAATAACGACGAATACACCACCAGCGGCGACTATCGCTTGGCTGATTCTGGAGGATTTCACGAGTTGCACTGTTACTGGATGTAGTAAATGTCTTCTGTAGGACGTTAACAGGACCGAAACCGATGAGGGGGTATGAGATGAAACCAATACACCCTCTGTAGTCAGCACGTCGATTCTGACAGAGGATAGGTAGGTTTCTACGGGTATGCTGAATACAAGGCGCGTATCGGTCACACGCTAATCATCGTCTGGTGGTAGTTCGGAATGGTGTTTATTAATCTAAATAACGAAAGCTAACCCGCGTATATAACAAACCTTACATAGTCTAATTAGGTAGCATCGGCATGGGGCGCTCAGGGTTGCCACCGGGTGAGGATATCATTATCCTGTTGGTTGAAGACAATCAGGGTGACGTTCGTCTCCTTGAAGAAGCATTCCACGACGCGTCGATAGCCAATACGCTCTACATCGTTAACGACGGAGACGAAGCATTAGATTTCGTCAAGCAGCGCAACGAATATGCAGACGTTGCACGCCCGGACCTTATCCTCCTTGATTGGAAGCTCCCCACGCTTAGTGGGGAGGAGGTGCTGAAAGAGATAAAATCCAACTCATCGCTTGAGCAAATCCCCGTCATCGTATTGACCGGGTCTGAGGCACAGACGGACATCATCACTTCATACAACAACCAGGCAAATGCATACGTCCCCAAGCCGGTTGACCCAGACGAGTTCATCGATGTAATTCGGACGTTAGAGAATTTCTGGCTCTCTGTAGTCCGCTTCCCGACTCACACTGACGAAGATTGAGGCAGTTAGCGCCATCTCGATGCGACAGAGATGCCGAAAGATACGCAGTCTCGATTCATCTGTTAATTCGACTCTTCAAATATGACATAAAAGATGGCAGGATGATGAATACCTCCTCTGTATTTCGCACAAGATTTTAACAATTATTTGTCACTTCACCCATCGGCTGCTGAATACAAAGCGCTTCTCGGTCATGTGGACTCCCCGATCTCAGTATACATACAGGGCGTATATCTACCGATCGGTCACTCAAACGAGAGGAATACGAGGACGTATCACTCCCCTGCGACGATAATGCCCAATCTTAAACGTTCCCTGTGAGTAAGGGGTGGCAGTGAGTCAAAGGAACGAGCCGAGGGACCAAGGGAAAGTGAACATCGAGCGGGGACTCGAAGCACTGCGTCAGAGTTCGGAGTTTCGCGGCCCGGTCGAACCCCTCGACGATCATACCCACGCGAACGACCATTTCGCACTCATCTACGAGACCCAAGAGGAGCAGTTTGCAGCCGCCGTCCCGTTCATGCGCCAGGGGCTCGAACGGGGCGAACGGTGCCTGTACATCACCTATGAGAACTCCAGAGAAGAGATCCTTGAGGCCATGCGGGCCGATGGCATTGACGTCGACGCCGCACTCGAATCGGGCGCATTCTCCATCCACACCGCCCAGGACAGCTACCTCCGGAACGGGACGTTCGACCCAGACGATACGATTGCGTTCCTCGACGAGGCCATCGAGGAGGCCACCGAGGAGTACGAGGCGCTCCGGGTGACCGGCGAGATGAGTAGTGTCTTGGAGGAGGACCCCGACGGTGAGGATCTCATCAGGTGCGAGGCCAAGGCCAACTACCTCTTCGATGACGTGGACGGCATCGCGCTCTGTCAGTACAACTGCGCGCGATTCTCGCCGGAGATCATCCACGACGTCATCAGCACCCATCCCCACATCATCCACGGCAACAGGGTCAGTCACAACGTCTACTACACACCGCCCGAGGAATTCTTCGGTCCCGAGAAATCGGCCCGCGAAGTCGACCG
This sequence comes from Haloprofundus salinisoli, assembly GCF_020097815.1. NCBI lineage: Archaea > Methanobacteriati > Methanobacteriota > Halobacteria > Halobacteriales > Haloferacaceae > Haloprofundus > Haloprofundus salinisoli. The sequence goes on from NZ_CP083664.1 coordinate 181,894, forward strand.
GATGATGGGGACGCTGCGTAATCTGACTGAGGCGAAGACGGAACTCCAGAATCACAAGCAGGCTCAGCGAACGTTGTACGAGATTGTGGCCGGTTCCGACCGGACGTTCGAGGAGAAACTTCAGGCACTGTTCGACCTCGGGTGCGAACGGCTCGGCCTCGAACTGGGCGGGATGGCCTGCGTAGACCCGGCGACCGACCGCTTCGAGGTGGAAGTCATGAGCGGAGACCATGAACACCTCGTTCCGGGAGCCCAAGTCGAGCTTTCGGAGTCCTACTGTCGAGTAATTGCTGGCGGTGAGCGGACGGCTGGCGACTCAGACTCCGTAGACAGCGGGTTCGAAGACACGAATGCCTACGAGGAGTTCGGCAGGAGAGCCTACCTTAGGACCCACGTCGAAGTCGACGGCGATGTCGACCGGATACTCTTCTTCGTCTCGACTGAGCCACGGGACCGTGAGTTCTCGGACGAGGAACGCACGTTCCACCGCCTGATGGGCCAGTGGGTAGAGTACGAACTTGAACGCAGGCAGGCCGCGGAGGCACTGCGCGAACATACCCACACCCTCGAAACAATCAACGAGGTAGGCAACTCACTGGCCGCCGAACTCGACCTCGAGAATCTGGTGCAGGAGGTTACAGACGCCGGTACGGAAATAACCGACGCGGAGTTTGGTGCCTTCTTCTATAACGTCATCGATGATCAGGGCGAATCCTACACGCTTTATACCATCTCAGGAGTTCCTGATGAGGCATTCGAGGACTTCCCGATGCCGCGCAATACGGAGGTCTTCGGTCCGACCTTTCACGGCGAGGGGGTCGTCCGTTCGGACGACATCACCAAAGATCCGCGCTACGGTAATAACGCGCCCTACAAGGGGATGCCCGAAGGCCATCTGCCCGTATGCAGTTACCTGGCGGTTCCTGTAATTTCGAACTCCGGTGAAGTACACGGCGGCCTTTTCTTCGGCCATTCGGAGCCGGGTATATTCACCGAGAAGGATGAAAACATCATCACCGGGATTGCTGCCCAAGCAGCCGTAGCCATTGATAACGCTCGTCTGTATGAAACGGTGCGCGAAAGCGAGGAGCGATTCCGTGCGTTGGTCTCCGCGAGTTCAGATGTCGTATATCGCATGAGCTCTGATTGGAGTGAAATGTACTATCTCGAAGGCAAGGAGTTCATCCCCGATACGCAGGAAGCGACCAACGATTGGCTTGATAAATACATTCATCCAGACGACCAGGAGCGAGTTATGGAGGCCATCAACGAAGCGATCCAGACCAAGAGCATCTTTGAGTTGGAATCTCAGGTGGAGCAGGTCGATGGGAGCCTGGGTTGGACGTACTGGCGTGCGGTCCCGATGCTTGACGAGGACGGTATTATCGACGAATGGATCGGGATGGCGAGAGACATCACCGAGCGCAAAGAGTATGAGCAGGAACTCGAACAAACCAACGCCCAACTGGAACGCTCGAACGAACGATTGGAGCGGTCGAACACCGAATTGAAGCGGTTTGCCTACGCCGCCTCCCACGATCTTCAGGAACCACTGCGGATGGTATCCAGCTATCTGCAACTCCTCGAACACCGCTATACGGACGATCTCGACGCCGACGCACAGGACTACATCGAGTTCGCCGTCGATGGTGCCGATCGGATGCGCGAGATGATCGACGCGCTCCTCAAATACTCGCGGCTCGACCGGGACGGCGACGAATTTGAACCAGTTGACTGTGCCGTTGTCCTCCGTGAGGCCATGGGCAATCTCCAGATCGCCATCGAGGAGAACGACGCCGAGATCACCTCGGACTCACTTCCGACGGTCATGGGTGACAAACAACAGCTGGTCCCACTGTTCCAGAACCTGCTCGATAACGCCATCACGTACGCCGGCGATGAACCACCGCGTATTCACGTCACCGCCGAGAAGCCGAACGATGAGTGGGTGCTGTCCGTCCGTGATAACGGGATCGGGATTGATCCAGACAAGACCGACGGTATCTTCAGGGTGTTCAACCGCCTCCATACCACTGACGAGTTTGCGGGCACTGGCATCGGTCTCGCACTCTGCCAACGGATCGTCGATATTCACGACGGCCGCATTTGGGTCGATTCAAAACCCGGTGAGGGGTCGACCTTCTCCTTCACGGTTCCCGATGCAAAGGAGTACGTAGATGGTGATTCGTAGGTGAGTGAGAAAATTGAAATTCTGCTGGTCGAAGATAATCCGGGAGATATCCGCCTCACACAGGAGGCATTTAGCGAATGCAAAACCAATTGCCAAATCCACGTTACGCGGGATGGGGAGGAGGCCACGGACTTCCTGGATCAACGGGGCGCGTACGCCGACGCCACCCGCCCCGACCTCATCCTGCTCGATCTGAATCTCCCGAACAAGGACGGTGGCGAACTCCTCACAGAGATTGCAGAGGACCCTGACGTGCGACGGATTCCCGTAATCATCCTCTCGAGTTCGGCCAGCGAAGAGGACATCAGCAACGCCTACGCCCACTGCGCAAACGCGTATCTCATCAAGCCCGTTGATCCGCTCAAGTTCGTTTCACTGGCGAGAACGGTCGAGGAGTTTTGGTTCTCCCTCGCAGAACTCCCATCTACGCACTGAACAGTGTGATTGCTATGGAAGAGGACATATCCACATCCTCCCGCTGCTGACGGGCGAGGCTTTCACCTCAAATTTTCCGTGATCAACCTCTCACGCTAGCGCCGCGTCGAGTGCCCCCTCTACGTTTTCGAGTAACGCATCGGTGCGAAGAATCTCCACCATTACCTCCATATCCCGATGGATGGGACGGTCGTCGTCCAGATGTTCGAGATGCTCTCGAACCGTCTGATACGCCGCGTCAGTTCCGATTCCTGGGGTCTGCTCGCCCACGAAATCGAGCGCCTGCGCCGCACAGGCCAGTTCGATGCCGACGACGCACAGCGCGGATTCGACGGCCTCGCGTGCGACGTACGCGCTCTGTGCGCTCATGCTGACGTGGTCCTCCTGGTTCCCGCTGACGGGGATGTTGTCCGTGGATGGACGCCCCTGTGATCGGATCGTACTCACGAGGTCGGCCGCCGTGTACTGGGCGATCATATAGCCCGAGCGAAGCCCGCTCCGTTCGGTCAGGAACGGGGGGAGATGCGCCTCCTGAACGTTGGGATTGAGCATCCGGTCGATCCGCCGCTCAGCAATCGATGCCAGTTCCGAGAGACCGCTCGTGACGTAATCCAGCCGCAGCGCCAGTGGTTGGCCGTGGAAGTTCCCACCGGAGAGGACGGCCGCCGTCTCAGTTCCGCTGGCTCGGTCGTCCGCTTCGTCTGCGGCGAACACGAGCGGATTATCCGTCGCGCTGTTGAGCTCAGTCTCGACGGCCTCACGAAGGTGTCGAATGGAATCTCGGACCGCTCCGTGAACCTGCGGGAGACAGCGAATCGAGTAGGCGTCCTGTACCCGGTCGCAGTTCCGATGTGACTCGACGATTTCGGAGTCGCGGGTGAGTCGACGGATATTCTCGGCACTCTCGGCCTGCCCTCGGTGAGGTCGAACGCGCTGGATGCTCGAGTGTGAACTTGCGGTCGTCCCCATCGTCGCCTCCGTGGTCATCGCGCCGGCGATATCCGCCGCGCGCATCGCGCGTTCGGCGTCACAGACGACGAGCGAGGCCAGCCCGAGGGTCAGTTGCGTCCCGTTGATGAGTCCCAATCCCTCCTTTGCTCGAAGCGTCACCGGTTCGAGATTCTTCCGCGTCAGCGCCTCGTCGCCGGGCAGGCGTTCCCCATCTACCGTGGCTTCGCCCTCTCCGGTGACGACGAGCGCGAGGTGCGCCAGCGGTGCGAGGTCACCGCTGGCACCTAAACTTCCCTTGGCCTTCACGACGGGATGGATACCCTCGTTCAACATCCCGGCGAGGACGTCCACGATTCGTTCTCGGACGCCGCTGTACCCCTTCACGAGCGCGTTGAGCCGAGTGACGAGCATCGCACGGACCTCCTCTTCGGCGAGTTCGCGGCCAGCTCCGGCAGCGTGACTCCGGACGAGGTTCTGCTGGAGCGTTTCGATGTCGTCTGCAGGAATGCGTTCTTGGACGAGCTCGCCGAATCCGGTATTCACACCGTAGACGGCCTGACCGGACTCGACGATGTCGACGATGCGTTCGCGTGACTCGCGGACGCGCTCGCGTGCCTCGTCGGGGACACGGACGGTCGCTCCCTCCTGGGCGACGCGTTCGACGGCTTCCGGCGTAAGCGATTCGCCGTCGACGATGACCGGGCCGTCAGTCACGGTGGACCACCTCCCCACCTTTGACGACCGTCTCGACGTTCCGCACGCCAAAATTGTACGGGAGGTGCTCGTAGTCGGGTACGCCGGCGACGACCAGGTCGCCGGGCGAATCTACCTGAAGCGTGCCCGTACCGTCCGTTCGGTCCAGCGCCTCGGCGGCCGTCGCCGTCGCGCTGCGAATGGCCGACGCGGGCGACATCCGCATGCCGTTGCAGGCGAGCTCGATTGCGAACTCCATACTCTGAGAGTAGCAGTTCGGGTTAAAGTCGGTCGCAATTGCGACCGGAATGTCGGCCGCCTCGAATGCGCTCGCATCGGCGTAGTCAGTCGCCAAGGAGAACGCGGTTCCCGGGAGGAGAACGGGCGTCACGTTCGCTTCGCCGAGCGCCGAGATATCCTCCGTCGTCGACTGCAAGAGGTGGTCTGCACTCGTGGCTCCGATTTCGGCAGCCAACTGTGCGCCGCCGAGCCGTTCGAATTCGTCGGCGTGAATCTTCGGCTTCAACCCGTGTTCTCGTCCCGCTTCGAGGACGCGACGGGACTGTTCGACCGAGAAAACGCCCGCCTCACAGAAGACGTCGCAGAACTCGGCGAGGCCGCGCTCCGCGATTGCGGGTAACTGCTCCTCGACGACTCGGTCGACGTATGCGTCGGCCTCCATGTCCTCTGGAACCGCGTGTGCACCCATGAACGTCGCAACCACGTCAATCGGGTGACGGTCGTTCGCTTCGGCGATGGCTTCGAGCATCTTCACTTCCGTCTCGACGTCGAGTCCGTAGCCGGACTTCACCTCGACTGTCGTCGTCCCGGAGGCGAGCATGACATCGAGCTGCTGAAGGAGATTCTGCACGAGTCCGTCCCGAGTGGCTTCACGCACCGCTCGAACAGTTCGCAGGATGCCGCCCCCTTCAGCGAGGATTTCTTGGTAGGTTGCGCCTCTGAGTTTCGCGGAGAACTCGTCGGCGCGGTCGCCCGCGAACGACGCGTGGGTATGAGGGTCGACGAAGCCCGGCAACACCGTCTTCCCGGAAGCGTCGATAGCGGCCGTCGCGTTCTCTGGCGGACGTTCTCGGGCGACTTCGTCAGTCGGTCCGACCGCGACGACCGCGCCGTCTTCGATGGCCACGGCACCGTCACGAATCGTCTCGAGTTCGCTGCCGTCGGTCGGCGTTACAACCTGCGCCGCATCGTGGACGACGAGGTCGGTCACGCAGACCACCCCGACAGGAAGTGTGCAATCGTCCGCGCAGCGGCGTCGACGGTCCGTCCCTCGGCGTCGAGTGATGGCGCGCACTCGACGAGTTCGAAGCCCGCGATTCGCTCGTCGGCGGCGACGAGGCGGACGAGTTGGAACAACTCCCGCGGCGTAAGACCGCCGGGCGTCGGGGCGCTACACCCGCAGTAAGTCGCATCGAGGACATCTATATCGACGCTGCAGTAGAGTCGATCGACGGAATCGAGACCCGAGAGCGCTCGGTCGACGGCCGCAACTAAATCCGCCGCGACTTCCTCTGCCGTCACGACGGTGCCACCGTTTTCGCGGACGTAGTCGTGGTAGGCCGTACTCGTCTCGAAGTGTCGAGCGCCGATACAGGCGTAGCCGTCGAGCCCGGCCTCGTGTAACTGGCGATAAGGTGTCCCGCTCGTCGGCCCGTTTCGGACCTCTCGAACGTCGAGGTGCGCATCGATGTTGAGCACTCCGATGCTCGCCGCTTCGAGCAACGGTGCGACGTTCGGGACGGTCACCGAGTTGTCGCCGCCGAGAAACACGGGAAGCGCATCGAGTTCATGAACCGCCTCGACGGCCTCTCGGATGGCGTCTTGCACTTCCGGGACCGACCCTGCAGGAACCTCCACATCGCCGAGGTCAGCGATGCTATCGACGGGGCCTACATCGAAGTGATGCGTCTTCACGGCTGCCAACGCGTCCCTGATAGCCGACGGACCCTCCGCGGCTCCGCGCCGGGAGATGACCGCTCCGTCGTACGGTTCGCCGACGAGGACGATGTCGTATCCGTCCGCGCTCGCGAGGTTCGAACTCTCGACGACATCGCCGAACTGTTCGTCGATGGGGTCCGACGACGTTCCCGTCCAGTCGACCGGTTCGGTGAGAGTGCTCATTCCTCCTCCCGCATCGGGATGTGAACGCCCGACGCCGCTGCTTCCTCCACTGCGTCCTCGTACCCGGCGTCTACGTGGCGGACGATACCCATACCGGGGTCCGTCGTGAAGACGCGCTCGGCTTTCTCGGCGGCGAGATCGGAGCCGTCGAGGACGACGTGGTTGTTGGCGTGGAGCGAATTTCCGATGCCGACGCCGCCGCCGTCGTGGACGCTCACGATATCGGCGCCGGCCGCGCAGTTGAGCAAGGCGTTGAGAATCGGCCAGTCGGCGACGGCGTCGGAGCCGTCTCGCATCGCCTCAGTTTCGCGGTTCGGGCTGGCGACGCTGCCGGCGTCGAGGTGGTCGCGCGTGACGACGACCGGCGCGGTAATCTCGCCGTCGGCTACGAGTTCGTTGATACGGAGGGCGAACCGCGCACGCTCGGTGAGACCCTCGTCGTCGGTCTCGTATCCGAGCCAACAGACGCGACTCGGCAGACCCTGAAACGACACCTGCTCCTGTGCGAGGTCGATCCAGCGGTGCAGCTGCTCCTTCTCGGGAAAGAGCTCCGTCACCGCTCGGTCGGTCCGATGGATGTCCGCCTCCTCCCCGGAGAGAGCGACCCAACGGAACGGCCCCTTCCCACGGCAGAACAGCGGTCGGATGTACGCCGGGACGAATCCCGGGAAGTCGAAGGCGTTCTCCATTCCGCGGTGTGTCTGCACCTGTCCGCGGATGTTGTTGCCGTACTCGAAGGCCACCGACCCTCGTTCCTGCATGGCGAGGATACCTTCGACGTGCCGTTGCATCGTATCGAGACTCTCCTCGACGTATCGTTCTGGGTTTTCCTCGCGCAGCGCGTCGGCTTCTTCGACGGTGTACCCCGCCGGGTAGTAGCCTTCCAGTTCGTCGTGTGCGCTCGTCTGGTCGGTGACGACATCCGGGACGAACTCGCGTTCGAGCAGTCCGTCGAACATATCGGCGGCGTTCGTGTGCACGGCGATAGAGAGCGGCTCTCCGTTCTCCGCGGCTTCCTCGGCGAGTTCGATGGCTTCGTCGAGGTCGGCCGTCTTCTCCATACAGTACTCCGTCTCGATTCGCCGGTCGATTCGGTCCTCGTCGACTTCGGCGGCGATGCAGACGCCGTGGTTCATCGTCACGGCCAACGGCTGGGCTCCGCCCATACCGCCGAGGCCGGCGGTGACCGTGATCGTCCCCCTGAGCCCTTCGCGGTCGGGGAAGTGTTGACGTGCCGTTTCGGCCAACGTCTCGAACGTTCCCTGGATGATGCCCTGGGTTCCGATGTACGCCCACGACCCGGCGGTCATCTGCCCGTACATGATGAGCCCTTTCGATTCGAGTTCGTGGAAGTGCTCCCAGTTGTCCCACGCGCCCACGAGATTCGAGTTCGCAATCAACACCCGAGGTGCGCGCTCGTGGGTCGTGAACCGTCCAACTGGTTTCCCGGACTGGACGAGCAGCGTCTCGTCGTCGGCGAGCGTTCGGAGTTCCGAGAGGATGCTGTCGTACGCGTCCCAACTTCGGGCCGCCCTGCCGGTCCCGCCGTACACCACCAACTTCTCGGGGTTCTCTCCGACTTCCGGGTCGAGGTTGTTGTTGAGCATCCGGAGGGCGGCCTCCTGTCGCCACCCTTCGCACTCGATCTCCGTTCCCGTCGGTGAGCCCCGATATTCGAGCCATTCCGATGAGGGGGTCCCGACTCCGTGCGCTGATTCGGTCTCGGAGCGTTGGTCAGTCATGCGTACGTATACCATAGACCAGTGAACCCATAGTTTGGACTCTCCATGCGGAAAGGGATTTAAATAACGGGGGCTAGTACGAGACGATGCACAAGGCGGTGTTCCGAATCAGGAGTGACAGTCCCTACGCGAGTGCAACGGCGGGGAACGACACTCGAATCGAACTGTGGTGCAACGACCACTGCGACTTACTTCACGTCGAAGGTGACCTGCAGAGCGAGGTCGTCGGACGCGTCGAGACAACGGTCGGCGTCCGAGAACAGATCGAAAACGGTGACGATCGGACCATCATCACGGAGGCGTGTCTGAAAGAGCACCGAGACGACTATATCGAACGTCACATCGCCGCAAACGGGTGTCTTCTCCTGCCGCCTTTGCGGTACGAACACGGCGCGAAGATCGTCCGCGTGCTCGCGCTGGACTCCTCGAACCTCGCGGCGTTGTACGGCGACATCTCGGCAGCGCACGAAGTGACGGTCGAGTCGAAGCAGGAACTGACGTCGATCAGGTCCGAGACGCCAGTCCTCTCGGCCAGCACGTTCCTTCCAGCCCTTTCTGAACGGCAACGAGAAGTGTTTCTCACCGCGTACGAGCACGGTTACTACGAGATTCCCCGCGGAACGACGACCAGCGAACTCGCAGACGTGGTGGGCGTCGGCCGTCGAACGGTCGAACACCACCTCAGACGCGCCGAGGAGAAACTCGCCACCGCGTTCGCCGAGTATCTGTGATATACTCACAGCGCTGAGCAACGAGCTGTCACTCGGGTTGAGGCAACGTTCGTAGCACGAGAGAGACGACCGACGTGGGCTAGAACGAAGAGCGGCCGAGGGCGGCCCTGGGTGTCCTCTGACACAGGGAAGGGGGTGGTAAACAACCGCGGGTCAGGTGACCCAGGGAACTCTCGCTGTTTTCTTTTAGATTTTATCTGAAACGAGGGAAGGAAGGGGAAAGTGGGGAGTACCCCTCGCGGTGTGGTACAGTTGCCGACGTAGGAGTGAAAGCCATCTGATGGATTCCCGGGACGAAGGCTTACTTCCGGAGCGTCGACAACTATGCAAGAGGTTCACGACTACGTCAATAGTTGTTCGTATTCGACAATGCGAGTGAATCTTAAAACGTTCTTCTGGTAATACAATACCAAACTCGGCTCGAATTGACTGCTTTGAATACAGCGATACTGAGTACAAACCCTATATGTAGCACACTTTGTCGTCCGCTCAAACCGAGAGCGGTGTCATTCAACACCACTGAGTCATGAATCGTGGGAACGTGCGGCTGAAAGCGTGAACGAGAACGTCGTCCCCTCACCGGGAGTGGAGTCTGCCCAGATTTCGCCTCCGTGGCGCTCGGCGATTCGCTCGCACAGCGCCAGGCCGATGCCGCTCCCGTCGTATTCGCCACGTGTGTGAAGGCGTTGGAACACATCGAAGATGCGGTTTTGGTCGTCTGGATCGATACCGATTCCCTCGTCGCGAACCGATACGGTCCACCTGCGGCCGTTGCGTTCGGCCGAGACGTGGATCCGCGGCGGTTCATCACCGCTGTACGTGATTGCGTTCTCGAGCAAGTTCTGGAACACCTGGCGGAGCTGACTGGCGTCACCCTCGACGCGGGGGAGGTCGTCGGCGGTAATCTCGGCGTTGTGCTCTTCGATCTGCAACTGGAGGTCCAACAACACTTCGTCGAATACCGCGTTGAGGTCGAGGGGTTCGAGCGGGTCGCCATTCGTCTCGACCCGTGAGTAGGCGAGCAGTCCCTCGATCATACTGCGCATTCGATCGGCGCCGTCTACTGCGAACTCGAGGAACTCTTCGCCCTCCTCGTCGAGCACGTCCTCGTACCGCTGTTCGATCAATTGGAGGTACGCTGAGACCATCCGCAGAGGCTCTTGAAGGTCGTGAGAGGCAGCGTAGGCGAACTGTTCCAGGCGCTCGTTCGTCTCTTCGAGCCTGTCGATCACCTCTTCTAATCGCTGTTCGCGCCGATTGCGTTCGGTGATGTCCTGGGCGGCCCCACGGAGCGACACGACATCGCCATCAGTGGTCTCGGGTACCCCTTGAATCCGAAGCCAGCGCAGCTCGCCGCTGGGCGTTTGGAATCGGGCTTCGACATCGAAAGGATCTCCCGAGTCGAGTGCCTCCTCGATAGCAGTCCTAACGACTGGCCGGTCGTCCTCGTAGTAGATATCGAGGGCTCGGTCCAGTGGCGGTTCCTCGTCGAGGTCCACTCTCAGAAGCTCGAAGAGGTAGTCGGTCCAGAACACCTCCATCGACTCCGGCTTGATCTCCCAGCCGCCGACATCTGCGATGCGTTCGGTCTTCTCGAGCATATCGAGTGCCCGTTCGAGTTCGCGTTCGCGCTCTATCTGCTCTGTGACATCGCGCGTTAACGCCACATGGGTGATAGAGTCGTTAGGGCTTTGCAGAGGAGCTGCATGCGTTTCCATATGTCGGCGCGTGCCCTCTAGACCGATGATGTCGAACTCCAGAGTCCCGCTTTCACCCTGACAGATCCGCTCGTTGAACTCACGGAACATCTCGCGGTGTTCGGGGGCGATCAGATCGTAGATGCAGTTGCCGATCACGTCCGAGTCTGAGTCGGCTTCCACCATGTCCAGTCCGGCGGGGTTCATCTGGAGCAGAGTACCGTCGGCGGCGACGGTCTTGATGCATTCGGGTGTGGTCTCGACGAGCGCATTGAGATGCTCAGTACGCTCGCGCAGCTCCTGTTCACGATTGCGGCGTTCGAATTCGTACTTCACCCACTGGCCCATCAGGCGGTGGAACACGCGTTCAGTCTTCGAAAATCCGGCTTCGCGCGGGGTATTCGAGACGAACCAAAACGTTCGGTCAAGATCCTCCTCGAATTCGAGGTGCGAACCGAAGTACGTCCGAACACCGAACTGCTCATAGCAGAGCTTGTCGGCGAATCCGTCGTGGATGGGGTCGGTGACTGAAACCGGGTCGGCTTCAGTCTCTTCCGAGTGAGCATCAATGGGAACCCGGCAGTAGGTCTCTGAGAGGTCGGTCCGCGCCCCGGGGACGAGGTGGTCGTGGTCGCCGCTAACGTACTCGACTTCCAACAGGTCGGTCTCCGGGTCGACTTTGGCCACCCCGCCCACGTCCAGGCTGAAACACTCACAGCCCAGTTGAAGGATTGCCTGGAGTTTTTCGGGGAACGTCTGATCGGGATCGGACGTGATCTCGTACAGTCTCCGTTGGACTCGTTCCCATTTTCTGCGCTCGCTAACGTCACGGACTACCGCGAGCATGGCTGGATGACCGTTGTGCTCCATTCGAGACGCAGATATCTCGGTTTGAATTTGGTGACCCTCTTTGGTCTCACAGGTGAGCTCTGCTATCCACCCTGTATCCTCCTCGAACACTTCCCTGACGAATTCTCGGAACTTGTCGAGTTCGTGGGGGTGTATGTCGGCGGGACTCAGATTCAGCAGTTCGTCATACGTGTAGCCGAGCATCTCGGTCGCGGTCATATTCGCGTCGACAATCTCGTCCGCCTCGGGGTCGACGACGATAATGGCATCGTGGCTGCTCTCGACCACTCGCTCGAGATACTCTCGCCGTTCCTTCGACTTCGCCTTCACCTCGGTCCGCTCTTGCAGCGTCTGCATCATACGGTCGACCTTCGTCTCCATCTTCTCGGAGCCGAAGAACTTCTCGGGTGGTGTGTAATAGAAGTTCTGCGAGACGGTACTGTCGGCGATGATGTACGGGTGGGTCTTGATAATGCCGTGGATGACGGACGCCGGGAACCGCTCTCGGTTGTACTGACACATCACGACGTAGTCTTCGGCCCGATAGAGCGAGTTGAGCATAGCCTCGTACTCGACGAGATCGTCGGTGCTCGTCTCCCCATCCAGTGCCCACGTCATCTCGGCGGCCGCTCTGAGTCCTGTATAGCCGCTTTCGTCTTTTGCCTCTTCGAGCGACTCCTCCCAAAACGTCAGCATTGTGGTCCGATCGAATTCGCCGTTCCGCCGGTACGTGTCCGCCGGTGTGACGACGGAGAGCGCGCCTGATTCGAGGGCGGCGTCCACGTCGATGCCGTGGTCCCCCATCGCCGTCAGGACGTCTTCTCTGGAGTTGTCATCGGCGACGTACAGACAGCGCTCGCCCTGATCGAGCCCCTGGCAGATGAATGGAATCGCGGACGCGAACTGGTCGTCGCGATTCTCGTAGATGAGAGCGAAATGATCCGTCGAGTGGTCATGGTCATCGAGGAGTTCGCTCGGGTCACGAGACGCAAAGCTCTGACGCCGTCCTTCGAACTCGCTCTCAGAGCCCCGCTCCTCCCGATGGTTGCTGCACCTGACTTCGTTACTCACTGTAAAAGGAACCTTATCGAACGCCCTTAACAGTAGGCATTACCGAATCGCACAATACCATTTTGTTCTCTCACCGTCTCAGGGGAAACTCTGGCGCAATCTCTGCTGAGCACACCCTTTCTATTCAGTACGCGATTTCTGTCGCGAATTACGGATTTCAACCGAGCCGTCTATCTACATCCATACCGTCGGACTGTGTCTTGGTCACCCGTTCTCGGCGATTTACCTGAATAGGGGATACGAATCGTCGCCATGCGCGCTGGCGGGTCCGACACTCCAACAGCTATTTATCGCCCCGAACGCGACTCGTGGCCGTAACTCGGGCAATGGAGTCTGCCTGACCCAACCGCCGAACTCGTCGGCTGATGACTCCTTCTCGTCAGCGTCATCTATGTCAGAGGCTACTCGCCATCCGCTCGTCCGGCTCGAATCGCTCACACTCGTCGCAATCGGCGGGTTCGCCGGGTCGAACCTTCGATACTTCGCGGACCTCGCTTTGCCGGGACTGCTCGGAACGCTCGTCGTCAACGTGGTCGGGAGTACGGTCCTCGGGTTCATTCTGTACGAGACGCTGTACTCGGGTATCTTAGCGAAGGAGACCCGTGTCGTCGTCTCGACGGGCTTTCTCTCCTCGTTCACCACCTACAGCACGTTCGCGCTCCAGTCCGCGCAGGCACCGCCGCTGTGGCTCGTTGCGAACGTCGTCGCCAACTACGCGCTCGGGTTCTCCGGCGTCCTCGTCGGGCGACAGATGGCTCGGTCCGTCGACCGGCGGTGGTCGCGGTGATGGAGGTCGACCCCGCCCATCTCGTCGGCACCGGCGGGGCCATCGGTGCGTTGCTTCGACAGTACGTCAGCCGAGCCGTCGACTCCGAGTCGTTTCCGCTGGGAACGCTCACCGTGAACGTGCTCGGTACCTTTCTACTCGGCTTCGCCACGTTCCTCGGCACGGATTCGACTGCGCTATTGCTGCTCGGGACCGGTGTCTGCGGATCGTTTACGACGTTCTCGTCGTTCTCGGTGCAGACCGTTCGACTCTGGGAGACGGGTGACCGTCTCCGGGCGGTCGGAAACGCCGGCGCAAACCTGCTCGGGGCAGGCCTCGCACTCGGTATCGCGTGGGCTCTCGTTTGGGTACTCGGCTGAGTCTCGCCCGTCTCCAGAAGTAAACTTCCCCAGACTCGGTGCTAGTTGAAAAAGACCGAAGAGGGTCACGCGCAGAGAGACGATCAATGACCTCCAACTCACAACCCGCGACCGGCGAACACCCCCCTGGCCCCGACGGGTTCCCGGTCGTCGGGTCTGCCATCGCCTCGATTCGCGGTGGGCTGACGTTCAGCGAACGGATGGCACGTGAGTACGGTGACGTCGTCCACTGGGAGGACCCGACCGGTCACGTCTACCAACTCAACCATCCCGACGATATCGAACGCGTTCTCGTCCACAACAACCAGAACTACGAGAAGGGCGACGAGTTCCAGAAGATTCTGGGGCCGCTGACGGGCAACGGAATCTTGAACAGCGAAGGCGAGACGTGGCGACGGAACCGCCGCCTGGTCCAACCGTCGTTTCACCCCGATCGGATTCAGGTCTACTCGGAGATGATGACCGACCTCACCGGGAAGATGCTCGACGGGTGGACGGACGGAGAGGCGTACTCCATTCACGAGGAGATGATGGAACTCACCCTCCGAATCGTCACGAAGGCGCTGTTCGGCGTCGACATAGACGAGTACGTCGACGAAATCGAAGCGGCGATCGAGGCGTTCCTGCCCGCGACGGCTAGCCTGCCGAACGTACTGCTTCCGGAGGACGTACCGCTTCCCTCGCGTCGGCGGATGGCGAACGCCCGCGACACGCTCGACCGTGTCGTCGACGATATCATTCGGCAAAAGAAGCGAACTCCCGGTGAACACGACGTCATCTCGATGCTTCTCGCGGCGCGCGACGAAGACGGAGAGCCGCTCGCGGAGAAACAGATCCGAGACGAGGCGATTACGCTTCTCACCGCCGGTCACGAGACGACTGCCGTTTCGATGACCTACACCGCGTTCTTGCTCTCGCAGCACCCCCAGACCGAGGCGAAACTGGTCGCGGAACTCGACCGCGTACTCGGCGGTGAGCGGCCGACGATGGCCGACCTGCCGGAGCTGACCTACACCGAACAGATAATCAAAGAGTCAATGCGGCTGTACCCGCCGGTGCCTCGCATCGTTCGCGAGTCCGTCGACACCGACGTCCTCGGCGGCTACCGCGTCCCGCCGCAATCGAAGATCATGCTGAACCAGTGGGTCGTCCACCGCGACGCCCGGTGGTACGACGACCCGCTCGCGTTCGACCCGGAACGGTGGACCGGCGAGTTCGAGCGATCGTTACCACGACTGGCGTACTTCCCCTTCGCCGCCGGGCCGCGGCGCTGTATCGGTGACCGATTTGCGATGCTGGAAGCCCGCTTGATACTGGCGATGATGTACCAACAGTTCCACCTCGAACTCGTTTCCAGTCGGACTATCGAGGTCATCCCCACGGTGACTTCGCGTCCGAAAGAAGATATCCTCGTGACGGTTCACGAGCGGCAATAGCCGTTGGAAAATCGAGGATTCGCTATCGGTAACTCGATGGCCATGTAATGTTCAGTGTGTTCATCCATCGAGTACACTAGACGTGTTCATTGAATGGGCCGTTCGAGAATGAGGAACTTCGTACCGCCGCCGACGTATTCGATCGTCTCGACGAGTCGCCAACCATCGGCCGCGTACTCGTTCAAATCTTCCTTTGGATCGGCGGACTCCTTCTTCGTCGCCTCACGCGGAACTCGAAGACTCTCGTACTCGAAGCGGGCGGTGTCTCGGCTCATGTGTGATGGATAGAACGCAGACGCTCCTAAAGATGGGCCTCACCTCGAACGGAGGCGATGGCCGATGTATCGAGTCACGCCGGACCGGGCCGTCACGGATACGTCGACCCGCCGACAGTCACGTTCTGTCGGGCGACGACAGTTCCGTTGACGGTGTTGACGGCGTAAATCTGTGCCGTCTGGTTGGTCGGCAGTACCACCGAGACGTCCGTCTGTCCGGTGTCGACCGTCGTCGTGTAGAACGACTCGCCGCTCTCGGAGATCACCCCCACTTTCGTGACGCCGCGTTCTGTCGTCGCCGTGGGAGTCAACGTCACCGATGCGTCTATCGACGACGTTCCCCAGTGGTCGGTCGTCGAGACGTTTGCGAAGACGGTCGGATCGCTCGACTGCGGACTCACCGTGGGTGAGACGGTGAGACAGCCACTACAGACGAGAAGCGCCAAACTGAGAAGTGCGAGCCGTCGTCGCCACACTGTTGAATACTCCATACCTACGAGTAGTTCAGGAATCGTTATTACAGCAGTGGCTCCGGTGGCCCACAGTGAGTCGGCAGGTACAAAATCTCCGGCCGACGTGAACCTTTTGGACGCAAACTCAAGTGGAGGGACGCTGTCGATACGGTATCTACAGATGAACCAAACAGCCAAGCGCCGTTCGGTTGTCGGCTGTCGACCCTCCTTCGACCATCGGTCGTGGGATTCGATACCGACTCCCCCGAAGCCGAACCCCCCCTCGCTCCTCCGAGAGGACGTCCAGACGAGCGTATCGGGATATGTGATAGCTGACTCGAACGTTCTGCGGGTATCGTCTCGATGAGCGACGACACCTCAGACAACATCGACACGCAGGAGGAAGACCCGAACTTCAACCTCACCGTCGGTGAAGACATCAGCACCGCGAACACGATGCGACAGCGCAGCGGCGAGACGAAAATCAAGATGTGGGTGGTGCTCGAGGGTTCCCGCCTCGTCGTCACGGGCTTGCTCGCCATGTTGATCTTCAGTGTCTTCGTCTTCGGCGGGACGCAGTTCTATCGGCACTTCCTCACGGACGTACAGAACCAGGACACCCTTGAGACGCTGTTCTCGACGATGATAAGCGCCATCATCACCGGCGTCACGCTGGTATTGACGATCACGCAGATCGTCATCTCCCAAGAGAACGGCCCGCTCGGTGACCAGCGGAGGCGCATGAGCGACACGATGGACTTCCGCGAGTACACCGAAGAGATAATCGGTTCGCCAACGCCCGCGGACCCGTCGGCGTTCCTTCGCGCGCTCGTCCTCCAGAGCAAAGCGTACGCCGAGCAACTCCGCAAATCGGTCTCCGGTACCGACAACGACGAACTCCGCGAGGAAGTCGACGAGTTCACGAACAGCCTCATCGGCAACGCCGACGCCGCAGCAGACAAACTCGAAGGCCGCACGTTTGGCACCTACACTGTCGTTTCGGCGGCGCTGGACTACAACTACGCCTGGAAAATATTCCAGGTCGAGCGTCTCGCAGACGACTACGTCGACACGCTCTCGCCGGAGACGATGTCGATTCTCGACGAACTGAAGACCTCGTTGACGATGTTCGGTCCCGCTCGCGAACACATCAAGACGCTGTACTTCGAGTGGGAACTCATCAGCCTCTCGCAGAACATCCTCTATCTCTCGGTGCCGGCGCTCATCGTCGCCGGATTCACTACGACGTATCTGGGCGGAAACGCGCTCCCCGGCGGAACGCTGGGCGTTCCGAACCTCATCTGGTGGACGTCGGCCGCGTTTGCCATCACGTCGATGCCGTTCCTCCTGCTCATCTCGTACATCGCCCGCATCGCGACAATCGCAAAGCGGACACTCGCCATCGGTCCGTTCATCCTCCGGGACTCACAGCGCTGACCGGCGACTCCGCCTGTCAGCGTCGCACCGACCGAAATCGATTCTTCGAGAATCGCCGAGAGAGATTAGCTCGGGAGCCGACCTGCGCGCTCGAACACTACGAGAACGAGGATACTGAGCCCGAGTGCGACTGCGGCGTTCGCAAACACCGTATCGTAGGTGTAGCCTCGCTCGATTAGCGTCCCGACCGCGGACGAGCCGAGCGCTTGCGTCAGCATCCACACCGAACTGAACACGGCGTAGGCACTCCCCCGCGTGGAGTCCGGAAGCGTGTCGAGGAGATACGTGTCCACCGCCGGGAACACGGCGTGAGCGACGAATCCGAGGAGACACGTGACGACGCCCACGACCAGCAGTCCCTCCACTATCGTCAACAGGTACACGCAGGCGGCGAACACACCGACGACGCCGAGCAGATACGGAATCTGCGGCAATCGGTCGGCAAGGTCGCCTCCGACGAAGAACGCCGGTACGCCCGCGGCGAACACGATAGCCAACATCGCTCCCGCCGCCCCGTCCGAGAGGCCCTTCGCCTGCATGTACAACTCGTAGAAGTTGAACAGCCCTTGCCAGACGAACACCGCCGCACCGACGATTGCCAGCGACGTGACGATGATACGCCACTCCGAGAGCGCGCCGGCGATGAAGTCACGGTCCGCCTGCCCCGCCGTCGGCATGTCGATGCGACTCGCGGCAATCCACGTGTAGGCGGTCACCACCGCCGCGCCGGCGGCGATCGCCCACAGCGAGAGTCGCCAGTCGACGAGCAACGTGAGCGCGACCAGCGGGGCGGCTATCACCGCCGCAATCTGACTCGCTACGCCGTGGATGCCGATGACGCGGCCGACCCGCTGCGGATACAGTTCGCTCAACAGCGGGTTCGCCGAGACGAAGTACACGCCGGAGGCGATGCCCATCAGAAACGCGCCGACCATGAGATGCGGAATCGTCGTCGCGGTAGCCGCGAACGCCGACGACAGCGCGAGAATGACGCCGGAGACGACGACGATGTGATGTCTCGGAACTTTGGTCAACAGCCACCCGGTCGGCAGTCGGAGCGACGCGCTTCCGACCCACGCGAGCGTGACGATGAGCCCGGCGGTCCCCTCTCCAATCGAAAATTCGGCGATAAATACGTCCAATAGCGGTGCGAAGACGATTCTGGCGAGGTTGAGCAGAAAGACGAGGCCACACAGAGAGCCGAAGAGACGAGCACGAGACACAGGTTCTGGTTTTCCGTAGGAAGCCTCAAGGTTTCCGTTTCCGGAAGTTCTACGGTAACGATTCGCGCAATTCGGTCCTGCCACCGATTCCGCTCTCGCCCATTCAGAATTCGTCGGAGTCTCCGTCAGGGTCTTCCTCGGGCAGACGTTGGGAGAGTTGGTCGAAACGGTTCTGTGCAGATTGGCGTCGTTCGCCGGTCATCTCTGCGTCGTACCGGAGTTCGACGCGCGTATCGTCCGGACGCCCGAGCGAGAAAATCGCATCCTGATGTTGGCCGTCAGTCGGCAGCATCGCCGTCGGTAACACGAGTTCGTCGACGAGTTCGCCGTCTTCTTCGACCAACAGTACGGCGTCGTCCCCCTCGAAGCGGTCGACGACGAGTAGTGTGGATTCGTCCATCAGTAACGCTCCTCTAATACTACCGTCCCGGCGTCGTCGCTTACGCGTATCGTATCGCCGCCGTTGTTCCAGACGGCGCTGCCGGACCCCCAGTACAGTTCGGAGTCGGTGTTGGACCCCTCACCCGTGTACAACGTCACTTGAGCATTGGGAGCGAGCGTGAACCCCGCTGGGAACGTGTACGTGTGACCGGCGTCGTCCTCGACGGTCCATCCCGTGACGTCGAGCGGTTCGTCACCCGTGTTCTCGAAAACTAGATACTCTCCGTTCGTGTTCTGGTGGTCGTTACCGGGAGCGTCCGCTCGGACCGTCACGAGAGACAGCTCGGCAGTCGTTTCTCCGTCGGTGTCTGTAGTCGTCTCCGTCTCCGCGGTGGAATCGGAAGCGCCGGTCGTCTCTTCGGTCTCGCCGGACGAACTGGACCCGTCAGACGAGGGTTCGTCCGCCGTCGGCGTGCTCACTCCGCCGTCGGTCGCCACCGGCATCGGCGTGGCCGAGACGCCGCCCGTGAGCGTCACCCGCTCGACGACCGGATCGCTGGTTCCGGGTTCGAGCGGAGGCGCGGTGCGCAACTCCGTCGCCGACGTCGTCGCGTTTCGCTGCGTCGCAACCGTCAGATTACGCCCGTCACTCGTGAGAACGGTGTGTCCGTGGACGGCGGTCCAGTAGGTCGAAATCGAACGCTCGCCGAGACGTGCGAGCGTCTCTTCGTGCGGGTGCCCGTACTGCGACTCGTAGGCGCTCGAGACGACCGCAACCTGCGGCGAACTCGCGTTGAGGAGCGCGTCGCCCGTGCTGGAGCTGCTGCCGTGGTGTCCCGCCTGGAGGACGGTCGCGTTGAGTTGTTCGCCGTACGTCTCGACGAGATACCCCTCACCGGCGGATTCGGCGTCGGCGGTGAACAGGAAGCGCTGTTCGCCGTGAGTCACCATCAGGACGATGCTGTTCTCGTTTCGTTCTCCACCGGCGAGCGGCTCTGAGGGCGGTCCGAGCACGGAGACGTTCGCTCCCGCGACCGGGAGCGTGTCGTTCGAGACGACCCGGTAGAGGGGAACGTCGTACTGCTCAACCGCGTCGAGATACGCTTCGTACGTCCGCGAACTCGACGCGATACCCGGGTCGTAGACGGCGCCGACGCCGTCGGCTTGCGTTTCGTAGTACTCGATGACGGTCGCGTGTCCACCGATGTGGTCGGCGTCGGCGTGGGAGGTGACGAGGTGGTCTATCCGGGTGACGTTCTGCGATTGGAGATAGGCGAGCACGTAGCGACCGTCGTCGCGCCAGTCACCCGAGTCGATGAGCATCGTCTCGTTTTCCGGCGTGACGACGAGCGTACTCGTGGACTGTCCGACGTTGATGTAGTGGACCTCCAACGTCCCGTTCGCCGTCGACGCGGCGATAGACTGTGACGCGGCGGCCGCCTCGGACGCCGATTCGGTTCGCGGTTCCGAGGGCGCAACCGTCTGACCACCAACGCAACCCGACAGTACGACGAGAAGTACGACGACGAAGACGGTAGAGATGCGCCGAGTGAACATATGTTTGACACGCAGTGACAGGAGAAAAAGCGTGACAATAGTCCACGCACGCTACTCTCTTGGGTACAGATACGAACGAGCAGGGAGTTACCCCTCCAAGCTCCGGTTCATCGTAGGCGCAACGACTGGATTCGACCGCTCAGACGTCGAGTGCGTCTGCCAACTCGAAGAACGTCTCGATAGTGAGATCGGGTTCTCCGCCGAACGTCTCCCACGGCGACCCCTTGCGGTCGACCCAGGCGCTCTGCATCCCGGCGTGTTTCGCCCCCATGACGTCGAACCAGCCGGCGGTCACGTGGACGATCTCGTCGATCGGCGTTCCAGCCCGGCCCGCGGCGTGTCTGTACAGGTCGGCGGCGGGTTTGAACGTCCGTATCTCGTCGGCACTGATGGTGTCTTCCAGGAGGTCGCCGATGCCGGCGTGGGCGACCATCGAATCGAGCATCTCCGGGTTGCCGTTCGAGACGACGTAGCAGTCGTAGCCGCCGTCGCGCAGCCGTTCGATACCGTCTCTGACGTCGTCGAACACATCCAGTTCGTGGTACACCGCGAGAATTTCGTCGCGCTCGTCGGTGCCGATGTCGGCGTCGTAGGCGTCGAGCGCGTACTGCAGAGCATCCCTGTTCATCTCGTAGAACGGCTGGTAGGCGTCGGTCTGGTTAGCGACGAACGTGTATTCGAGCGATCGCGACCGCCAGAGTTTCGATACCGGTTCCGGGTCGTCGACCCGTTCGGCCAACGCCTGCTCGGCGGCGTCGACGTCTACCAGCGTGCTGTACGAGTCGAACGTCACCGTCGACACCCGCTCGGCATCAAACGTCATATCGGTACCGTACGGTCGTCTTCGTCTTAGCTCTCCGGAGGGTGTGCGGCGGGGTCGACAGTCCGGGTGAGTCCTCCGAACGGCTCGACGACCGGCGCGACGGAGTCCGTCCTCGAGTGGAGGTGCACCCTGTCAGTGTACGCTAACGTCGGGACGCTAAATCTGAACGGCGATTTTAACGCCTTCGTCGATTCGACGGCAGAAGGTGGTCCACTGACAAGCCCACGACTTCAGTCGTAGTTCACTGACGAGTGTCCGGCTTCAATCGTCGGTCGTCGATTCGTTCGGGAAGTACTCGTCGAAGAGCGCGGTGACTCTGTCTTCGATTTCGTCTCGAATCTCGCGGACGCGTTCGACGTCCTGACCGTGCGGGTCATCGAGATCCCAGTCTCGAACTTCGACGTCTGCGTCGAGTTCGAGCGTCGAACAGCCCATCGTGGCGACAACGTCGCACTCGTTGAGTTCCTCGTCGGAGACTTCCTGAGGGACGCGACTCGACAGGTCGATATCCAGTTCCTGCATCGCCTCGACGACTTCCGGGTGGACCTCGTCGGCCGGCATCGTCCCGCCGGTGAGGATTTCGACGCGTTTTTCGAGGTTGCGTCGTCGCCGTTCTCGCTCCGCGAAGGCGGCCGACATCTGACTTCGACCGGCGTTCTGCACGCACACAAACCCGAACCGTACCGAGGCGTCGCTCATACCGATGTTCGAACAACTGCTAAAATAACGCTTGCTAAGATTGCTATAGAGAGCACTGTTAGCTGAGTAGTCGCCCGGTACTTTCGCCAGCGACGACCTTTCGCTTTCGGACGAGGCCAGCGTCGGTCAGCGCGGCGAACGCGGTAGACAAACGATTTATCCGATGAGTCCGAGCTACGGCCGAACGTCGCCGACGGCGACCCAGTCGCTCACGGTCGACTCCCGCACAAGATGGACGCCATCGATACCTCCTACTACGCGATAGACGCAACGGCGTCGGTAACGGAGTTTCTCGCCGTCTCGAAGCTGTACGCCCGCGAAGTCGTCGAGCACTACGGGCTCACAGCCTCGGTCAGTGACCTGGAGTGGACGGTGAGCAAGCGGGCGAAGCGGCGAGCGGGTGCGGTCACCTACCGCGACGGAGTACCGAAGTCCGTCTCACTGACGTGGGAGTTCTTCGAGACGCACGGGTGGGAGGCGACCGCCGAGACGATTCGCCACGAACTCATCCACGTCCATCTACTCAACGAAGCGGGCGACGGCTCCCACGGCGACCGATTTCGGGAACTCGCTGACGAACTCGACACGCACGTCCACTGCGAGCGATTCGCCGAACCGAACTGGTGGATACGCTGTGACGCCTGCGGAACCGAGCTCGCCCGATACCGACGGTCGAAACTCGTCGACGAGGTCGACTCGTATCGGTGCGGCAACTGTGGCGGCGGACTTCGGGCGATCGAAAATGCGGAAAAGGGGCGATAACCGTCGCCCGAGGCGGGCGAGGTTTCGTCGACCCTACGCCCCGAGCCACGATCCGGTCGGAATCTCGCTGCCGTTCTCCCGACAGATCCTCGCCCCCTCCTTTCTGACTTCTCGACTCGTCGGGAACCGCTCTTTCTCCGCGATGTACTCGCCGATCCACGACTGCAACTGCCGCATCTCGCCGGTGCCCGCCACCTGCCGCATCTCGCGCAGCGACCGTTCGTAGACGTTTCGCCGCGAACCCTCCTTCTGCTTCGCTTGTCGGCGCGTCTGTAGGTCGAACGTCTCCGTCACCACGTCGTCGATATCGTCGAGTGCAGCTGTGACCGACATACGCGTACAGACGACCGCCGACTACGAAGAGTTAGGGGTCGATGACAGCGTACTCGCGTCTCAGATCCATCCGTGGCGACGGAAGTGGACGAGCATGATGCCGGCGAGGAGCCCCATTCCGAGCATCGTCGCCGGATAGCCGTACGTCCAGTAGAGCTCCGGCATCGCGTACGGCGTGTCGGCGAAGTTCATCCCGTAGACGCCGACGACGAACGTGAGCGGGATGAAGATCGTGGCGACGACGGTGAGCGTCCGCATCACCTCGTTCGTCGACTGCGAGACGGCGTTGAGATAGATGTCTCTGGAGCCGCTCGTGAGGTCGCGGTAGGTCTCGATGAGGTCGACCACCTGGATGAGTTGGTCGTGGACGTCCCGGAAGTACTTCTCGTTCCGTTCGGCGACTTCCGGGATGTCTCCCCGAGAGAGCGACGAGAGCGCTTCGCGGGCGGGCCAGGTGACTTTCCGAAACGCGAGGAGGTCGCGGCGGACGTCGTTCAACACCCCCAGCATCTGCGGGTCGGGCGTCTCCAACACGCGCTCTTCGACCGCTTCGATGTCGTCTTCGATCTCGTCGAGCACGCCGTAGTACTGCTCGACGATCGCGTCCACGATTCGGTAGGCGAGAAAGTCCGTCCCCCTGTCCGCGAACCGACGACCGTTCCTCGTCCACTGCGTCGCCGAGAGGTCGACGACGTCGATGTCGGACGTCGACATCGTCACCAACCACTCCTGGCCGATGAAGAACCCGACGGGCTGGGTTCTGACCTCTTTGTGGAACTGGATGTCGTCGCGCTGGCTGAGTTGTGCTGTCTTCAGTAAGACGAACGAGTGAGTGTCGTACTCTGCGACTTTCGGCCGTGTCTGCTCGCGTAAAACGTCCTCAACGGCGAGCTGGTGGATGCCGAAGCGATCTTTGAGCGCCTGTATCTCGCTCGACTCGAGGCCGTCGGCGTGAACCCACGTCTCGCCGGTCGCCGAGAGCGCCGAGTCGATATCGTCGTAGCGCTCGACGCCGTCTGCCGTGTACACCATCGCGTGCAGACTCATGTGTGCTCTGCCCCGGTCGACGCCCGTCCGGTTGCGAGAAGTGCGATACCTATCATGACCGCGGTGAGAGAGAACGCACGACCCGGGTACGTCACGTAGATGCCGACGATGTAGCCGACGACACCGGCGACGAACAGACAGAGGCCGGCGAGTATCCGTCGATTCATACGTACTCCGAAATCACCAAGACAAAAGAACGTACGGTGTGGATGCTTCTCGACGGGCCCTTTCCGACGGTCGATGTAGCGATGCAGTGCTCTGGCAGCGTCGGTCCGGCGACGAACCGGTTAGGACGCGTCGAGTTCGCGGGCGCGTTCCAGAATCAACTCGTCGTCGACGTGGTCGAGAAGTCGACGTTGACTTCGTTCGTCCCGCGTATCAATCGTTTCGTCGGAGACGTACGCATCGAGCCGACGCTCGATTTCGGCTTCGCGTAACTCGGTCCAGCGCGACGCGTCGACGTCGTGCTCGTCGGGTCGCTGTGCGTCCAGATACTCGCGCCATCGCTCGGGGTCGGCCCACTCGTCGGTGAGTTCGGCGGTCCGACGGACCCAATCGTACGGTTTTGCGACGTCGCCGAAGTAACCGCGCTCACGCCGGAGGTCCTCGATTAACGTCAGTGCGACGCGGGCACCGCGACCGGCGGCGATAATCGCCTGTCGGTCCGACTCTTCGGACGGAGAGGTGACGTACAGACCCGCGACTGGCGTCGACCCGTCGGCGTCGGCGTACGAGCGGTCGAACTCCTCGTCGGGCTCGCCGCCGTGCTCGCTCTCGACGAACATGCCGTCGTCGAGTGGTCGAAGATACGAGCCGTCGTACCGCGTCGCAGCGACGACTCGTCTCGCGGTGACGGCGTTGCCTTCCTGCGGGTCGACGACGAACCCTTCGCCGGCGTCTCTCCGAGTCACCGACTCCACGAGGTCAGAAACGAGCGTGCACCCGGCTTCTTCGACGTGGTCGTGCATCAGGCTGTACAGCGTCTCGATACCGATGCCCGCGGGAAACCCGAGATAGTTCTCCAGGTGTGCGCACCGCTGTAAGGAGGACCGACCGCGGTCGAACACGAGCGTGTCGAGGCCGTAGCGAGCGGTGAAGACGCCCGCCGAACAGCCCGCCGGGCCGCCACCGACGACGACGACGTCGTAGTCGCAGTCGTCGGACTGGACCGCCGACGTCTCAGTGTCACTCATCGCCGACGTTTCCGTTGATAACGTCCGCGACTCGCTGGCGGTCGAACAACTGCTCGTCTTCGGGGATTTCAGGGTACGGACCGTCTTCGTAGGTCGGCCAGGTACCGAACTGCTCCGGATACAGCTGTTTGGCCGTCATCTCGAGCTGGAATAGATTTAGGATAGGGCCCTGATAGCGCGCTCCTTGAGGGTGGAGACGGCCGTTTTTCACAGCCGTGATTTCGGACCCGACGGGGTGTGATTCGAGCGTCGACCGGAGGTCGGGCATACTCGTCCCCGGCTGCATTCCGCCGAGGAACAGCATCACATCCGGGTCGGCTTCCAGCAGCGTCTCGAAGTCGACTGTCGAGCCGGATTCGACGGTGCCGTCGAACGCGTCGTGGGGACCGAGCGGCCGCGTGTGGGCGGTTAGAAATCCGGGATTGTCCAGCGTGTACGCGTAGATATCCTGTTCGAGGTCGCTCGCACCGACCATTACGACCGTCGGCCGCTCCGACGCTGCCGGGAGTCCGTCCGCAAACGTGTTCAACATCTCTTGGCGAACCGAGTCGAGCGCTCGAAACCGAGCTTCCTCCTTGAACGCCTGCGCGACCTTCTCGAACTGTTCCCACAGTCCGTAGTACTGGTACCTGTCGGCCCACTCCGTGGGTGGGTCCTGATGGCGGTCGCTCAGCGAGTTCCCGAACCACGGCGAGATGGTATCGCGAATCTCTTCTATGTCGGCCATGCTCCAGCTCCCGAGCTGGAACACTGACGCAGGATCGGCGAGATGTACGTCGTTGTCGAGTTCGTACAGTTTCTCTTTCGTCGGCTCCCACGAGGAGTACAGCCCCGACCAATCGAGAGAGACGCCGGGCAGTCGCTCGACGAACTGGTTCCAGAGCGCATCGTAGTAGTCGGGCGCGTGCATCGCGGTGACCCCGTCGCCACGGCCGAGTGCGAAGGCCATGTCCGCGTGATGAGTGAGCCGAGTGAACACCGTTTCGGGCGGCGACTCGAACGTGACTTCGCCGACCGGCGACATCGACACCGTATACGAACCGCCTTCGGCGGTCGTGGCCGCCGGTTCCGTCCCTGCAGTCTGTGTCTGATTCTCGGCGTTCGCCGGTTCGGCGTCGGATGTGGAGTCTCCAGTACACCCCGCGAGGAGTCCACCGAAGAGTACCGTACCGCCGTACTTGACGTATTCGCGGCGGGTCGGGCTGCGATGAGCCTCCGTGTTCCGTCTCATGAATTTAGGCTTGCCTAAACATTAATAACAGTTCCGGAGTTTTGGTTGGCCTAAAAGACGGTGTGTCGTCGAGCATCCGCTTCGTTGACGGCGAGTGTCCGCTTACGCCTCGCCGAGTACGCGCCGCGGATTCTCGTAGACGACCTGCCGTATCGTTTCCACGTCGATGCCCATGCAGTACAACTCAAATATCGTCTGGCGGGGTTTCCAACTGGTATCTTGATGACCGTCGCTGGTCACACACTCGCGGACTATCCAACGTTTCACCGGATCCACCGTTCGGTGACACCGCCGTTTAGAATCCGATGTGAGACGTCGAGTCGGGGCCCTCGTCGTCCTCGATACCGCCGTCGTGGAGGTAGCTGTAGTTGTCGTCGGTGAGAAACACTTCGCCGTCTACGATGGCGATTTCGACTCCCGGGAGCGTCGTTCCCGCGGCCTCGCCGTTGTCGCAGGCCCCCGAACAGGTGTCGAACATCGACCCGTGTTTCGGACAGACTATCTCGCTGTTACGCATCGCAGCGCCCGACCCTCGGTCGAGTCGCTGATTCTCATGCGTGCAGTTGTTTATCCACGCCTCGATACCGGGGTCTCGCTCGCAGTGGACGAGGATCACTTCGCGTTCGTTGGTGAACGCGTCTTCGGCGGTGAACAGGTACGACCCCGGAGAGGGAACGTCTTCGACGCTGGCGATTCGGGTTCCGTCGACCATCGTCTTCACGTACCCCTCAAACGAGCAAATAAACCCGAGTTTCTGGGGGCGAGAGGTATACCGGTCCGCCGAGGGTCCAACACACGTTCCGCAACGTCGTCGACGGCGTCGGTGACGCTCCGCTTTCGAGACCGGACGGTCCCGTCACTCGGGCGCGGAGCTATCGAGCGACGCACCCGAAGTACCGCTTCGAGGAGTTCTGCGCGCGGTACGTAGACCAGCCGATGCCGGAGGAAAAACTCAATCGTTCAACTGCGCGTTGTCGAACGGGTCCGAAGGCAGACGAAGTTCGTCGAGGCCGGGGAGGCTCTTGACGTTGTAGACGACTTTCATCTCGTCGGTGACGGGGCTGCTGATACAGGAGAGTTGGATGCCGTTGTCGGTCATCGACGGCGGCAGAATGTGGTTCGACGGCATCTCGACTGCGCCGTCGACGACGGCGATAGCGCAGTTCGCACACGCGCCGCCTCGACAGGAGTACGGCCACGAGAAGCCGCGGTTCTCGGCGGCTTCGAGAAGGTTCTCACGGGGACCGACGAAGAACCGGCCGTGGTCCTCCGGGTCGAGGTCGGCCTCCGAGGCTTTCTCGAAGAGATTGTCGTCGTCGATCTGCCACCCGTGGTCTGCGAGCGTCTCGTAGTTGAGAAACTCGACTTTCGACCCCGTCTCTTCGGGTTCCGCCGCCTCGGGGTCGGACGTGGAGGGGCCGTCCGCCGACTCCGTCCCGGCGACCGTTTCACTCTCGTCGGATTGGTTCGTCGACGCGACTTCGAGTTCGGCGTCGGTGTTGCCCGCCATCACCTGCCGGTAGGCGGTGTAGACCAGCTGGAACTCCCTCGCAGAGCCACCGTGGTCGGGATGGGCCTCTTTCACCCGTCGGCGGTACGCACGCTCGATTTCGTCGTCGTCCGCATCCGGGTCGACCTCTAAAACATCGAACGGGGATGCCACGGCTACCGCTAGGGAATGGCGAGTATAAATCCCCTCGCTCGGAGCGAGACGGTGCGTCCCCGCGTCGTCTACTCCCTCCGAATACGATCTCGAAGTGCAAACACGACCGACGCGATATCGACTGTACCGCGAAGTCAGTGTCAGGGTGCATAATCAGTATATTAACAATGGAGGTACTCGTACGGGCAGAAACGAGCAAAAAATGGACGTCTCTGGAAATTTATTGTGTCTGTGCACTGCAACGGTGGAGGAGCGGAACGGATCGTACGTCATCGAACTTCCCGACCAGGAGATCGAACTGGGTGACGTGACCGTCGGCGAGACGTATCGAGTGGCGGTTCTCGGAACGAACGCCGACACCGACTACGCCGCGACTCGAGACACCGCCGAGTCGTCGAACCGTACCGGTAGTCAGACCGACTCTCAGTCGCCGTCGCCGCCGGTCGAAGTCGGCGAGCAGCGAACGGTCGATATCGAAGGACTCGGCGAACAGGGCGACGGCATCGCCCGCGTCGAACGCGGGTACGTCGTCATCGTCCCCGACACCGAGGTGAACGAACGCGTAACCGTCGAAATCGAAAAGGTGACTGAGAACGTCGGCTTTGCGACCGTCGTCGAGCGCGAAGCGTACTACCAGTAGTTCGGTGACACGACAGTCCGGTCGCTTCAGTTCGAGTACCGCCGTTGCGTCAGTTAGGGCTCTGCAGCGAGTAGACCCGCTTTCGCGCGTCTTCGAGACAGATATCTTTGTTCACTAACTTCGCAGACTCCAGTCGATTCAGGGCGTTTCGGACCGTCCGAGGGGACAGTTCCGTCCGGTCTATGAGTTCGCCCTGTGTGAGCGGGGATTCCTGCTGCAGTACCATGTGAACTAACTTTGCGCTGGGTGTCAGATCGCCAAAGTTACTCGCGTTTCGTGTCGATTGTGCCATAGGTGGGAGTTCGCGTTTGTTATCCGCGTCGTGGTATCGAGCGAGTCGACTGGGAATGCAGTCCGGGGAGAATGGGAACGGGCTACCGATTCGCCGACCACTGGTCTTCGCCGACGCAGTGTCATACTCGCTCGTTGCCAGCCACGGAGAGTCGTACGTGGTCACAGTATATAGTGATTCGACGGCAACGGTGTCACCCGGTAACGTCGATGTCATCGGCCGTCTGGGTTAGCTCTGTCGCTACGCGAACATCTCGCTGCTTGCTCGGGCGACTTATCCGTTAGGAACGTACGGAGAGACATGGTCACCGAAATCTCGACGAGGGCCGACTGGAACGCACTCTACATCGACGGCGAATGGGTCGACTCCGAGGGCGGCGAGACCATCGACGTCGAAGACCCATCCACCCGCGAGACCGTGTGGGAGGTGCCTGCGGGCGTCGAGTCCGACGTGAACGCCGCCTACGAGGCCGCGGCCGAAGCCCAAGAGGAGTGGGCCGACCAGCCACCGGCGCGACGCCAACAGGTCGTCCAGAAGGTACTCGGGGCCCTCGACGAGCACGAGGAGGAAATCGTCGAACTCCTCGCGACTGAAGCCGGCGGGACCGAGATTATGGGTCAGACGTCGCTGCAGATCACTCGTGACCACGTGAGCGAGGCGGCGACGCTCCCGAACCGGATGAAGGGCCAGCACGCCGACTCCAACATCCCCGGCAAGGAGAACATCGTCCGACGCATCCCGAAAGGCGTCGTGACCGCTATCTCGCCGTGGAACTTCCCGCTGAACCTCTCGATTCGAGCGGTCGCCCCCGCCATCGCGACCGGCAACGCCGTCGTGCTGAAACCGGCGACGAACACGCCGGTCACCGGCGGACTCCTCATCGCCAAACTGTTCGAGGAGGCGGGACTGCCCGAGGGCGTCTTGAACGTCGTCACCGGACGCGGTTCGGACATCGGCGACCGAGTGGCCGGCCACCCCGAGAGCGACGTGGTCGCGTTCACCGGGTCGACCGCGGTCGGTCGACAGGTCGCCGCCACCGCCGCCGAGAACCTCGCCATCCAGGCGATGGAGCTCGGCGGCAACAACGCCCACGTCGTCACCGCCGACGCCGACCTCGACGCCGCCGTCGACAGCGCGGCCTTCGGAAGTTTCGTCCACCAGGGACAGGTCTGTATCTCCATCAACCGCCACGTCGTCCACGAGGACATCTACGACGAGTACGTCGAACGGCTCACCGAGCGCGCCGAGGGACTCACGGCGGGCAGCGCCCACGACGCCGAGACGGTCGTCGGACCCATCATCGACGAGTCCCAGCGCGAGGAGATGCTCGGCTACGTCGACGAGACGGTCGAGGCGGGCGCGACGCTCGAAACCGGCGGCGAGACGGTCGAAGTCGACGGCGTGGACGACTCGCTGGTCGTTGCGCCGACAGTGCTATCCGACGTGACCAACGACATGGCCGCCGCCTGCAACGAGCACTTCGGGCCCATCGCGCCAGTCATCTCCGTCTCGGACGTCGACGAGGCAGTCGAGGTCGCCAACGACACCGAACACGGTCTCTCGGGGGCTGTCCACGCCGGCGATGTCGGCACCGCCATGGACATCGCCGACCGCATGGAGACCGGCCACGTCCACATCAACGACCAACCGATCAACGACGAGGCGCACGTCCCCTTCAGCGGTACCGCGGCGTCGGGCATGGGTGGGTACAACAGCGACACCATCCTCCACGAGGTGACCGAGACGAAGTGGGTCTCGATTCAGCGCGAGGAGCGAGAGTACCCGTTCTGAGCAGGGCGGTACTACCTTCGTTCTCAGCTCAGAGGCCCACATTGTACACACGTGAGTACGAGAAGTAACGCGTTCAATCCCGTGCAGAACTACGTTCCCTTTCCGCACCTGCATAGCAAGTTGAGGAGTTAGAAACTGGTGACTTTCTCCTCATAGCTGAAGATTATCCAATTAAGCCTTCAGAAGAGTGGCGAGGAGGTCTGGTACTGTGCTGCGAACCTCTACGCCAAAATCGTTCAGGAACTCGAAGCATTCAAAGAGAGACCTTCTTCTGTCATTCTCCGCCGAACCCCGGCAGAAAACGCTCAGGTTCGACGCCCGGAGGACAGATCGACGGTCTATCGTCCTCCGCGTTCTGCACCCATCGAATTTCGTCGCTATGGAGGATATCATCCTCTTCGACCCCTGTCTTCGGTTGCTCGGTCTTCAGCGAACGATCACCCATCGTCGCCCGGACACCGTAAACTGACGAACGGCGGTTTCTCGGCGTCGGCAGCAAAGGTCCCGTCTTCGAAGTGTCGACGGATTCCCTCGACGTGTGCTTTTCCGACCACGGCCACCACGTCGTCGCCCTGCTGACGCAGATATTCGAGACGGCGGGCCATGTACGCGTCGCGTTCTCGGATCATCACGCGGACGAACTCGGGGGCGATGCGTTCGAGGGCCTCTTGGAACGACGCCACCTGCTTCGGCGAGAGGCGTTCCATGACGGCCGCCTTTGCCGCCGGGCCGTCCGCGGTCAGCGTGCCGTACCAGAAGTGGAGTCCGAGCAGGTGCGCCAGACCAGTAGCCGGTTCGGTCCCGTTGACGAGGATCCCCGAAGCCAACTCGCCCCACTCGCCCTCGAAGGCTTGGTCGAGTCGGCGTCTCGTCGACGCGTAGGCGTCGTTTACACCGGAGCGAGTCACCGCCGCGAGTTCGTCGAGCGTCTCTTCGATAGGCCGGTCGATAGCCGCGATTCGTCGTCCCGACGACTCGGCGGCATCGATAGCAGCGAACATATCGCGGTCGTCTCTGTCGACGCCGGTGTCGTCGTTGTACGACTGCTGGGAGAGTTTGAACAGCACGTTGAGCGCGAATCCCGAACGCGAGAGCGAGCGGTAGCTCTCGGCGAGGTTGCGGAGTTTCTGTCTCGTCGTGTTCGGCGCGTACAGGTGCCGCAGGCGCATCGAACAGAGTTCGACGGTGACGACGTCGGGATCGTGTCGCTCGATCGCTCGACGAACGTTCTCGCCGCTCTCTTCGGTGACGTGAACCGTCCCGACGAGTACTACCGTTCCGGTGTCGTCGTTCGCGTGGACCATTCTCTCGTCGTTTGGGCGTCTCGATTCAAGAGTATTCGCATCACGGGACGCCGATACGCCGGTCCGGGGAGGTAGAATTGTCCGAAGGCGGGTCAAATCGAGAGCACTGTCGGAATCATCGGAACCTCGGAATCGCCGGAATCCGGCTTCGGAACCGCTACACCGCGCTGCATCGGTACTTCGAACTCCTGGATTGAGGACGTGGCGGCCGCTACCGGAGCACGTCGGTCGGTAAGAAGTGTGGGAACCTCCGCAACGCGGGTTGTGTGGTGTGTCAGTGAGAGAGTGCGTATCGAGGGAGTGTTCCCAACACCTCAGAATTAGGCATCCGATACAAATGTCTTTCGAGCATTTTCGTTCGGCAGTCCGACTACGTTTCGCCGCCGAACCCGAGTAAACGACGGGACGCGGTGGCCGCGGTCACCGCGGCCGTCGTCCCCAGAGACGGGCAAGCCGGTCCCCTACCGGCGTGGTTGTCGGCGCGACAGACGACTCCCACCTCGCCTGTCCCCCACCGCTCGTAAGAGACAGCACCGACAACCACGTTGACGTACTACCGGCACCGCTTTAGATATTGTCAATCGTTAGACTTTACGAACGATGCCACCCCACCGCGAACGAGTCAGCGGGAGTTTCAGTCCCAATGGGTGGAATCGACGAGGTGGTCGACGCTTCCGGGTCCGCTCCCGACGTCGGCGGGGCGGGCGATCGCGGCGTGGGTGAACGCGATACCTCGTTCGACGGCCGTCGACAACTCGTCTCCGTGCGCGAGCCGAGACGCGATCGCACTCGAGAGCGTACATCCGGACCCGTGCGTTCGTTCGGTCCGTATGCGTGGATTCGTGAACTCGACGACCCGGTTGGGAGTGGCGAGCGTATCTCGAACGGTGCCCGCACCGGTATCGACGTGGCCACCTTTGAACAGGACAGCGTCGGCACCCCAGCCGAACAGCGTCTCGGCGGCCTCCGCTCTCGACCGCTCGTCGTCCGGATACACGCCGGTAAGACGCGCTACTTCGTCGGCGTTCGGCGTGAGAAGCGTCGCTCGCTCGAACAGGCGGGTGTACGCGTCGACGGCGTCGTCTTCGAGGAGTTGGTCACCCGAAGTGGCGACCATCACTGGGTCGAGAACGACCGGGCTGTCGTACGCACGAAGGCAGTCGTCGACAGTTTCCACCGCCGACGCCGTCGCGAGCATCCCCAGTTTGATCGCTCCGACGTCGAAGTCGCCTGCGACCGCCTCGAACTGCGCACGAATCTCTTCGTCGGGAAGAACGTACGTCGAGTCGACGCCGCGGGTGTGCTGTGCGGTAACCGCGACGACGACGGACCCCCCGTACACGCCCAGTCGGGTCATCGTCTTCAGGTCGGCCTGTATCCCCGCGCCGCCGCCGGAGTCGCTGGAGGCGATAGTCAGCGCGTACGGTCGCTTCGTCGGTGACTCCGGGACGGGTTCCGTGGACGTCATCGAAACTGCATCCCTCCGTTGACGTTGAGAATCTCGCCCTGCGCGAAGGAACTGTCGAGGAGATAGCGAACGGCGCGCGCGATCTCCTCGGGCGAGCACGCGTAGTCGGGGTGGTGGGTGTCGAGGTTCTCGTGGCCCAGGAAGTCGGTCGACTCCAGGTAGTCGACGATGACGTCGTTCATCGACGTGTCGACCGGGCCGGGAGCGATGGCGTTCACTCGAACTCCGTCGGAACCCAGTTCCCTCGCTAACGCGCGAACGAGACCGTGAAGTCCCGATTTGCTCGCCGCGTAACTCGTGTCGACGGTCCCGGCGGTGCCGCCGATGCTGGAGAGAAAGACGAGCGACCCCGCGGAGACACGCAGATGCGGAACCGCCGCCTGTGCGACGCGGTACGACCCGACCAGGTTCGTCTCGACGACGCGAGACCACTGTGCGTCCGTCGAGTCCTCTATCGTCGCCGGGTCGACGACGCCGACGGTGTGGACGACGGCGTCGATATCGTCGAGTCGGTTGGTCGCTGCGTCGAAGAACGACGCGACCGAATCGGCGTCGGTGACGTTCATGTGGAACGCGCTTCGCTCCGAGCCTTCCGGCGCGTCGTCCACGAGCGCGTCGGCAGCCTCGCCGTCGGTCAGATAGGAGAACACGACGTCCTCCTCCGTGAGCGTCTCCACGACGGCGCTTCCGATGCCGCCGGTGCCGCCTGTGACGACGACCCCCATCAGGTCGTCGCCTCCCGAACGCGGTCCGACGGGTCGAATTCGGCGTCGTCAGCCATCCCGGCGACCGAATCGAGGAACGCGATCTTGTAACTTGCCGGTCCTTCGTACTCGCCGTACTCCCCTGCAGCTGCCCGTTCACCCGCGAGCCCGTACGCCGCGGTTCCCGCGAGCGCCGCTCGGAGCGGGTCCGCTATCGCGGCGGCGAACACCGCCAGCGTCGCGCCGAGCATACAGCCGGTGCCGACGACGGTGCCCATCATCGGGTCTCCGACCTCGACTTCGTACGCCCGCTCGGCGTCGGCGACGACGTCCCTTTCGCCCGAGGCGACGACGACCGCCTCGGTGCGCCGGGCGCACGCGATTGCCGTCTCCGCGATGTCGGCGTACTCGCCGACCGACTCGACGCCTCTCACCTCTGCGTCTTCGCCGGCGAGCGCGGTGATTTCGGCGTGATTGCCGTTGACGACCGTGACGTCAAGCTCGGTGACGAGACGGTCTGCGACCGCCGAACGCGTCGGCGTCGCACCGACACCGACGGGGTCGACGACGACCGGGACGTCCTCGTCGTTGGCGGCGCGACCGGCGGTCAGCATCGCCGTCTCGCCGCGTTCGCTCACGGTTCCCATGTTCAACAGACAGCCGTCGGCGATCGCCACCATGTCGGCGACCTCCCGCGTGTCGTCGGACATGACCGGCAGGCCGCCCCAGTGGAGCGTAACGTTCGCAACGTCGTTGACCGTGACCTCGTTCGTCAACGCGTTGATGAGCGGTGCGTCTGCTTCGACGGCCGAGAGCGCCTCGGCTACGTCGAAGCGGGACCCGTCGGTCATCGTGCCTGCCTCCCGGCTTCGACGGCCGAAGCGAGTCGGCGCGTCGCCGTCGCCGGGTCCGACGCGCCGGTTATCTCGGAGATCACCGCGACCCCGTCCGCACCGGCTTCGACGACGTCGCTCGCATTTTCCGCCGTGATGCCGCCGATTGCGACGAACGGAACGTCAACGGCGTCCGCGATGGCCGCGACGGTCTCGACGCCGATGTTCGACTCCTCCTCGGAGACGTCTTTCGAAGACGTGGAGAACACGGCACCGACGCCGAGATAATCCGCCCCCGCTTCGACCGCTCGCCGCGCCTCTGCGACGGTCGACACCGACCGGCCGACGAGCGCATTCTCGCCGAGCTGTGCCCGTGCGGCCGAGACGGGGAGGTCGTCGTCGCCGAGGTGGACACCGTCGGCGTCGGCGGCGACGGCGATGTCGACGCGGTCGTTGACGACGAACGGGATTCCCACTTCGGCCGTCAGGTTGCGCAGCACCCGCGCGAGCCGGTACCGTTCCCGCGCGCTCGTCTGTTTCTCCCGCAGTTGGACGACGTCAACGCCGCCCTCGATTGCTTTGCGGACCACCGTCTCGCTAGACCGTCCCGCAGAGAAGTTCGCCTGCGTGACCAGGTACGTGTTCATCGGAGTATTCATTGGTAGTATTCGCAGGTGATGTACGGGTCGACAAAACCCTTGCTATCCGATGTCGAGGGGGGCGAGACACGCCGCCGCGGAACGCGGATTCGAGAAAAATCGGTGAGGATTTTCGGCGTCTTCGGTCAGTCGGTACGGTCAGAGTCGTCCGACTATCGGGTCCTTCAGCGCGACGACTTCGTCCATGATACGCTCGATATCGTCGTCACCGACGCCGTTTTCGCGCAATGCTCGTTCGAGATGGACGCCGACGGCGTCGAACTCCGCCTCGTCGATGTCGAGGTGGGCGTGCGTTTCGTGCATGTTGTCGCCGGTGTATTCGACCGGCCCACCGGCGACCGAACTGATGAACTGGATTTGGTGGGCCCGGAGCCGTTCCATCTCCATTCCCTCGAAGAACTCGACGAGTCGATCGTCCGCAAGTACACGGTCGTAGAGGTCGTCCACAACGTCTTCGACGGCGTCTTTCCCACCGATTCTTCGGTACATGGATTCGGACATCGAGTGGTCGTCACTTCGTCCGACGGACGGATATGGATTCCCGCTAAGACACTCGGGTTTTTATTTAATCCGCAAGATTGAGCCGCACGGTGTGCGCTACGTTTTAGTGAGTAGTCAGCAACTGGTCGAGGAGTTTCTCTTGGGTGACGGCGAGATGCTCGCTGAACGTCGCCACTGAAATTCCCAGTTCCGACGCGACCGCCGCCGAGTCCGCTCGTTTCGGACGGGCGAAGTACCCCATCTCGTGGACCGTTTGCAGCACTTCGTACTGGTGGTCGGTGAACGCCTGACGATTCACGAACAGGAGTCGCCGTCGAGCAGTCGGGGTCGACTGCGTCAGCCGTTGTACTCGCACCGTGTCGCAGCAGGCCTGAAGGTCGGTGACTATCGACTGTAGCGTCCGCACGTTTGGCGCGATAAACGACAGAGAGAGCGACCCCGAGTCGGCGCGAACTTCCCGAACGGGACAATCGTGGTCGGGGATGCGACCGCAGGGACAGTCGCCAGCCCGATTCACGAACCGATACACCGACCGTGTCTCGTCGGCGAACACCCGCTCTACGTCCTCGAGCGTTCCTTCCTCGGCGGCCGTCCGGTCGACGGTGACGTCGCCCACGACGGCACCGCCTCGGGACTCCGTCCGTCGGTCGACGACGACGGACTCGATCTCGAAGTTCTCGCTCATAGACGCGGCGGGACACCCTTCGACACCGCTCACTGCGGTCTGTGCGTGGATTCCGCCGTCCATAGCTCGAAGGAGGGCCTGCTCGGTATAAGTCGACCGTGAAACATCTCTTACGTCGCGACTGTTAGAGACGTGTCGATACACAGCTACACCTGCGATGGATCTTCGTTCACCTCGCATTCGTCGGGACGCGAAGGCCAGCGGTCGCTACTCGTCGAACAGTTCGTCGTGTCTGTCGACCAAGTTACCGTACTCGCCGGAAGAGTACGTGGAGAAAATCTCCTCGGCGCTGATCTGCTCTTCGGAGAGCGGCGTGACGCGGGCCGGGACGCCACGGATGAACGACTCGGCGGGGATGTCGTACTGTTCGGGTATCACCGCACCCGCGGCGACGACGCTCCCCGCGCCGACGCGGACGCCGGTGTTCACCGTCGAGTTGAATCCGACGAGCGACCCTTCTTCGACCGTCGCCTCGTTGATGACCGCGCCGTGGCCGACCATCACCCGGTCGCCGACCGTCGACGCGTGGACGACGGCGTTGTCGCCGATGTGTGATTCGCGGCCGATTCTGACCGGTCCGATGTCGCCGCGGAGGACGACGCCGGGCCAGACGCTGGCGTCGGCGTCGACGACCACGTCGCCGACGAGCGTCGACTCGCGGCTCACGTCGGCGTCTTCGTGGATCTCCGGTTCGACTCCCTCGAAACTGTAGTGGCGTCTGTCGGGCATAGGGGTGTGGACAGAACCGACGGGTAAAGCCGTTCACCCGACGAGACGCCGATGACGAAAGAAAGAGAGAGTGGCGAGGGTGGAAAGGAGGGGCGAAAGGCGACCGGGACTAACGCTCCTGAGAGATGCCCAAGGCGGTGGTGGTCCAATCGCCCGTGATGGGTCGACCAGTGGTCACCGGAGAAGGGCCGACCGCGGATTGTCGCTCGGCGGTGAGGCTCCTGTGGCGACTCGCGGAAACCGAGAGTTCGCCGGGTAGTTCGCGGTCGGCGGACCGAAGAGGAGAGGTGAGGGGAATGACGGGGTACGTGAACTTATTGTTCGGCTGTCGGGCCTGCCGGAATCGTCCGGTCGAGGCGAAACGACCACAGTCAACGTCGTGAACTCGACTACTTCGCTTTGAGATTATGCACGACGTCTAGTCGCTCGACGATTTCGGCCGTCGGTTCCAGCGCCGCTGCGATGGCATCGGCGGATTTGTACGCCATCGGCGCTTCGTCGAGTACCGACTCGACGACCGACTCCGAGTAGATGCCGTCCATCGCCTCGTCGAACTCGTCGAGCGAGAGCGTCTCGAAGGCGGCGGTCCGACTCATCACCCGGCCCGCGCCGTGTGGAGCCGTCGAGTGGTACGCCTCGTTGCCTTTCCCGCGGGCGAGTATCGACCCGTCGGCCATGTTGAACGGGACGACCAGTCGCTGCCCCTCCCGCGCCGGGGTCGCTCCCTTTCGGATCGTCAGGTCGCGGAAGTCGATGAAGTTGTGCGTCGACTGGAAGCGGTCGACGGCGTCGACGCCGAGCGCCTCGCAGACGGCGTCGCTCATCCGGTCGCGGTTCCACCGGGCGTACTGCTGGGCGAACAGCATGTCGACGAAGTAGCCGTGGGCCTCTCTCCCTTCCAGCCAGTCGAGGTCGGACTGCGGGCGGTCCCCGTCGGTCGATGGTCGGATGCCGGCGAGTCTGTCGAACGCGTGCTCGATGTCCTTCCCGTCGAACGCCTCGCGGACGCGGTCTTTGCGGATGAACGACTCTCCTTTCCCGCCGGTAACCCACTCGAAGAGGTCTGCGTCGCTCACCGTCTCCGGGTCGAACTTCAGGAAGCGCTCGTCGCCCTCGGCGATGGACTCGCGGATGACGTCGGCGGCGCGATACTCGGAGGCTCGACGCTGCCAGTACTGCGCGACCGCCAGTCCGAGGTACCGAGAGCCGCTGTGGATGACGAGCCAGTACTCACCCGAGTCGCGCGTGTGAGCGAACTCGACGAAGTGGTTGCCGCCGCCGAGCGTTCCCGCGCTCTGGATGATGTGGCCCATCGACGGGCGGCGGCCCGCGAGCACGCGCCGGCAGAGAGACTTGAAGTACTCCCCGTCGTAGCCGTCGAACTCGAACTCGATGGGGTCGATCGGCTCGCCGAACTGCTCGCGGTAGGCGGCGTCGAACCGCTCGAAGCGCTCGTTCGTCCGCTCGAACGGGAACTCATCGACGAGGTGCGGCGCGTCGTCGTAGTCGTGGACGTCCTGTCCCATCGGGACGGCGTCGCGGACGCGCCGCTCGCGTTCGGCGTCCGACAGCGGGAGGTCGTCGCCGAGGTTCGTCGCACACATCCCGCATCCGATGTCGACGCCGACGATGTTCGGGACGACTCGCTCGCCCAACGGCATCGTGAATCCGATCGGTGCACCCGCCCCCCAGTGGGTGTCCGGCATCACGCGCACTGGTTCGGTGAACGCCGGGTGATCGACGAGCGTCTGTATCTGCTCCAAACAGCCGTCCTCGACGAGACTCTCGTCGTCGACCATCACGCGGGCAGTGGTGTACTCCCCGGTCAACTCTATCGGCATGGTTCCTATCCGTTGCTCGCAGTGGTCGGTTATCAACTTGGCCCGTGTGAGAGATTCTACTGCACGGTGTCGACAGACCACGGGAGCTGAGAGTGGCTCGGCAAACTTGTTATCAGGATTGTAATGAAATATTTTATGAATAACAAAAAATCAGAACGATAGCGTGCCACCTTTATGCTCGAACCCTCTTATCGTCCTCGTATGTCCAGAGTCGAACTGACGCTGCCGGACGATCTCTCCGACCGTATCGATCTGCTCGTCGAACAGGGGGAGTTCCTGACTCGCCAGAAAGCCATGGAGGAGTTGCTCTCGATGGGTATCTCCACGTACGACACCGTCGAGGACGACGACCCCCAGATGGAGGAAGGACTGTTCAACCAGGCGGTGACCGATCAAAAGGATCCGGCCATGCGCGACGAGGGCGACGAGCAAACCTTCTGACCGATTCCGCGTATCCTTTTCGGGTGTCTGCGTCTGAATCGAGTGAGTCATCCACCCATGACATACGTTAGCAAAGATTTAGGTAGTAGGACCGCTAACCAGTTACCGTAACAGAACGAAACGATGCCCTCAATAACCAACGACGCGCCAACGGTCGAACTCGAACTGAGCCTCGAAGAGCAGTGGGTGGTCCACCACGTCCTCACCGAGTATATTGACGTCGCAAGCGGCGATGACACGGAACTTCCGAAGCCGGTCGTCGAAATCGCCCTCGCCGAGAAGGTCGAAGCGGGGACGTTCGCGTTCACCGCCTTCGAACTGGAGAAACTCCGGTTCAGATGTCGGTTCCACGCGCGAAACGACACCGCGCCCGACGCCGACCGACCGGTGGCGCGAGCGTTGGCCGACCGAATCGACCGCGTCCACGGAGAGTCGGTTCTTCGGTAGCGAGCGGTCTCTCGGCGACTCTCATTGCAAACACCGAGCGAGAATCCGAAGGAGCGACGCGCGGGCGTCGGGGCGATACTGTTCGTAATCGCGGCAGCAATCAGCAACGCGCTGGTGCGCAGCGTCGATGGAAGTTGGTTCATCCTCGACAGCACATCCGGATCGTGGCGGCGGTGCCCGAACTGGTAGGCGTCGGGCTCGTCGTCACTGCCAGACGAGAGTGATTGGTCGACTCCGGAACAGTCGCTATGAGGGTTACGACTCGACGACGACGGCACCTTTCATCCCCAGTTCGCGATGTGGTGTACAGTAGTACAGATACGTTCCCGGTTCGTCGGCGGTGTACTCGAACGTCGCGTCGCCGGTAGAGTACAGTTGACTCTCGAACGCTCCGTCCTGTTCGACGACATTGTGCGCGCCGCTGGCGGCGACCCACTCCCAGACGACGGTCGTTCCCGGAGAGACGCGAACCGCCGCCGGGTCGTAGGCGTACGGTCCGTTCGCGGAGTCAGCACCCACTCTGACAGTGACGCGGTCGGTCCCCGTTTCGTCGACGATGCCGTCGTAGTTGCGTCCGTCACTCATCCACTCGTCGACCGTGGCCTTCGAATCGGCGGCGTCGCCGCCGGCGGTCGAATCGGAGCCCTCGGAGTCGTCGGAACCGGTGGAACCGACGGATTCGTTCGTCCCGTCACCACCGCCCGGAGTCGACGACGTCTCGTCGAGACACCCCGCGAACGACGCACCGCCGGTTACCGCCGCGAGCGCGAGAACTCGGCGGCGCGTCATCCCCGTGTCGGAGTCCAAAAAAGCGTTCGAGACCATGTGCGGGCTTCGACGAACAGCACTCATAACGCTTCCTAAGCGTGCACGTGAGGGTGTAGCCCGGTCGTCGAAAATAGTATGTGAGCGGATATGCTCGTGGAGTCTGTTCGTCTTCGCGGCCCTCCTTGCGACCGGACTGCTCGTCGTCGCCGGACTGCTGTTCATCGGCGACGAGAGCCTACTGAACTCTGGTCGCGTCGATGCGCGAGATGAACGGATTCGCCTGGTCGACGGTCGTCCCCTGAACGACCATCGTCACCGATGTACCGTCCGTGATGCCTTGCAGCACCGCCCCTTCGGCGATGGCCTTCGGGAACGGAAGCGGCGGAATTCCCGGTGCGACCACCGTCGGTGCGTTGACGAGATTCGGCACGACGGCCTTGTCGCGATGGGAGTTGACGAGCGTTCCGGAGAACTCGGTCAGTTGCTGGTTACCCTGAATCTCCCAGTACTGCAACAAGAGCGGACCGGGATTCGGGTTCGGAATCGTCGGGTCGAACGGGACTTCCGAGAC
The DNA here is from genome assembly GCF_020097815.1 of Haloprofundus salinisoli. Lineage (NCBI taxonomy): Archaea > Methanobacteriati > Methanobacteriota > Halobacteria > Halobacteriales > Haloferacaceae > Haloprofundus > Haloprofundus salinisoli. Next base: position 223,728 of record NZ_CP083664.1, read on the forward strand.
GGCCGCAGACCAGACGTCGACGGCCCCCGGAGCGCTCTTGTCGTCGGCCCCGGCGACGAGGTTGAACGGGTTCGTTTCGACGGAGACGCCGTCGGAGACGGGTGCAGAGGCTATGAACGTCGCCGAGTGCTGGAACGACTGGATTCCGAGCGACTGCCCGGAGAGCGGGTCGATGGTGTCGATGTCGGTGGACTGCGTCCCGACGAACACCTGGCTGGCGTTCTGGGCTGTGACGGATGCTATCGACGTCCCGCCGAGTGTACCGAGCGCCAAGAGACCCCCAGAGGCCCGAAGGAACGTCCGGCGTGACATCGGGGACGTCGACGGACGAGTCTGTCGTGGTGTAATGGTAGTAGATACCATGATAGCGTAACGACCGCCATAACAATCAATATTCTTACATTACAGCACATCGGATACTCAGACAGCTGAACCAAATCTGGCGAGAGGAGAGTCTAACGCGCGAATGACATCATCCGACGAGTTCCACTGTCGACACTGACATCGTTTAAAGAGCTGTCACACAGACAAGGTTTGGTCTCCAGATTCGCCTCTCATCGGTCTGTGTCGTTGACGACGGGAGACGGAACACCGTTTTCACCTCGGGCGACGAATGGTGCACGTGAACGACGAGGGTTCCCGACCAGCACGGACGCGAGACGACTCCTCACGGCTCGTCGGCGCGAACGGACACCGGCGTGTCGTCATGAACCCGACGAGCGGCGGGGGCGAGCACATAGAGACAGTTCACGCGCTGGCCGACGAGTACGGATACGACGTCGTCGAGACCACTGGACCGGGAGACGCGACGACGCTTGCACGCGCGGCCGTCGAGGACGACGTTCGTCGACTCGCCGTCGCCGGAGGAGATGGAACCCTTCACGAAGTCGTCACGGGACTGTTCGAAGCCGACGCGCTCGATGACGTGACTATCGGTATCGTTCCCGTCGGGACCGCCAACATCTTCGCGCGAAACGTCGGCGTCGAAGATATGGAATCGGGGTTCAATCTCCTCGAAAACGGCGAGAAGCGGCGAATCGACCTCGGGATGGCGGGCGAGGAACCGTTTATCGTCTCGGCGGTCGCCGGACTGACCGCCGAAGCCAGTACAGCGACGAACACCGAGCTGAAAGAACGTCTCGGATCGCTCGCGTTTCTCTACACGGGTATCAAGAAGTCGATGGAGTTCGAGAGCCTGCAGTTAGAGGTCGAAGCGATCTCGCAGGGCGAGGAGACGACGTGGAGCGGGGAAGCGCTCTGTGCGCTCGTCGGCAACGTCCGACAGTTCGCCAAAGAAGGCGGGCAGGCGAACAGCGAGGACGGACTGTTCGACGTCGTCATCGTCGAGGAGATGCCGCCGCAGAACGTTCTCGCCGAGGCCGCTGCCCATCGTGTGTTCGGCAAAGGAACGGAACACGTCGTCCACCTCCGCGCGAGTCAACTGACCGTCGAGGGACGGACGAGCGAGACAATCGTGTTCAGTCTCGACGGTGAAGTGAGCAATCACGAACAGCTTGTCCTCTACTCCAAACCGCGGACGCTCTCAGTAGCTGTCGGCCCGACCTACGAATCAAACCCTCACTGAGGGGCGGTAACTACGCCAGAGTCGACTCTCTGACCGGTCGTCGCGTCGAGAAATGGAGTCGGAGGCCGAGAGAACAACGCTATGAGTTATCAAAAACTCCGAACGGGCCCGTCACTCCAGCGAGACGTACTGGTTCTCCCAGTCTCGTCGCGTCCGAAGGCTCTCGCGTCCCTTCTCGGTTATCGCGTAGTAGTTGGTTCGGCGGTCTATCGGACCCTTATCGACGTACGATTTGTTCACGAGCGTGTCGAGATTCGGGTACAGTCGGCCGTGGTTGATCTCACCCTCGACGTACTCTTCTAACTCAGTTTTCACTTCTTGGCCCGACGGTTGTTCTTTGCCTGCGATTACCCACAGCAGGTCGCGTTGAAAGCCGCTGAGGTCGTTCATAGGCTACCGAACCAGAGTCCTACGTAAAGTTGCTCGTAAAGTCGTGTTTCGCATACAATTATTGAAATTGATAAATGACGGAGCTTCAGTCGACCACTCGCCGTCGGTCGATTCGGAGAGATACCGCCGGTCCGGTAATGACAAGCAGTACTCTCATGATATCCGTAATTTATCCGTTAGTTGACTGTCGAAGTGTACCTGATCTCGCCCAATCTGGTGTCAAGGGGGAAGTGGATTCACGTCTGCTGACTTCGACAGTCGCGATACTATACCTTGCAGCCCTACAAACTGTGCGAATTCGCGGAACGTCAACGTTCGGCAACTTCGTCTCGGAGGCGTTCGCGCAGTCGTAGTCGATTCCAGACACCGCGAGCACACCCCGCCATTCCCCTTCAAATCCGTCAATCTCCCGCAGTCGCAGGTTCACTGAGGCTGTAGCCGTCGCCCCATCTGACGACGATGCCGCCGGCGACCGCAGCGACGCCGAGCGCGACGACGGCGATGGATGCGAACGCGACTCGGAAACCGAACACTTCGATGAGGACGCCGAAAAGCGGCGGTGCGACGGTGCTGCCGACCATGATGCCAACAGTGACGACGGCGAAGTTCCGCCCGAGGTCCGCCCGTGCCGAGAGGACGTCCGCCAGTTTGTCGCGGGCAGGTGTGCTCAGACTCCCGACGCTCCCGCCGACCACAGCGGCGACGACGGCGGCGGACGGCGGGAGGACGAACGACGCGAGCAGCACGACGAACGCGGCGACGAGGACGTAGCTACCCAGGATGAGCGGAGCGGGCGCAAAGCGGTCCGAGAGGTCGCCGCCGACGAGCATGAACACTGCTCCGACGCCGAACATCACCGAGAGGGTGAGACTCGCCGTCGACGATTCCACGCCGTATCCCTGCTCGAGCAACGTGACGACGAACGACGTGATTCCCCACATCGCCGTCGAGGCGACGAGCGCCAACAGTCCGAGTGCGAGGATCTTCGGCGAGTCGAGCAACGCGACGACCCCCGAACGCAGTCTGTCTGCCAGCGACGGCGTCTCCGTCGACGTCGCGTCTCCCCCTGCGACTGAATCGTTTACTACGTTCGGGCGACGGACGGTCCGGGGAACGTATCGAAGTAGGACGAACACCGCGAGAATTGCGTACAGCAGTCCGACGCCCCCGATGACGGCGAACGCGTGCCGCCAACTCAGGCCCGTAATCGAGGTGAGCGCGACGATGACCACCGGCGGGGCGGCGAAGCCGACGTTGCCCGCGAATCCGTGGACGCTGAACACTCGACCGCGATTCGTCTTCGTCGTCGCATCCGCGAGAAGCGGGTAATGTGCGGGATGGTGGCCGGCGACGCCGACGCCGAGCAGAATTTGTCCGACCAAGAGCCACTCGAACGTCGGTGCGGCCGCGAGAACGAACGCCCCGAGACTGCCGAGAACGAGACAGAGACTCAGCGTGAGCGTACGGTCGTACGTGTCCGAGAGATAGCCGAACGGCAGCTGAAAGACGGTGTTGACGAACGCTTGCGCACCCATCGCGAACCCGAGCGTCGCAAGCGTCACGTCGAACTCCGTCGCCAACACGCCGAGAATCGGCGGAAAGAGCACGAGATACATATGGTTGATGACGTGCGACCCGCTCACCAGACTCAAGACGACGAGCGCCTCTCGGGGGAGCGTCCGCAGCGAACGGAACGACATGCGGGACCGGTAGCGTTCTTGGCAGTTAGTTCTGCGTGAACCGGAAGGAGACTCCGTGCCTGCGGCGAACGGGACGCGAGGTCCGTGCGGCACTCATTTTATCCGACCGGACGTAGCCGAGCGAACGTGAGTCGAACCCGCCGAATCGAGGTAAGCGAAGGAAGTCCAGAGGGAACGAACAGCGCCTACGTCCTCCCGGACCGCGGCGTTCTCATCGACCCGGGCCCGCCGGCCGACGGGGCGTGGGACCGTCTCGTCTCCGGCATCGGTGAGGCCGGCCTCGAACTCGCGGACGTGTCGTCCGTTCTCGTCACCCACTGGCACGCCGACCACGCCGGACTCGCACCACGACTCTGTGAGGCGAGCGGCGCGACGCTCTACATGCACGAGGACGATGCACCGTTCGTCGCAGACTACGCGACGGCGAGAGCGAATCGAGTGAGGCGAGACGCGCGGCGACTGACCGAATGGGGCGTCCCCGAGGAAACCGTCGACGCGGTAGTCGAAGGAGATAGACCGTCTCCGATGCCCGAAGAGTATCCGGTGGAAGCACTCACCGACGGCGACGCCGTCGCGGGGGTCGAAACGGTTCACACGCCCGGACACACGCTCGGTCACGCCGCATTCGTCGCAAACGGTGAGGAAGGCAGCGGCGATTCGCTGTTCGTCGGTGACGCGGTGTTGCCCACCTACACTCCGAACGTCGACGGCAGCGACACCCGCGTCGACGACGCGCTTCAGACGTACCGAGAGACGTTAATTCGACTCCGAGAGCACGCCAAGACGTCGAATCTACCGGAGACGGCGTACCCGGGCCACGGGTCCCTACTATCGCTCGTCTCGCGCATCGACGAGATTCTATCACATCACGAGACGCGGACGGAGCGGATGTACGACTGCGTCGAGGAACACGGTCCGCTCACCCCGTGGCAGGTTGCCACCCACCTGTTTGGCGAGATGCAGGGAATCCACGTGAAGATGGGCGCCGGTGAGGCGGCCGCACACCTCTCGACGTTGGCGTCGACTGGACGCATCGAGCGGATGGGCGAGGAACGTGTCGTCTACGCGGTCGAATCGTAACGCGAACTCCGGTGAATTCGGACGACGGACCGACACCCTCGCAAGAAGGTCACTCCTCGATAGGTGCGAACTTCGCGCCGTACCGCGGCACGCCCTCCTGCTCGTACAGTTTCCGGACGACCGCCCGAACCTCGTCGCCGACCCCGACCGTTCCGGAGTCGACGTCCGTCAGTTGCGCCGGCAGCGTGACCGACTCGCCCCCGTGTTCGAGTTCGACGAGCGCGACGTCGTACGCCCCGTCGCGTCGCTGCTGTTCGGCGAACTCCGGCGGCGCGCCGCCGTAGCCGATAGCGGTGACCGCACGGACGAGACCGGTTCGAGAGAGTTCGACGCGTTCGAACTCGACGCGGCGGTGGCAGGTTCCGCACGCGCCCTCCGGCGGGAACGTGAGCGCCTCGCATTTCGGACAGCGGCCGGCCGCGAGCCGGTAGCGCTGGTCGAGCGAGCGCTGCCAGGTGGGGAGGCTGACGTGTGCGCCGCCGCCGGCGACGTCGACAGTGCCGACGTAGCCGCGCTCGCGGAGGTACTGAGGATACGTAACCGCGGAGCCACCATCGAGTGCAGCGTCGAGTCCGCTTTCGACCCGACCCTCGAACAGCATCGCCGTCGCGCCGCCACCGCTACCGAAGAAGACCGCAAGCGTCCGGTCCTCGTCGTCCGCGGCGTCGAACGCGGCAGCGAGTCCGAGTGGAACACCTGCCGCGCCCGCATCGCCGATCCGGCCGACGACGGTCCCTCGTGCGAGCGCCTCACGAGGAATCGATAGGTTCCCCGTCGCACGCGAGGGCATCCGAGCGTCGGGTTGGAACACCGCTGCGCCGTCGACGGCGGCGTCGTCGAAGTCGACGCCGTTGACGTTCCCGGCTAATCGTTCGGCCGCACTCGTCACGCTCTCTCGAATCGTGTTTCGCTCGTAACCGGTGATGTCGAGTCCGCGCAGTTCGTCGGTGCCGCGTTCGCGGTAACTGATGCCCGCGAGTTCGTCGACGTGACTTGCCGAACCGAGCCGTTCGACGGACCCCGATTCGGTGAGGAGAAACGCCGCGGCACCCGCACCGAAAGGATGGTCTGCGTCCGCCGGGTCGCCGCGGGGAGCGTCGGCGGCGACGACGAGGGCGGGGCCGTCGGCGTCGAACCCCGAATCGAGGGCCTGCGCTCCCGCGAGCGTACTCTGTGTGAACGTCCGCGTCGTCGTCGACGGCGGTAGTCCGAGCGCGCGGACGAGTCGCGGGGCTATCTCCTCCGTATCGAGTGGCGGTGTGGTCGTCGCCAGAGAAATCACGGAGATGTCGGCCGCGGCGACCGACCCGCGAGTCAGCGCCGACTCCGCTGCTTCGACGGCGAGCGTCAGTGCGTCTTCGTCGGCTGCCGCGACGGTTTTCTCCTCGATTCCGGCACCCGAGTACCGACCCCACGCGTCGGCGATTTCGGCCGTCGAAATTCGGAGTCGCGGGAGTGCGACCCCGACGGCGGCGATTCGGTTCATCGCTCACCCCCGTCGGCCCGCTCGAACAGGTGGACCGTCGCACCGCCGCCGCTGCCGCCCACGTTGTGCGCGAGGCCGTATCGCGGACTGTCGACCTGCGTGTGCGCCTCACCGCGGAGTTGTTCGAATATCTCTGTGATTTGGCCGGTGCCGGTCGCGCCGATGGGGTGACCCTTCGATTTCAAACCACCGGAGGTGTTGACCGGGAGTTCGCCGTCGGGGTCGGTGACGCCCTCGCGGAGCAGCGTGGCGCTCTCGCCGGCGGCGCAGAAGCCGAGATCCTCGTAGGCGACGAGTTCGGCGATGGCGAAGCAGTCGTGGACTTCCGCGACGTCGACGTCGCTCGGACCGATTTCGGCTTCGTCGTAGGCGGCTTCGGCGGCGCGGCGAGTCGCGGGAATGCTCGTGAACGTGTCGCGCTGAAAGAGACCGACGTGGCCGCTCGACGCACCCATTCCGGCGACGCGGACCGGGTCGTCGCTGAGTTCGAAGGCCACCTCTTCGCTGGCGACGATGACGGCGCTCGCGCCGTCGGTCGTCGGACAGCAATGATAGAGATTCAGCGGGTCGGCGACCGTCGGCGCGGCCATCGCATCCTCCAGCGAACACTCGAAGCCGAGGTGAGCGTTCGGATTCCGTGCGCCGTTGGCGTGGTTCTTCACGGCGACGCGCGAGAGATCCTCCGTGGTCGTTCCGTACTCGTTCATGTGGGCGCTGGCCATCTGGGCGTACACGCCGGAAAAGGTCGTCCCCGAGAGACGCTCCCACTCCGTCTCGCCGCTGACGCCGAGCCACCACTTCGTGTGGTCCGAACTCGTATCGGTCATCACCTCGTATCCGCCGGCCAGCGCCACGTCGGCCAGTCCCGCTCGGACCGACGCGACGGCGCTTCTGAAGGCGTAGCCGCTGGCGGCACAGGCGTTCTCGACGCGTGTCGTCGGGATGCCGTGGAGACCGACGTGTTCGGTCACCGCCGGCCCGCTCAGGCCGAGTTGGCGGCCACCGACGCCGAGCGTGCCCACGAACGCCTCGTCGATTCGCTTGGGGTCGAACTCGGCGTCGACGCTCGCCGTCGCGCAGTCGAACGCCGTCTCGAACAGGGAGCGATAGCTCTCGTCGGGAAACGACCCGAACGGTGACTGCCCCGCGCCGACGACGTACGCCTCTGTCATATCCCGAGAAGGGACCGAGACCGAGAAAAAACCATAGGACGCGACGAAGGCCGGGCTTTCGGTCAGATCGCGAAATGGGAGGCCACGTTTAACATCGACCGCTCGGTGGGTTCCGCATGGTACGCACCGAAGTCGATGGACGCGTGTGGGCGCTCACGTTCGACCGTCCGGAGGCGCGAAACGCGTTCACCGAGTCGACGGCGCGGGAGTTGGTCGCGGCGCTCGAAGCGGCGGCGGACGACGACGCGCGGGCGGTCGTTCTCACCGGCGAAGGCAAAGCGTTCAGCGCGGGCGGCGACCTCGAAGCGATGCGCGACCGAGAGGAGACGCCCGCGGAGGCGTACACCCGCGTCAGCGAGACGCTCAACGCCGTCGTCGAGACGGTTCTCACGGCACCGTACCCGGTCGTCGCAAAGGTCAACGGTGACGCCGTCGGTGCGGGGACGAACGTCGCCGCCGCCTGCGACTTCGTCGTCGCCGACGAGCGCGCCCGGTTCGGCGAAGTCTTCGTCAACGTCGGCCTCATTCCCGACAGCGGCGGGACCGTGCTCTTACCGCAGTTGGTGGGCCTCCGCCGGGCGAAGGAGCTGACGATGACCGGGCGACTGTTCGACGCCGAGGAGGCGCTGGAGATGGGCCTTATCAACGACGTCGTTTCGAGCGACGAGTTAGACGACGCCGTCTCGGAGCTGCTCGACACGCTCGCGTCGAAGCCGACCGAGACGCTCGCGTTGATAAAACGTGGACTGCACGAGAACGTCGGTCGACCGTTCCGCGACGGGCTCGACCGCGAAGCGCATCTCCAAGTACAGGCGTACGGGACCGAGTCGCACACGGAGGGCGTCGACGCGTTCCTGGAGGGTCGGTCACCGACGTTCGAGTAGCACACGCGAGCGTGGGGTCTATCCACCTCAGACGAACGACTCGAACATACAAAGTCGGCGGTGTCGCAGAGCGATTGGAGAGATAGCGCTACTGTCCGTCTGACGCTACCTTCTCTTCGATGGATTTCTTCGTGAACGTTGATTGGGCCGTCTTTCGTACATTCTCCGATGAGTTCAGCTAATCCCCAAGGGCTGCAAGCGTTCCCCGACGAACTCGCCGGACGTGAGTCGTGGCTCGATCCGTTCGAGTGGTACCGAGAGATGCGAGACGACGCGCCCGTTCGTTACGACACGTCCCGAGGGTCGTGGGACGTGTTCCGCTACGACGACGTGAAACGGATTCTCGACGACGACGAGACGTTCTCGGTCGATCCCGAACGGGCGAACGACTACGTCGAACCCGAAAACGAGGGCGAGGGTTTGATTCTTCAGACGATGCTGTTCGAGGATCCGCCCCGGCACGACGCCCTCCGCGGCGTCGTCGACGACCCGTTCCGACCGCGCGCGATTCGGCAACTCGAACCGCGGATACGGGAGTTGACCGCGGAGATTCTGGACGAGGTGCTCGACGAAGGGAGCTCCGCCGGCGTCGAGGGCGAGATGGACATCGTCGACGACCTCGCCTATCCGCTTCCGGTGATGGTCATCGCCGAACTACTCGGTGTTCCGGCTGAGAAACGCGACCAGTTCAAGACGTGGTCGGATACGCTGGTCGAGGCAGCGAGCGACGACACCGACGCCCAGGCGTACGTCGACGAACAGCGACAGGTCCAGATGGAGATGGCATGGTACTTCCTCGAACTCATCGAGGACCGCCGCGAGAACCCGCGCGACGACCTCATTTCGCAAATCGTCACCGCCGAACTCGACGACGGGTCACATCTCTCCCGCGAGGAGGCGCTCGGAACGTGTATCCTCCTGCTCGTCGCCGGTAACATCACCACGACAAATCTCGTCACGAACGCGATTCGGTGCTTCGACGAGGCCGAACAGTTCGACGCCGTCCGCGGCGACGACCGGACGCTCTCGACGGCTATCGAGGAGGTACTTCGGTACCGGTCGCCGGTGCAGGCGATGACGCGGATCGCTACGAGAGACGTCGCGGTTCAGGACGCGACGATCGAAGCGGGAGACCGAATCGTCGTCTGGCTCGGGTCGGGCAACCGCGACGAACGCACGTTCGACGACGCGGGAACGTTCGTCCCCGACCGAGCGCCGAACCAGCATCTCGGCTTCGGCCACGGGACGCACTACTGTCTCGGTGCGCCGTTAGCTCGTCTCGAAGCAAAAGTCGTCCTCTCGGAGCTGCTGGACCGAGTCGCCGAACTCCGAGTTGCCGAGTCAGAGCTGTCGCCGACGCGGAGTTCGTTTATCTACGGCGTCGAGTCGCTGCCGGTCGAGTTCGAGAGGCGGTAACGGAGGCGACATCAGCAACGCTCACCGACGCCGACGACACTCACCGACTCAGAGCGTTCGCGGCTATCTCCACTCGGTCGGCACTGCTTCCTACGGCTCAGCCGCACGAGACCACAGGGCATTGCCGAAAAGAGACCACGGTACCATCACCGAAAGGACTCCTTGTGTTCACGGTAGAGGACGAGCGTGAACAGCGCGAACGGGAGGAGGCCAACGACTGCGAGCGCCAGTCCGACCTGAAGAAGCAGCGGGAGCGTCGTGCTCGACACTAGATACAGCACCACTATGGCACCTGTGGCGATGAAGGAGACGACGCTCCCGATTGCGAGTCCGAAACTCAGTTTTCGCGTCCGCCACGCCAGGTTCTCCGAGCGGCGGAGCATCTTGATGAGGACGGCAATCGGTGGAATCGTCAACGCGACCAACTGCAGCAGTCCGAGTGCAATGTCTTGAACCAGCGTCATCGACCGTCCCCGGATCGCTCGACGATTGCGCCGCCGTTTCCGACGGCGACGTCCACGTCACCGAGCGCGACCGAGCGAAGCTTCGACTCCACCGGCGACGAGCGTTCGCTCCACCCTTCGTCCGCTTGTCGGTGGTAAATTGTGCCCCCACCGCCGACGGCGACGGCGCTCTCGTCCCGACAGTCGATTGCGAACAGCGCCGACTCGCCGACGGCGACGGGCGTCCATCCGCCGCAGAGACGGTCGTAACGGTAGACGAGTCCGCCACCGCCGCTGACGAGTAACGCCCGTTCGGAGGCGTAGAGGTCGTGGAAGTTTACCTGTGCGTTCTCGATACCGATGTCGGACCACCCACCGTCGCTTTGCCCGTCGGCAGTTCGCTCGAAGACGTTGCCGCTCGTGTCGATGGCGTACGTGACGCCGCCGCCGAACGCCAGGGCAGGAATCGTCGACCCGCTACCGGGCTTGACCACCTCGCCGAACGACGGACATCCGTCCTCGTCGATGGTCGCCGAAAGCACTTCGCCCGACCCGTTGGCGACGAGCAGTCGCTCGTTCCCGCCTATTCCGCCGACGGCGATGGCTTCCCACGTGCTCGTCTTCCCGCCGGGACCGGAGTAATCGTGTTTCTCGCCGGTTTGGGTGTCGTACATCCCGAGCGCGCCGCTGGACCCGGCGAACCAGACTCGCTTTCCGTCGTCGGTCACGTCTACGTCTGTCAGTTTGTTCCGCTTCGTCGCCGGTCCCGCGGGGACGACGACGGTCCACGTCCCGTCGTCGCGACGACGGAGTACCTTCCCGCCGGTACCGACGGCGAACGGCCCCACGCTCGTCTGAACGACGCCGGTGAGCGTCTTCGCCACCGGACTCTCGACGGCGGTCCACTCACCACTGGTCGTCTCGGTCCTGTCGTTCGATGAGTTCTCCGTCCACCGCGACTTATCAGTGTGGGGCTGGGACACCGACCCGTCACCGCCGTCGGCGGTCGACTGTCGGGTTGTCTGTTCGGATTTTTTCGTGGCTGTACTCGTCATATTTCGGACTCTCGAGAGCAGTGTCTCTATCGGATTCATCGGTTTAGTTTTGAAACTTCGTTCGGCAAGCTATGCGTTCGAGACGGTTCCGGACCGCCCACTTTCGACGATTCGAGAGGCTGTCGGCGACGACTGGGGAGTTTCCGGAGGTTCGGACCCGTTTCCAATCGGGCAGCCGATTTCGAGTCGCACCGTCCGGCGTCATCTGGTTGGTTTGCCGGTCAAACCGCGAGTCTGACGCCTGCGAAGAGGACGACGGTGAGCGCCCAACTCAACCCGCCGACGAGGGCGGCGACGTGCCAGTCGGGGTCGGTCACTCGCTTCACGACCACGACCCACACCGCGGGTGAGAGAAGCGGCCCGACGAGCGGAATCCAGCCGAAAAGCAGGCTGACCAAGCCGCCGAGGAGAATCCCGAGCACCGCGGTGAGGGCCGCATCTTCGTACGTGGACTGAAACGACCCCGGCCGGAGGTGCAGGCTGATGTGAATGATCGGCGCGACGACGAGGAAACTCGCGACGAAGCCGACGACGACGTTCAATAGAAACACGCGTCACGACTCCCATTCCGACCATCGCCGTCGTAATTTTCGCCGTCGCGACTGGCGCTTCGCTCTATCATTCCGCAGCGTCTCATACGACGAAAAACGGGTGCGGTTCCCCTACAGTGTCCACACACGCGTCGGTCCACGCGGCGTACGCACGAAGGCCGTCACTCGACGTTTCGGTGACGGCGTAGGCGTTCGTCCGTCCGTCTATCGGGCGCTTCGCTAGCAGGTTCGCGTCGACGAGCGTCCGAAGGTTCTGGTAGACGCGTCCGTTCGTCACTTCGCCCTCGTAAAGTTCGTCGAGCGCCTCCGAGATGGCGACGCCTGTTGACGCGGTCTCGTCGAGTGCGGCGACGATACAGAGCGTATCGCGCTGAAAGCCGGTCAGCGGCGTGATGACCGCCGCCGCATCCGGTGGTACTACACACGGTTCGTTCGTCTGTCGGTTGTTCCGTCGCATCGAATTTCACTGGCGGTCGAAACCGCCACGGTCGCGCCCGGGCGTCGAACCCGGGAGGTGGCCTCTGATACCAAACGCGACTGCCTCGGGGTCGGCCCGTAAGGTCGTGCTCCCATCGCCCCGCTCATCGGTCCGCACCCGGTTCCCATTCGGGAGTTCGTTGCCCAGTTCGACCGAGTTCCCACGGGTCGGTCGTGTCGACCGGGTCACCCGCCACTGCCGAGGCGAGGGCGTTCCAGACGAACACCAGTTGCCCGACGCCGAGGACGTACGCCCCGAGAGTAGCGACGTAGTGCAAGGGCGCGAACTCGGGTGGATACGCGGCGACGCGCCGGGGAAGTCCGCCCATCCCGACGAGGAGAAAGGGGAGAAACGTCGCCGGAACGCCGACCGCAGAGAGATAAAAGTGCGCGCGTGCGAGTCCGCGGTCGAACCACCGCCCGGTCAGAAGCGGGAACCAGTAGTAGCCTCCGGCGAAGAGGCCGAAGACGATGGTTCCCACGAGGAGAAAATGGAAGTGGCCGACGACGTAGTAGGTGTCGTGGAGCACGAGGTCGACGGGAATCGAGGCGAGGAACACGCCCGTCACGCCCCCGATAACGAAGTTCCCGACGGCGGCGACGCAGAACAACATTGGTGCAGTCAGTCGAATCGCCCCGTTCCAGAGCGTCGCGATCCAGTTGAACGTCTTGACGGCGCTCGGAGCGGCGATAGCGAGCGTGACCGCCATGAAGGACGCGCGGAGGCGCGGGTCGAGGCCGGTGGCGAACATGTGGTGCGCCCAGACGCCGAACGAGAGGACCCCGATGGCGAGCGTCGAGTAGACCACCGCGCGAAAGCCGAACAGTTTACGTCCCGCGAATTGCGGGAGGACGTGGCTCACGATTCCCATCGCCGGGAGGACGAGGATGTACACTTCGGGGTGGCCGAAGAACCAGAAGAGATGTTGCCAGAGCACCGGACCGGCGTCGACGGCGAAAAACGTCGTTCCGAAGTTGCGGTCGGCGAGGAGCATCACCATCGCACTCCCGAGAACGGGAAACGCGAACAGCACCAACCCTGCCGTCGTCAGCATCGTCCACGAGAAGATGTCGAGCGACGCCCACGACACCGAATCGTCGCGGACAACGGCGATCGTCACGACGAGATTGACGCTGCTGGCGATGGTGCTCACGCCGCCGAGATGCAGTCCCAGGAGGACGAGGTCGACGCCGTGACCGGCCTGCTGTGTTGCGAGCGGCGCGTAGAACGTCCATCCCGTCGCCGGTGGGGCGAGGTCAGGAATTCCGAGCAGTTGGCCGACGATACCGGCACGAGCGAGCAGTAACGCGGGCGGCAGCAGCCAGAATGCGACCGCGTTGACGCGCGGGAACGCCATGTCATCGGCGCGGACGAGCAGCGGGACGGCGTAGTTCGCCAGTCCAAGCGCGACGGGCGTCGCGAAGAAGAACAGCATTGTCAGCCCGTGCGTCGTGAAGAACGCGTTGTAGGTCGCGGCGTCCCAGACGGCGAGGCCCGGCGAGAGTAACTCCGTCCGAACTGCCATCGCGTCGGTCGCACCCCATACTCCAGCGACCGCGCCGAAGACGACGTACATCACCCCGATGTCGCGGTGGTCGAGCGTCGTCAGCCACCGAACGACCGGCGTCTTCGGAACGGAACCGGGTCGGCTCATCCGTCGTCCTCCGCCCACGTCGGCGTCCTCCCGACGAGGAGACGCAGGTACTCGCGGAGCGCGAGACCGCCGACGGCTGTCGCAATGCTGAACGCGAGCACGGGGCTGTACCAGAAGAGCACACCGCCGACGACGGGCGCGGGAACGACGACGAGGTCGCGGGCTGCCCGATACTCGGCGGCGGCCGTCGCGGACCGTGTGCCGACCGCGGCGTCGACGAGCGCACGACGGGCCTCGGTACCGACTCGCCGGAAGCCGAACCCGAGGAACAACAGCGACAGTCCCGGAAGACTCGCCGGTGCGGTGACCAACAATACTGGAAACAGCGCTGTCAGCGCCACCGAGACGGCGGCGACACGTTCCCGACCGACCGTCCGCGTTGCCCATCCGGCGACGCGCCGACCGAGCGTTTCGCCGAGCAGTTCGAGACATAGGAGGACGCCGAATACCGCGTCAGGGGACAGCGTCGACCCGAACACCGTCACCGCCGGTGCGTGAAACGAGACGACGGTGACGACGACGAAGACGACGACGAGCGCGAGCGAGAGTCGCCGAAGGAGGTCACCGACGAGCACCGCACGGCGTCGGCCGGTCGTCGTCTGGAGCGGAACCAACGAGAGCTGTATCGGCGGTGACGACGATCGGCCGTCCGGCTGTCCGTTATCGGTTTCGCCGGCTCTTCCGAAGCTCCCGATTTCGCCACTCGCCGCCAGCGCCAGCGCCGCGACGCCGACGGTCGCGGCGAGAAGCGAGAGTATCTGTACGCCGGGGCGCACCGCCGCTGCAGTCATCACTGCAGTCGTTACCACCAGCGCACCGAACGTCCAGACCGTCCGATCGACGTTGCCATCGTCCAGTCGCGACCCCGTGGTCGCGATGCCGACCGCGCCGCCGAGCGTCGCCGGGAGCGCATATCGGACGCTTATCAGACCGAGACCGACGAAGACGAGCACCCATCCCGGTATCGCCGACCGAGATGCGACGAGCGGGACGACCGACCAGAGACCGACGCCGACGACCACGAACGCCAGTGAGCGTCTCAACCCGACGACTACCGATGGCCGCCCCCGACTTCGAAACAGAAGTGCGAGCGCGATACCGAGGGTGCCGTAGAGGCCGATAACCGTCGGTCCGGCACCGAACGACCGGAGGAACTCGGGGACGAACCGACCGACCGCGTAGGTGAGTCCCTCTAATCCTGCGACGGCGACGGCGAACGCTGCTGGTGTGTTCGTCTGTCTACTGTCACAGTCGCGCGCGGCTCCGACGATATCCCGAACCGCCGACCGAATCTCGTCGAGCGCCGATTTCTCGCTCATTCGTCACCCTCCGCGGTTCCTGCCGTTTCGTCGGTCGCCTCCGCGTTCGGTCGGCTCCGCCACCGCCGAATTGCTCGGAGCCGGGCGCGTCGAACCGTCTCCCGGGAGCGTCCGCCAACGTCGTAAAGCATCTCTCCGAGCGCGTCGAGGACGTTGGCGACGACGCCGACGGCTGTTCCGAGCACGGCCACCGTGCCGACGATCCATTCGGCGAGGCGCAGGAATTTCGCCGCGCCCGTCACGAGTCGCCGCTCGATGCCGTCACGACCGAACGTCACGTACACCTGCGCGAGAAACACCGGCGTCAACGCGAGGTTCAGCACCGTCGTGTACTCGCCCGAGAGCGTTCCATCGACGGTTCCCTGCGGCGGAATCAGCCCAATGCCGTCGAAGACGACGTGGACGACCGCGCCCGCGACGACTGCGGAGAGAAACAGTGACAGCGAGAGCGCGGCGGCGAGTCGCCAGCCGTAGTACTTGCGATAGAGGTTCACGAGCGGCGGGATGAGCAGATCACCGTAGATGAACGCTAGAATCCCGCCGAACGGCAACCCGTTCGTCCAGAGGACGAGCGCGAACGGGACGTTCCCGACCGAACACATGAACGTGAGAACCCCGATGACGACGCCGAGAACGACGTTGACGACGACGGCCTCGAAACTCCCGTCGGCGCTGAACAGCGCCGTCCACCACGCCGTCGGAACGAACGCGCCGACGAGACCCGCGACGACGAAGCCGACGGCGATGTCGTCCCATAGCATCTCCCAGTCTTTCGTCGTGGCGCTCGCGGCGCTCTTCCATCCGGCACGAGAGAGGACGCGCTCGCCAAGCGAGCTATCGCCTGCGACATCGGTACGCGCCTCGTAGGCGGTGAGACAGCCCTCGCAGCAGAAGACCGCATCGGGAAACGCGTCGACGTACACCGCATCGTCGTCGCCGGCGTCCATACCGCAGGCGGCGCACTCGTCGTCGTCGTGTGCTCGGACGCGTTCGCGCGCGTCCTCGAACCACGATTGGGGGACGACGTACCGGAACGCGGCGACCATCACGGCGACGGCGACGAGGCCGCCGACGTACTCGCCGAGGACGAACTGCCAGCCGAGAAGCACCCATATCACGAGGCCGAGTTCGAAGACGAGGTCGGTGCTCGCGAACATGAACGCAGCGAGCGCGGCGACGCCGGATGCGCCTTTCTTGAACAGTGTGCGAGCGGTGCCGACGGCCGAGTACGAGCAACTCGACGCCGCCGCCCCGAAGGCGGTGCCGAGGGCAGCCTCTCTCCAGCCGTCGTCGCCGAGTATCTCGGTCATCCGCTCTTCGCTGACGAACGCCTCGACGGCCCCCGAGAGGGTGAAGCCGAGGACGAGCGCCCACCACGTCTCCCAGGTCATTCCGACGATGAGTTCTGCTGCTCGAACGGTCTGGTCTCCTATCGACATGAGTTGGCTCTGTTGTATCGCATGGATTCGGACGAAAATGGTGGAGGGAACGTCCGGACGACGCCGGACACGTCAGCGGGAATCGGGTACCATTCTATTGTGTGTGCCTCAGTTTGCGACGCCGTACCCGGCATCGGTGATGGCCCTGTGGACGTACTCCACCGAGTCGTCGGTGCAGCGAACGTGGACTTTCCCCGTTTCCGCGTTCGCGGTGACTTCCCGGACGCCGATGACGTTTGAGACGTTCCGGGTGACGATTCGTTCGCAGCCGTCGCAGTGCATGCCAATTACCTCGAGTGTGTATCCTCGCATCGCAGTCGATACGAGGAATGGCGCGGCAATAAATAAGGAGTAATGCAAATATAATTCAACTTTATTCGAATCTAACTAAACAGTTCGAGGACCATGCCGTTCGCGCCGACGGCGACGTCTGCGTAGGACGCAGAGCCGAGCGCACAGCCGTGGAGCGTGTTCGAGGTCGGCGACTCCTGCGACCGCCACTGGCTGGCGTCGAGCGATTGGATGGCCCCACCGACACCGACGGCGAGGCCGCGCTCGGACCGTCGGTCGATAGCGTGCAGTGCCGACTTCCCGGTCGTAACCGAGAGCCAGTTGTGGCCGTTGTAGGCGTAGATTTCGCCTTCTTCGGTGGTCACGTCGACGAGCGCGTCGTCGACGACTGAGAGGTCGGTGAGCGAGACGCCAGCGCCGCGAATACCGACGGTCCGCCAGCCGTCTCCGGTCGTCCGGTAGACGCCGCCGCCGGTGTCGGCGACGAAGCCGGTACCGTGGCGGACGTCGATGGCAGCGACGCTCTCG
Source organism: Haloprofundus salinisoli (assembly GCF_020097815.1). Taxonomy (NCBI): domain Archaea; kingdom Methanobacteriati; phylum Methanobacteriota; class Halobacteria; order Halobacteriales; family Haloferacaceae; genus Haloprofundus; species Haloprofundus salinisoli. The sequence goes on from NZ_CP083664.1 coordinate 241,199, forward strand.
CCGCCGCTCGGCTTAGTGACCGCGCCCCAACTGACGGTCCCACCGCCGTACGTTCCGGGCAGGAGTTCGCCGGAACCGTTGACGGCGTACACTGACTCGTTACCCGACCGACCGTCGACGGCGACGCCCTCCCACGAACTCGTCTTCCCGCTCGGCGCGGAGTAGTCCGTAATCCGCCCCGAGACGACGTTCAGGCGGCCGATAGCGCCGCTGTCACCGGCGAACCAGACCGCGTTCCCGTCGTCGGTCACGTCAGCGGCGACGAGACCGTTCGACGCGCCGCCTGGCCCATTTTCGGTAATCGCCTGCCACTCGCTCTCCCTGCGGCCGACGACGACACCGCCTTCACCGACTGCGACCGGCCCGTCGAGCGTCATCACGACGTCGTACAGCGCGCCGTCGGTAGGGGCGTTCACCTCGTTCCACCCGTGACTGGGTCGCGTGCCGCCGAGGCAGCCAGCCATCGTCGCGAGCACGGCTGCGCCCGTCGAAATCGCCGCGCGTCGGGTTATCGCTCGGTTCGACTGCTCCCCGCTCATACGAAGAGTGGCAGGCCGACGAACAGGACGAGCATTCCCGCGACTCCGGCGGTGACGCCCGTCGCGATGGCGATATCTTCACCCCAGACCGGGAGGCGCTCGATGGTGACGACCCCGGTGAGGACGGCCATCCAGAAGAAGTTCATCGACCCGATGGCGACCATGAGCGCGAAGATAGGCCACGTACAGCGGACGCATTTTATCCCGTGACGGAGACCCCGACGGACACCCGTGCCGAGCATTGCCGCGGGGGCGTCGACGGCAGTGCAGCAGTCGCGGAGCGAGCGGTGTTTGAACGCCGTGAGCTGGTAGAGGCCGACGAACCCGAGCATCACGCCGTAGACGAGTCGGCCGTTTCCGGTCACGGCGGCGTGGATGCCGACGAGGCTGTCGAGAGCCAACGGGACCGCACCGGTGACCGTCCAGACGAAGCTATATGCGAGGAGGAATTCTCCGACGGCGAGACTTTTCCGGGCCGGAGTACCGTCGAGTTGCTGGACGTACCGGCGAACGAACGGCGTCATCGCGGGGTACATCATCGCCGACATCATCACGCCCCACATCAGGAGGTAGGCGACGGCACCGGAGACTCCGTTCGCAGTGCCGATGGCTTCGGGAACGCCGGGTGCCGACATCGGTCCGGGCGCGCCCACCATCGGCATCGGGAGCCAGCCGTTCAGCAGGACGGTCCATAGGACGGCCGTCGTGGCGAGCATCGCCGTCGTAGTTCGGGGGAACCCACCGGCGGATACCGCGGAAATCTGTTCGATACGACGCTTCATTGTCTGTCGGAAAGTCTCTGACATTGCTGGTCTCTGAGAACTGGGTGCCCCGATTTCGGGGCGGTTTCGGAGAACTGTTCGATTCGGGGGCTGTTCGAGCGTCTTCGTGCAAATGCGATGCGGTGGTGGTTCTCGCACGCCGCGCGCTCCGGTGGTGGCAGCGAGTGCCAACACGCTGCGTTTCGGTCCGTCACGGTCCGGTAGGCTACCGGATTCACGGTTCCTCCGGCCGGTTCGTCGCCATCTTCGGCGACTCTCGCCGCGGCGTGAACGCGCCGGGTGCGGCCGTCCGCTTCGCGATCGTGGCGATGCGGAGGACGAACGAGAGCAGAATGACGAACGGAATCGTCTCCAGCGTGATTGCGAGACTCACGAGTCCGTCGAGAAGCACGGGGGCGTTCGGCAGCGGTTCGCCGTTAGCGAACACCATGATGACGTACATTGCGACGAAGAACGCGCCGACGCCGGAGTAGCCGATGAGCCGCGAGAGGTTCGACAGTTCCTGCTGGATGTAGATGGCTTTGAAGTACTGTCTGAGCACGTCGAGCGAGAGCAGTAGTTCCTCCAGTTCGTCTAGGAGGTCCGTCGCTCTGCCCGGCAGTCGGTCGTAGTGTTCGGCCCGAATCCGCCGGATCCGATTTATCGACTCCGAGTACGGGTCACCCATCATCGGCAGCAACACGACGATGAGTCGGAGATGACTCCCGTTGAGTCGCGTCCGAATCTCGTCGGTCTCTCTGTCGACGGTGGCGACGAGTTCGTCGATCGAATCGACCAGTTCTGGATCGCCGACGCGTTCGACGACGGTTCGGAGTTCGACCGTCCGCGTCACAACGCTCTCGACCACGTCGCTCAGAAACAGCGCCGGTTCCGTCGGCGGGGGGCCGTCGCCCGCCTGTAGTTCAGCCATCTCCGAACGGAGAGTGCGAACGCCCCGTATCTGCTCGCGCAGGCCCTTCGGCGACTCCATCAACTGCGATACGGTGAGCTGATTCACCGTGATAACGATGGGGACGAACGAGAACAGCCCGGAGATGAACGCGCTGAACATGTTGGTCACGAACCCGCTCTGCCCGACGCCGAAGACGTCGGTGCGCGCGAGGACAAAGGTCGCGAGGAAGACGACGGCGGTGATGCCGCCGACGATAGCCCAGCGGTCGCCTTCGAGCAGGAACCACTGTTTGAACGCCCGACGGCGGTCGTCGTCGGTCACCAGTGCGACGCCGACGGCCAACCCTGCGACGACCACCTGACCGAATCGCATGAGGAGAGCGAGGGCGCCGTATGCGACCGTCGCGGCATCTCTCAGTCGCTCGCCCGCCTCTTCCTCTTCGCTGTCACTCATCGGAGCACCTCCGCCAGACGCTCGACCGAAGTCGTGTCGACGACGTCCAAGAACGCGACGAGCGCGACGATACTCACTCCGAGCACCGCGACGCGGACGAGCATCTGCGTTCGCGTCTTTCGGAGGTGTGCCCAGCTATCGGGATGATAGCCGAGGTACCACAGCGTGAGTATCGACGCGAGACAGACCGAGAGAACGTTGATGAGGACGACGGCCGACGCGCCGAAAACCGCCGCCGGCCGACCCCACGCGATACCGACTCCCGCGACGCCGACCGGCGGGACCACCGCCGCGGCGATCATCACGCCAACGAGGTCGAGCGTGCCGCTCGTCGAGATGCTGAGAGCGCCCGCGATACCTGCGCTGAATGCGATGACCAGTAAGAGCACCTGTGGTGCGGTGTGGCCGCCGACTCGAACGAGTTCGGTGACCTCGAACGTTCGGGTGACGAAGGTCGTCTCGCGGACAAGCGCGGCGAACAAAACCGCGCTCACGAGTGCGGTAACGCCGCCGACGGCGTGGTAGTGGAGGCTCCGACCGAACAGCGACTGGTCGTCGAGCACTGTCCCGACGCTCGTCGCCATGAGCGGTCCGATGATGGGGGCGATGACCATCGCGCCGACGAGCACCGTCGCCGACCCCATCAACACGCCGGCGGTCGCGACGAACGCACTGATCGCCGTCATCACCGCGTACGTTCCGAGGTCCGGGATGAGGTCGGCCGCTTTCGAATCGAGCTCGCTTCGAGAGATACCGCCGTGTTCGAGGCCCTCGTACCGGCCGTACGCCCGTTTGCCGTCTTCGGTCGTCGCGACGACCGCCTCGGGTGCGACGACGACCGTGTACATCTCGTCGGCGTCGAGGGTTTCGAGACGGCTCTGAACGTGCTCGACCGTCTGCGTGGGGATCGGCACCGAAACGATGCCCGGCGCGCCGGGGCTGTCGGTGTGATCGGTGACGACGTAGTCGAGACCGTCCTCTTCGAGGAGTGCAGCGACTTCGTGGTGCGTCGACTCCGAGAACGTCATCACTTCGAGCAATCGCATGTCTTCGTGCATCATATCGGGCATTTCGCGGGGCATGGCTGGGAGGGTCGGTTGCGGACGTGAGCGACAGCGGGGCACACCTATCGCTCTGAACGGACGGATACGGCTTCGAAAACAGTTCAAAACGTGAGTAGGTCGTCGACTCCCGGACCATCGTCGTCGGGGTACGTCGCCGCGTATAGGTTCGCGACGAGCGTCCGAATCTCATCGAGGCGGTCGGCGTTGTCGTCGGTGCAGTCGACGACGCACGTAGCGAATATCTCTCCCGACCCGCAGTCGGTGTAACGGAGTCGTCCGCCGCAACGGGGACAGCGGAGGTCGACGTGTGCGAGCATCCACGTCGCGTCGTGGCCCTTCCGGTCGAGTCGAGCGTGCAGTGCGAACCAGACGATATCGTCCCACTCCTGCCGACCGGTGGCCGTCGTCTTCAGGCGCCGTAGTGCGAGCGTCGCCGTCCGGTACAGCGCCGTATCGGCGTCGAATTGACGCTCGTGGCTCCGCCGGAAGTACCGGAATAGCGCCGTCCGCGACGACCGCTGCGCCCCGTTGGTGAGTTCGCCGACGGTTCCGGCCCGGCGAGACGCGCTATCGTCTTCAACGGCGCGTGCCGCACGGCCACAGTGGTCGTAGTGTCGATTCTTCGAGAGCGGTGCGCCGCTCTTCGGGCAGAATGCGTTGTCTCCTCTCATCTGTCTATTGTTATCACTGTCTCGGTCAGGAGGTCATCCGCGCCGAAGCGCGTCGTCCGGACCGGATGCACTAATCGGATACGTCGCATATAGTTATATATCTCACACATTCCGAAAATAACCCCACAATCTGGGTGAACGTTTCTCCGTTCGTCGGTGGCGAGATATATGTCGGTCAGCCTCCATTTGGACCATGAACCGGACTACTCCCCGGAGTCGGTTATACCGTTCAGAGGCGTTTCCGGAAATTCCGGTATCGACCCGACAGCCGTCTCGAAGCGCTCCGAAAGAGACGACGAGAACACGCAAAACTACTGCGACGACAGACGAATCTCTCGATTTCGGCCGCCAATCTAGCGCTCTTGACAGAACTTCATCTCGCTTTTCCGCTCTCATTCGGTCCCGTTGTCGTTTTCCGCTTCGACCTGTCCAGTCAGCGCGGGCGATACGTTCGGTTTCGTCCGTTGCCGTCTGAGACGACGAGTTTGTAGTGGTCCATCTTCGAGAGGTAGTTACGAATCGTCCGCCGCGTCTTCGGGTTGTCGACGCGCTCGCAGTACCGGTCGTACAGGTCTCCCGGCCGTATCTCCCCCGCCTCGGTGAGAACGCCGTAGAGTATCCGTTGGTGGTCCGTGAACTGCTCGATGGTCTTCTGTCGTACCTCGTCCTTGCCGTCCGGAATCGATTTGTGTACGATATCCATCGAGATCTCGTCGACGCCGCGGCGAGACGCCCGGTGGGCGGCGTTCCGGAGGATACCGATAGCCACGCGAGCGTCGCCCGCCGCGGCGTCCGCGATGAGCGCGAGATGTCGTCTCTCGACGGCGCCCGCTGTCAGTCCCCATCGTGCGCGCGCAGAGAGTATCGACACCAGTTCGTCGAGTGTGTAGCGTTCGAACTGGATGCGAACGGCGCTCCGGAACCGACTGGTGAGTCGCTCGTCCATCTGGGCGAACAGTTCCGCTTCGCGGTTCGTGATGAGTACCATCGAGATATTTCGTATCCGATAGAGGTCGTACAACACGCGCCGGTCCTCTAACTGGTCGACTTCGTCGAGGATGACGACGTACTGCGGTCCGTCGTACTGTCGGAGCCGCTCTAACAATTCGTCGCGCGGAGTCGACTGTCTGTGAACGTCGGCCGCCCGGCCGATACCTTCGAGGATGCGGTAGAGGACACGAAAGCGAGTGTAATCCTCCCAACAGTTGACGTACTGCTGATTAATCTCTTCGACCGCTTCCTGTAGTCGCCCGACGGTGAAACGCGCGATACAGGTCTTTCCGGCACCGGAGGGACCGAATATGAGCGTCGTTTCGGCCGGGTGGCCCGCCATAATCGGGTCTAAAGCGTTCGACAGCACGTCCACCTCCTGTTCACGATGCTCGAGTTCTTTCGGACTGAACTCAGCTTGAAGTACTCGAGCTTCGGTAATCATGATTACACTAAGGAAGGCGTTATTGATAAAACCGCACTGGCGAGGCGACCACGTAACGCGTACCGTGTCGCTCGTAGAAAACGCGCTTCACGGCGTGATTTCGAACGTTTCGGCGTTCTCGGCACGGCTTCGAGAAGCTACCGCGAGCCGGTACCTCTCGACGACGGTGCGTTCACTCGAGTGACAACGAGAATCCCCACGCCGCCTGTTCCTCGGAGTCCATCGACTCCGAGAGCACGGTGTAGGTCGCCTCGAAGCGGAACTCGCCGACCGGGAGACAGGCATCCTCGCGGGGCGTCGCGTAGAGGTCGACCAGTTCCTCCTTCGACGCGCCGGGTTCGAGCGTGACCATCCGGTACTCCTCGGTTATCGCAATCGGTTCGGCGAGACGCCAGCACCCCGGCTCAGCGTCGTACTCGTCGCCCGTGGGCAGGAGCGTCAGGTAGTTCTCGGTGTCGGCGACGTACTGAAAGAACACGTCTCGACCCTCTCCGAGTCGGACTGTCCGGTCGCTCTCGTTGGTTATCGTCACGCGGAGTTGCGGGGGGTGTTCGTCGGTGGCGACGTCCTCGGTCAGTTCGACGCTCGGGACGACGGGGAGCTCGGGCGCGTCGTCGGTGTCGGAGATGACGACGCCCGGACCACCGGTGCCAGCCGGACGCGTGTCGCCCGAACCGCCGGAGTCGTTACCACCCGGCAGGTTGGACTCGTTTCCGTGGTTACCTGAGCCGTTGCTTCCGTTCTGGCCGTCCGAATTGCCGCCTCTGGGAGTTTCTGTGATCGACGTACAACCGGCGAGTGCCGCGATAGAGAGCATACCGGCCGCCTTCAACGTCGTTCGTCGTGTCGGGGACATACAGGTAGATTGTCCGGTGGGGAGATAACCACGGCGTAAGCACAAACGTCTCTTTGAGTCTCTGGAGGGGTGTCAGTCCCGCATGAAGACGAGCTGAATCGACTGAATAGATATCACATTGAAGTCTATCATAAAAGAGATACTCTTTATTCCCATGTTATTTTCTGTATAAACACAATAAAAATTTATTCATAACGCTGATTTAGAAGCATAGAAAGAATGCCTTCTACGCGCAATATTGACTCGTTCGCCGTCACGGTCACGCTCGTTTTCGCCCTTCTCACTGCGGCTGGCGCGGCGGATCGCTCGAAGCGACCCCAGAACCGTTAGCGACGCTCGGAAACGCGTTCGATTGCCGACCTCGACACGTCGCTATCGCTCGTGTATCGACAGCGGGGACGATTTGGAACAGAAAGGTGGGCGGGGAGTATCAGTGCAAGAACCTAACCAAACACGGTACCTTCCGCCCATCCTTTGGTACCGACCAGACAATTATCAATTTGTCGGCAAAGACCGCTGCCACGGGTCCTCCGTGATCGGAAATTGAGGTATCGACACATCGAGAACCGGGAGCGACGAAAAGCCCGTCTGCGGGGACAGAGCGATGATGGGTGCCTCTGTGATTCCAGCGTGAGATCGGCCCTCACCCCGGCAAGAGACGTGTGGAGTGGAACCATCAAAACTCTGAGCATATCCTACAACGCTGATACATGTCAGACGATGGTATCCTGCTACTCGGTCCGTAAATTTACAGTTTCGAGGCCACACCGAGAATTAGTGTTTGGTCGAGTTGGTTCTAACTCCAACTCGGTCTATGGTTCTGTCTGACGAATCGTCACCCTCGCCGCGTGATCGGCAGTAGCTTCGGGCCCGTTCGATTTCAACTATAGGTCTGTTTTTACTGCTAGAACTAACTGGTAGTTGTGATTAGAGTACTGCAACTAGTCGTTTATCGCGTCGGTTTCGGACAGTTACTTCGCTATCTAGATAGTAATCGAAAAACCGGTAACCCGCGCGGACGACGGTGCGGTATCGATCCGACTCGAAGTAGAACTCGTTCACTACCCGTTCTCCGCCGAACGTGAGCTGACACTCCACGGTAACGAACCGAAGCTACACAGTTGCGGAAAGGTAATAAACTAAGTCAAAGTTGAATCTAAGGATGTTTAACGACAACACACGCACTCGGTTCACTTCTCGCACCCGGTGCGCGTCTGGACGTCCCCGCCAGTCGCGGCGTCGTCGAAGACTACGGTGACGGCTATCCGAACCGACGCCTTCAGAGCAGAGCGGAGTTCGACTGGCCGAACGTACCGGGTCACGACGGCAGTGAGGTAGATTTCTCGACAGATATCCCAGGCCAAGATGCCGAACTCCACGACCTCGCCCACGCTATCGATTTGAGTGAGGGTTGGTACGCGCTCACGAACCCGGATCTTGACCTCGGGTTCGTACTGCGATTTCCGACAACCAATTCGAGTCACTGCGGTACTGGCAACCCTTCAGCAGATACGCCGAATCTCCGTTCTGGAGTCGAACGTATAACGTCGGACTCGAACCGACGACGGCATACCCTGGTGATACGTGTGGCCAACGCGCGTCCGGGACCATGAAGATGCCCGCTTCCGGTGAAACCGTCAAAGCCGAGTTCGTCGCTGCGACGTATGGGAGCTTATCCGCAGTCGATTCGCTCTCTACCGACGGCGTGGTCGATGGACCTACGCGGTGAGCGGTGTCCTCGTCGGAGCGGGTCGCGTCGTCCAGCAGTGTGATTCATTACCGATGGCCGTAGAGATGGTGGCGAGTGCCGAGCCATGGAGTACGAATCCACTATCTACGACGAGTTGGGCGTCCCGAACGTCGTCAACGCAGCGGGTACGAAAACGCGCATTGGCGGCAGTCGAATCCGACCGGAAGCGGTCGAGGCGATGAGTCGGGCGGCGGAGGCGTTCGTCCGCCTCTCCGATTTACAGGTCCGGGCGGGAGAACTCATCTCCGAAGTCACCGGTGCAGAGGCGGGATACGTCGGCAGCGGTGCGGCCGCCTGCATGACACTCGCGGCGGCAGCGGCGATCGCCGGCGACGACCTCGGAACGATGGCGAGGCTCCCGGAGACGGACGATGTCCCGAACGAAATCGTGATGCCTCGAACCCATCGCAACGGCTACGACCATGCATTCCGCGCCGCGGGTGCACGAATCGTCGACGTCGGTAACAACGACAACTACCTCGGAACGGGGTCGAACAGCACCGAGCCGTGGGAGATTGCCGACGCAATAACCGAAAAGACGGTCGCCGTCGGCTACATGCAGAAAGTGTACAGCACGCCGCCGTTAGAGGAAGTCGTCGAAGTAGCCCACGACCACGACGTCCCAGTCATCGTCGATGCCGCCGCCGAGGTACCGCCGCGGGAGAACCTCTCGGCGTTCGTCGAGGCGGGCGCGGATATGGTCGTCTTCAGCGGCGGGAAAGCTATCCGCGGCCCGCAGACGACAGGTATCCTCGCGGGAAAGCGCGAGTACGTCCGCTCGGCGGCGCTGCAACACCTCGACATGCACGTCGCCGAATCGGTCTGGGAACCACCGACGGAACTGTTCGACAAGGAGGCTCTCGACGGCGTTCCTCGACAAGGAATCGGGCGACCACTCAAAGTCGGTAAAGAGGAACTCGTCGGGCTCATCGCGGCGTTGGAAGCGTTCATCGACGAGGATCAGGACGCACTCACTACGGAATGGAACAACCGACTCGACATCGTCACGGGGGGTCTCGAAGGCCTCTCCGGCGTGACGACGAGACGTGAACCCGGTGGGAAGCTAATGGTTGCCCCCGAACTCTACGTCGAGATCGATCCCGAAGTGGCCGCGCTCGACGCAGTAGAGCTCGTCGGCACGCTCAGAAAGGAGAACCCACGCATCTTCGTCGGCTCAGACGACCTCCTCGACGGTGGGTTCACAGTCAACCCGATGTGTCTCTCCGACGACGGTGCAGAGTACGTCGCCGAGCGGATTCGGGACCACCTCGCGTAGTCGTGCGCCGGTAAGTTACTCGGCCGTCGGTCGACCGTCCGACTACTCGACCGCCGCGACGACCTCGATTTCGACGCCGATGTCGATGGGGAGGTCGGCGACTTCGACGGCGCTCCGGGCGGGGTACGGGTCGCTCATGTACTCGCCGTACACCTCGTTGATGGCGTCGTAGTTCGCCATGTCGGTGACGAACACCGTCGCCTTCACGACGCTGTCGAGCGAGCTCCCGCCGGCTTCGAGGACGGCGGCGACGTTGTCGAGCGTCTGTGCGGTCTGTTCGCCGATGTCGTCGCTGACGACGTCGCCGGACTCGGGGTCGACGGGACCCTGCCCGGAGACGAAGATGCGGTCGCCGTCTCGAATCGCTTGCGAGAACGGACCGATGCTGGCCGGTGCTGCGTCCGTGTGAATCTCTTCCATGCGCGTCCGTGACGAATACTCCTGTGTTCTTAGTGGTTACTCTCGCCTCCTCGCAGGCACCGCGTCTGCTAGAGCCAACCCCCTCGCACACCCACTATGACAGTTAACAGCTGTCCGCCCGAACCGGCTTCAAACCCACACATGGACCTCATGCGCTTGTTGGACGAGCTGCGCGTGCTGAGCCAGAACGGCCTCAGATACGCCGACAACCCCTACGACGAGGAGCGATACGAGCGGATACTCGAACTGACGTGTCGGTACTACGGGGAGGTACTCGACCTCCCGAGCGACGACGTCCGGGAGCGCTTCGCCGCCGAACTCGGGCACGTCACGCCGAAGGTCGGCGCAGAGGCCGCCGTGTTCGATTCGGCGGGTCGCATCCTCTTGATGCGGCGCGCCGACGACGGGACGTGGTGTCTCCCCTGCGGATGGGTCGACCCGAACGAGTCGCCGGCCGAGGCCGCGGTCCGCGAGACGCGCGAGGAGACGGGACTCGACGTCTCGGTGACCGAACTGGTCGATGTCTATCATTACGCACCGAGCGAACGGTTTGGCCCGCACGGCCGCGTCGACGTGCTCTACCGCTGTGCGGTCGAGGGCGGGTCGCTCGAACGCTCCCACGAGGGAGAGGCGCTCGACTACTGGGAGATAGCTGACGTCCCCGTCTGGCACAAGGCGCACGAAACGTACGCCAGAGCTGCGCTCGACGCGGCAACGGAGACGTTCGGCCAGCGGAGCGACTGCGAGACGAACGACTGACCCAGGAACGGGCGGAACGGCTATGTGGGTGGCTCACAACTCTCAAAGAGATGGTCCGACCGGCGTTCCAACTGTACACGCTTCGCGAGTTAGACGAACCGCTGACCGAGACGCTCCGCCGCGTCGGGGAGACGGCGTACGAAGGCGTCGAGTTCGCCGGCCTCGGCGACGAATCACCGTCTGCACTCGCTGACGTGCTCGCCGAAACCGGTCTTGCGGCAGTCGGTGCGCACGTCGGGCTCGACGCACTCGAGACGGACTACGAGGCGACAGTCGAGGCGTACCAGACGCTCGGCTGCGACCGACTCGTCGTCCCCTCGTACGGCGAGGAGGGGTTCGACTCCGCCGCGTCGGCCGCGGAGACGGCCGACGACCTATCGGCGCTGGCCGACCGCCTCGTCGACGACGGCTTCGAGGCGCACTACCACAACCACACCTACGAGTTCGCGGCGCTGGACGACGACGCGTCCTTCGACACCTCATACGACGCGTTCGCCACCCGCTCGGACGACAGCCTCGGCCTCGAGTTCGACGTCGGACTCGCGCGTCACGGCGGCGTCGACCCGGTGACGTACCTCGACCGCTACGCCGACCGACTCTCACTCGTCCACCTCACCGACACCGTGCCCGGCGACGACGATGCGCTCCACGTCGACCTCGACGAGGGCGTCGTCGACCTCGAAGCCTGCGTCGGCGCCGCCGTCACCGCGGACGCCGACTGGGTCATCCACGAGAACGGACTGACCGCCGATCCCGAGGCGACGCTCGAATCGAGCGCCGACCGAGTCCGGGAACTCATCGACGGAGCCTGACGGGCTCTCCTCGGGTCGAACCGGCGTAGCCGAAGCCGCTGACGCCGGGGTCTGGTCGGGTCACAATACTTAACATACGCGCTGTGCGACCTACGCCCATGAAACGCATCGTCGCGGTTGGAACCGAGGCGGCGGTGCGGGCGCACGCCGAACGGTACCGCCGCTTCGACGACGCGACTGTCTGCGGCGTCGTCGGTGTCGACTTCGGATCGACCGTCGACCGCAAGCGGAGCGTCGGCACCGACGACTCCGCAGCGCGAGGCGAGGCCGACGCTCTCGACGCGCCGAGATACGAGTCGCTTTTAGAGGCGCTCGGTGCGGACGTCGACGGCGTCGATATCTGCGGGCCGGGGGTATCCCACGCCGACGCGCTCGAAACCGCACTCGGAGCGGGCGTGCCAGTTCGCTGTGACCCGCCGATTGCCCTCGACGCCGAGCAGTTCGACCGACTCGTCTCGTGTGCGAGCGGGAGCGAGGGGTGGCTGGTCGCGCGCTCCCCGCACCGCTTCTCGCGGATGTACGACCGCCTCCACTCGGCCGTCGAGTCAGGCGGTATCGGCCCGATCGGCGTCGCGAGAATCGAGCGAACCGCGCCGTTCGACGGTCCCGGATGGAACGTCTCGTACGCCGAAGTCCGCGCCGTCGAGGGGCACACGGAGGCGCTCTGTTCGGTTCTCGCGCACGACGTCGACGTGTTGGAGTGGACGTTCGGGCCCGTCGAACGCGTGTTCGTCCGGGCGCGAGAGAGCGAGCGATGCGACCACGCTCACGCGGTGTTCGCGTTTCGGGAGGGCGGCCGAGCAACCGTCGAGATACGGTGGCATCGGACGGAGACGCCCACTCCACGCATCGGCGTCGAGTACAGCGGCAAGCACGGCCGACTCGACTTCGACGAGGACGACGCGTCGACCGCGTTCCGAGCGGGAACGACGCCGCTTGCGGTCGACCCCCCGGAGGACGACTGTCGGGGACGGGCACTCCGGGCGTTCCTCGACCGCCTCGGAGGAACCGAAGCGCCGCCGACGAACGTCGCGCCGGCGTCGCCCTCGCGCGTCGTCGTCGCCGCACGCCGCTCCGCCGTCGAGAACCGACCGATCACGCTCACGGAGGAGTCGCCGTGACCGTCGATGTCGGCATCTGTTCGACCGCTCACGTCAACGCCGAGGTGTACGCGGCGTTGCTCTCGAAGCTCCCGTCGGCCAACCTCGTCGGCATCTCGGGGCGGAACGCCGAGCGAACGCGCCGACGTGCCGACGCGGTCGGAACGGCCGCGATGTCGCACTCCGAGCTGATGCGGGCGGTTGACGGCGTCGTCGTCTGTTCGCCGACCGCCGACCACGACGAGTTGATCGACCTCGCGCTCCGACACGACGTCGCCGTCCTCTGTGAGAAGCCGCTCGAGACGTCGCTGCCGGCGGCGAAGTCGATCCGGGATCGCTGCGCGGAGCGCGACGTGGTGACGAAGATGGCGATGCCGATACGGTTCAGTCGGCCGATGCAGCGGTTCAAGGAGCACTACGAGGCGGGAGCGGTCGGCGACCTCCTCGCGGTGTCCGGGGTCAACCGCGGGAGGATGCCCGGCGGTTGGTTCGTCGACCCGGAACTCGCCGGCGGCGGGGCCGTCGCCGACCACACGGACCACATTGTGGATATCGTCCGATGGATCACCGGCGAAGAGGTGACAGAGGTGTACGCCGAGACGGACACACGATTCTACGATATTCCGGTCGAAGACGTGAACCTGCTATCGATGACGCTCTCGAACGGCGCGTCGTTCCTCCTCGACGGGTCGTGGAGCACGCCGCAGAAGAGTCCCTTCTGGGGTGACGCCGAAGTGGAACTCGTCGGGTCGAAGGAGACGCTGTCGGCGGACTGCTTCGGCTATCGATACAGCCACGTCAGAGACATCGGCCACGGTACCCACAACGAGTCAATCTACTGGGGTGCAGACCCGAACAACGCGTTGCTTCGGGAGTTCGTCGCAGCGATACGGGGCGAATCGACGGTTGCGGCGTCGTTCGACGACGCCGTCCGGACCGCCGCCGTCATCGCTGCCGCCTACAAGTCCGTCGAACGGGGCGAACCGGTCGACGTGACCTACTGACCTGCGTCGGTCGTCGCGTGCGGTCGGTTACTCTGACTCGTCGCCGCTTCTGCGTTCGATTTCGGTGCACTCAGTTCGTCGTCGACGTGAGTTCGCTCGCCTCCACGTCGACGGGTTCGGTCCGATTAGCGGATTCGTACGCGGCCTCAACGACGGCCACATCGCCGACGGCGTCGGCACCCGTCTTCATCGGCGGACGGTCGTCGGCGACGGCTTCGACGAAGTCTGTGATTAGTCCCTCGTCGGGATTCGACCCCCAAAACACCGACTGAATACCGGGGTCGCCGGTGTCGCGCGTCTGCTTTAATTTCTGGTCGAAGCAGTCGATAGAGACGACGCCCTCTGTGCCGACGAGTCGGAGCGTCGCGTCGCCCCAGAAGTCCCACTGGTCGGGCTTGCTCCACGATCCGTCGAGGACGAACTCCGTTCCGTCGGTGAGGGTCATCGATAGCAGGTTGAGGTCCTCTACGGGCACGTCGTTGAACCGGGTGTCCGTCTCGGCGTACACCTCGCGGACGTCTTCGCCCGTTATCCACCGGACGATGTCGACGATGTGCACCGAGTGGTCCATCACGGCCCCGCCGCCGGACTCGTCCTCGTCGACGAACCAACTGCCGGGCATCTGCCCTCGGTTGGTTCCGCTGAGGAATCGAATTTCGCCGAGTGCACCGTTCTCGACGGCCGTCTTTGCGTTCCGAACCGGTTGGTTGAAACGAAGCGGCATTGCGACGCCGAGGTGTACGTCCGCGTGACGGCAGATGTCGACCATCTGCTGTGCATCGTCGACGCTCGGCGCGAGAGGTTTCTCGCAGAGCACGTCAACGCCGGCGTTGGCGGCGCGCCGGACCCACGCGAGGTGGTCGGCGTTCGTCGAGCAGACGACGACGCCGTCGACGCCGTCGAGCAGCGCGTCGGGGTCGAAGTAGTCGACGCCGTACTCGTCGGCCTTCGCACGACCCTCGGCGACTCGCTCCTCCGACTCGGTGACGCCGACGAACTCGGTGTTCGGAAGGTCGTTCAGACAGGCAGCATAGGAGTCTGCGTGCAGGTGTGCGACCGAACAGAGACCGATTCGAACCGTCACGCTCGCACCTCCGCGGGCGACACTGGTTCACCGCGCTCGCTGGATTCGATGGCCGCGAGCGCGACTCTGACCGCCTCCCGAGCGTCGTTCGGTGAGATGTCTGGGTCCTTGCCGTTCTCTACGCAGTCGAGGAAGTGTTCGAGCTCGGCCGTGTACGGGCTCTTCGCCAGCGGGCTCTCGGGCGCGTTCGCCCCCTCCGCACCGCCGGAGACCCGTACGGCGTTCTCGTCGCGGGCATCGAACTCCAACATCCCCTCGTCGCCGGCGAGCTCGTAGCTGGTGATGAACGGCGAGCCCTCGGGGTACCCCCACGAGGCTTCGACGTGACCGACCGCCCCATCCTCGAAGCGCAGAACGACCGACGAGTGCTGGTTGAGATGGCCGTCGTCCCACTCGGCGGTCCGGGCGAACACTCGCTCGACCTCGCCAGCGACCCAGCGCAGGTAGTCGAAGTCGTGAATCGCCATGTCGAGCAGGACGCCGCCGCTTTGAGCCTTGTCGCCGAACCAGGAGTTGCTCCCATACCGCGGCGGCGACGAGAGCCGTTCGGTGTGTAACGTTCCCGGCGTCCCGATCTCGCCCGCGTCGATGCGTCGCTTCGCCTCGGCGTACTCGGGGAAGTACCGCAGGACGTGTCCTGTCATGAAGGTGATTCCGGACTCCTCAACCGCGTCGACGACGGCGTCGGCGTCCTCGACGGTCCGGGCGAGCGGTTTCTCACAGAACGTATCGAGGCCGCGAGCGGCGGCGGCCTCGACGAGTGGCCTGTGCGTCGGCGTCGGTGTACAGATATCGACGACGGTTATGTCGGCGTCGTCCATCATCTCCTCGGCGTGGGCGTACACGTCGGCATCCGGCGCGTGCTCCGCCGCAAACTCCGCTCGGTTCTCGCCAAGCGACGCGACTGCGGCGACCTCCGCGCCAGCTATCTCTTGGTAGCTGTTAGCATGAGTCGTGGCCATGAAGCCACTCCCCACTAACCCGATTCGTTGCATCACCTCGAAAGTGCGGAACTATGATTATTAAAACTTCTGTGTCGGCAACTCACACCTAAATGTTCGACCAGGTGGTGTTCGTCTCGGAGGTAAAGCCCGTCCCGGCGAATCGGTCGCTCTCGTCGAACACCGACCGAATGACCGAGGGGTCCTCGAGCAGTCTGTGACGGAGGAAGCTCCCGCGGCCGCGTCCGCCCCCGGTCCGGGTGATTTCGAGCACCTCGAGAAACTCCCACTCGCGCAGCAGGTCGTGGACGCGGCGTTTAGAGAGCGCATCGAGACTGACCTCGGCGCAGATGTCCTCGTAGGCGGCGTACACGTCAGTGGTCTCGAACGTCCGCGTCTTCTCAACGAGTGCCAGCGAGACGACGGCCAACAGCGTCGCCTTCTGTTGGGTGGTCGCACCCGCCAGCAACGCCTCGACGCGGTCTCGTTCGGCCACGCTGTCGGCGCGTCGAACGTGGTCGACGGTAATAGCGTCGGCATCGTCGAACGCGGCAAGTTCACCGGCGTGCCGCAACAGGTTGATCGCTCTCCGCGCGTCGCCGTGTTCCTCGGCGGCGAGCGAGGCGCACTCCGAAATCACGTCGTCCGAGAGCGTCTCGCTCTCGAAGGCGTCGGCTCGACTTCGGATTATCTCCCGAAGCGCCCGGCGGTCGTACGGTGTGAAGACGATTTCGCGCTCCTGCAGGCTGCTTTTGACCCGCTCCCGCAGTCGGTCTCGGTACTTTATCTTGTTACTGATACCGACGACGCCCACCGAACAGGTGTCGAGTTTCCCCGTCTCCGCCGCGCGCGATAGCTGCATGAGCAGGTCGTCGTTCGCTAATCGGTCTATCTCGTCAAGGACCACGAGTGCCACGTCGAAGCGAGCGTCGAGTACTTGCCAGAGGAGACGGTAGTAGCGCGAGCGCCCGAGTCCGGTCTCCGGAACGGTGAAGCTGGTCGTGTCGGGATCGTTCAGCGCCCGCACGATCGCCCTGACCGCCCGGGTCTCGGTGTCATCCTGCGAGCAGTCGACGACGACGCGGCCGACCGCGACACCGTTCTCCGCCGCCGCTTCGACGATTCGGGCCGTCGCGTACCGCGCACAGAGCGACTTGCCGGTGCCGGTCTTCCCGTAAAGGAACACGTTACTCGGCGTCCCGCCCATGACGGCGGGGTTGAGCGCGGTTGCGAGGCGTCGAATCTCATCGTTACGGGCGACGATGTTGTCGGGCCTCGGGACGTAGCCGACGTCCAGTCGCCCCTTCTCCGAGAAGATTCTGTCTCGAGCGCCGAAGGCATCTCCGAGGGCTCCCGCGTTCTCGACCGATTCGTCGTCCCATGTCATGCGGTAACAGTACCAGTACGTCGTTCATAAACGCATCGGGAAGTTGGCAGCCCGAAGCGTTCGGCGGAACCCGGAAAACGGAGAAACGAGCCGACACGAATCAAAGCGACTGAGTTGCACGCTGTAGCCTTCGCCTTGCCGAATGATGACCCCCACCCCCCACGTTTCACCTGAAAACCATTACGGACATAGAGCTGTCACGGCTAGTAAGACAATCACTCTCATGAATTTTACTCGATTCTCGGTGAATTACAGCTGCAGGCGTCCACGAGAGCGGCGGCTCGCCGACTCTCGATCGGCTGAACACCGCAGAAAGGGATGGACCGGCTCAGTCGAGGTACTCGTCTGCGCTCTTGTGGAGGGCGACGAATCCCTCGGCGAACTCCGCACCCCTGGTTCGGCCGAGCACTCGCGCTTCGGCGCGGACCCCTTCGACGAGTCCGTCGAATTCGGCGTCTATGCCACCGTGCTCCTCGAGCCACTCGACTTGCGACTCGTGTTCGAGGATGGCGTCTTCTTTCGTCGACTGATAGTCGCCGATGTCGACGTACGTCTCGGGCTCGAACGAGGACGTCGGCTTCCCGAAGTAGTAGACGTTCCGCGGTCCCCACGGCTCGTACTCGGTCTCCAGAAGCGGGAGCGAACACATGTAGTACGCGTCGGTCACCAGCCTCGACGTTGCTCGGTGGTCTGGGTGCATGTCGTCGCGGTAGTGGGTGAGTACGATGTCCGGGCGGTGCTCGCGCAGCACGTCGACGAGCTGGAGCCGGTTCTCCATCGAGTAGGTCACGCGTCCATCCTCGAAGTCGAGGAACACCGCCTCCGCACCGAGGGTCTTCGCGGCCTCCTCGGCCTCGCGCTCGCGCGTCGCCGCGACTTCAGCTTCGGTAGTGTCGAAACCGCCGTACTCGCCGCGGGTCATGTAGACGATGGTGACGTCGTCGCCGCGGTCGGCGTGCTTTGCGAGCGTGCCGCCGCAGAAGATGTCGGCGTCGTCGGGATGTGCGACTACTGCTGTGAGATGCATACACACGTCAGTCAGGCAAGCCGATATTAAGCGTTGCGCCGGGATCGCCGCCGAAGGTGTCGTCAGTCGTCGTGCGCGCCACTGGCCGTTTCCCGCACCGAGGTGGGCGCTCGACTACGAAAAGAGGTGTTCGAGGTCGCCGCGCACCCGCGGCGGCATCCGCTCGGGCGCGGTCCGGTACGGCGGGACCTCGGCGGTCACCCAATCGTCGTAGCCGACGTCCGCGAGCGCGTCGCCGACGGCACCCCAGTCGACGTCGCCTTCCAGCGGATAGGTGAAGCCGTCGATGGTGTCGATATCGGTTTGGTAGTCTTTCACGTGGACGCGCTCGATTCGGTCGCCGAGAATTCGAATCCACTGCTCGGGACGGCCGAACCGCCTGACGTTTCCGACGTCGAAGTACGCGCCGACCGGACCGGCCGACGACGCCTCGTCGACGAACTCGGCGAACTCCAGCGGCGAGAGCAGGAAGTCGTTCCAAACGTTCTCGACGCAGACGGTCACGTCGTGCTCGGCACCGACCGACGCGAGCTGACGCACCGACTCCAGCGCCCGATCGTAGGCGTCGTCGTACCGCGTCTCCTCGTCGACGATAGCTGGGACGACGAGGACCGCGCCGGCGTCGAACGCGTCCGCGAGCGTAATCATCCGCTCACCCGCCTCGATTCCGGCCGCTCGCGTCTCCTCGTCCGCGCTCGACAGCTGCCGCTCCCAGTGCAGCGTCGTCGAGACGGCGGGGACCTCGAGTCCGGAGGCGTCGATTCGGTCGACGAGTTCGTCGACCGTTTCGTCGTCCCACAGTGGCCCGTCGGCGGTCAGATTCGGTTCGATGCCGTCGTAGCCCGCCGCCGCGACCAGGTCGACGTTCGCTTCGAGGCGTTGCTCGGGAAACCCCATCTGGTTGAGTGCGAACCTCATGCACAGCAGTTCCCGTCCGCGGTGATTTATAGATTCGCGTGGCGGTCCGTCGTCGGACTCCGCCGGTGCTTGCCACGGGTCATAGACGACCCACCGCCGGTAACCCGAACCGTTCGGGCGGATAGCTTTAACACGTTGTATGGGTCATGTGGGTTCGTGACACTCTCAGTCGGATTCGTCGGCGCGGGAGGCATCGCTTCGGTTCACTTAGAAACGCTCGACGATGCGTTGGAAACGGGACTGACGGACCGTAACGGCGGCTCGCTCGACGTGGAACTGACCGCGGTCGCCGACGTGGACGAGACGCGAGCGCGGGAGGCGGCGGTCCCCCGCGACGCCGAGGCGTACACTGACGGGGTCGAACTCATCGAGTCGGAGTCGCTCGACGCGCTCGTCGTCGCCGTCCCGCCGTTCGCCCACGGCGAGTACGAGCGGACGGCGGCGGAGTACAGTATCGACCTGTTCGTCGAGAAACCGGTCGATTTGACGGTCGACGCGGCGCGGGAGACGGCCCGGCGCGTCGCCGATTCCGGAATTCTCGCACAGGTCGGCTACGTCTGCCGGTACGCGGGGATAACGGAGCGCGCGCTGGAGTTGCTCAACGGACGCCGCATCGGCCACATCGACAGCACCTACTGGGTCCCCGCCCCCGATACGGGGTGGTGGTACGAACGAGCCCGGTCGGGCGGTCAGATCGTCGAACAGTCGACGCACGTCTACGACCTACACCGGTACCTCGCGGGAGAGGTGACGTCCGCGACGGGGAGCGGAACGGACGGATTGCTCGTCGACGCCGTCGATTTTCAGGACGCAACGTCGGTGACGCTCGACCACGAGTCGGGGGCCGTCTCGCACGTCTCCTCGACGTGCGGTTCGCCCGACTCCCGCTTCGAGGTCCGTATCGCCGCCGAGGACGCGTATCTCGAACTCGACTACTTCGGCTATACGCTCTCGGGCACCGTCGATGGCGAACCCGTCCGTTACGAGGCCGACGGCGACTGGTACCGCCGCGAGTTCGAGGCGTTCCTGCGTGCGGCGGCCGGACGCGACGGGGTTCGGACGGATACGTCGGAGCGCGTCGACGTTCGTTCGACGTTCGACGACGCCGTGGAGACGCTCGAACTGACGCTCGCGGCGCGCGAGGCCGCAGAAACGGGCGAAAGAGTCCCGCTCAGCTAGTCGGGTCGGCCGTCCCTGCAGCCGATGAAATCACCATGCAAATTTATTATGGTCTGTTGCAATTCGCCATGTAGTGAGTTCCCATGGGTAAGCTAGACATCCGCAACCTCCGGAAAGTGTTCGCGGACGGAGACGGGTCGATCGTCGCGGTCGACGACCTGAACATCGACGTCGAAGACGGCGAGTTCCTCATCTTCGTCGGCCCGTCCGGCTGTGGCAAATCGACGACACTCCGCTGCATCGCCGGACTGGAGACGACGACGGAGGGGAAGATACTCCTGAACGGCGACGACATCACGCACCGACCGCCGACCGAGCGCGACATCGCGATGGTGTTTCAGAACTACGCGCTCTACCCGCACATGTCCGCCCGGAAGAACATCGGATTCGGACTGAAGATGTCGACGGACATGTCGAAAGACGAGATCGAGCGTCGAGTCCAGGAGACAGCGGAGATGATGGGCATCGAAGAACTACTCGACAAGAAGCCGGGCGAACTCTCCGGCGGGCAGCAGCAGCGCGTCGCGCTCGGCCGCGCTATCGTCCGCGAACCCGAGGTGTTCTTGATGGACGAGCCGCTGTCGAATCTGGACGCGAAACTCCGGACGACGATGCGGACAGAGCTACAGAACCTCCAGCAGAACCTCGGAATCACCACCATCTACGTCACGCACGACCAGACGGAGGCAATGACGATGGGCGACCGCATCGCCATTCTCGACGGGGGTGAGCTCCAGCAGCTCGGCACCCCGCTGGAGTGTTACTACGAACCCGCAAACCGGTTCGTCGCGGGCTTCATCGGCTCGCCGTCGATGAACTTCTTCGACGTGGAGTACGTCGACGGCGCGCTCGTCCACGATGCGTTCCGGTACGAACTCTCGCAGGCGACCCGCGACGAGCTTACTGGGCGCAACGGACCGATGACGCTCGGTATCCGCCCCGAAAGCATCGAACTCGCAGACGAGAGCGATCCGAGCTCGATTCCGGTCCCGGTTTCGGTCACGGAACCGATGGGCGAGATGACGTACGTCTACGTCGACATCGGGGACGAGCGGTACACGGTGACGCTCGACGGCGAGCGGGTGGTCGAACCGGGGACGACACTCGACATAGTCATCCCCGAGGAGAAGATGCACCTGTTCGACGCCGACACCGGCGAGACGATCAAGTCACGGAACGTCTCCACCGCGACGAACGTCGACGTCAACGCTCGCGCCTGAGTCCGACGTTCTCTCGCGAACGGTGTTCGAGCCGTCTCGAACACTGGCAAGGCTCCGAAGTGATATGGTACAACACACCAAAGACTTATTGTATAACGTCTGTTTGTTCCTCTGAGGCTAGTATGAGCAACAGAAATCTCACCCGGCGTCAGATTCTCGCACTGACCGGTTCGGTCGGTGCGGCGAGTCTAGCCGGTTGTTCGAGCGGCGGTACTGGTGGCGATAACGGCTCCGGCGGCGGTAACGGCTCCGGCGGCAACGGCGGAGACGGCGGTGGCGAGAGCTCGGCGACGTTCTGGGCGTGGAACGACCCAGGGCTCGCGCCGATTCGCAAGGAACAGGCCGCCCAAATCGCGGAGCAAAGCGACAAAATCTCTGACGCCAGCTGGGAGTACTATCCCTTCGAGAACTATCTGGCGAAGGCCACGACCGCCATTCCGGCGGGGAACGCGCCGGACAGCTTGGCGCTGTCGGTGCTCTGGGTGCCGCGCTTCGCGGACCAGGGCGTTGCGCTGAACCTCGAAGAGAACGGATTCAACCCCGACGACTACGTCTCGGCGGCGCGCAGCAACGCCAGCTACGACGGGACGCTGTGGGCGGTGCCGTGGTACGCGGACTGCCGCCTCGTCGCCATCAACACGGCGATGTTCGAGGAGGCGGGGCTGGAGGTCCCCGACCCAACGCACCGCCCCAGTTGGGAAGAGTTCGCGTCGTGGATCGACGCGCTCGGCGGGTCGGGGACGGCCGGATTCTCGATGTCGGCGGGCGAGGGGTTCGACTGTTTCGCGCTCTCGAACGGAAGCGGCTACCTCAACGAAGACGGCACCGAGGCGATAATCAACAACGACGCCGCCCTCGAGGCGGCAAACTATCTGCAACCGAAAATCGTCGACGACGGGACGGTCCTCGCGCGCAACCCCGGCGGCACGGACGCCATCGAGGATCTCCTCGCCGGGGAGGCGGCGATGTGTTTCGCCGGGTCGTGGATGTACCCGCGCCTGCGCGACAGCGGTCTCGACTGGCAGTTCATCCCGTACCCGAGCGGCCCGCAGATAGACACGAGTCACACGTGGAGCGCGGGCGTCTTCTACTCCATCCCGAGTCGCGGCGGCGCGAGTCAGGAGATCGGACTTGAGTGGCTGAACTACATCAACTCGATGGAAGTCCAACGGAGTGTGACGAAATCGATGGGCGGATTCCCCGGGCGAAAGGACGCCTACGAGACCGACGAGTTCAACCAATTCATCCAAGACAACCCGAAACTGGAACCGGTCGCCCAGGAGATGGAGAACACGGTCCCGTTCCCGAGCCACCCGGAGGTGTCGAAGATGTGGGACACCGTCCACACGCAGGCGCAGTCGATGTGGCAGGGAGCTGATCCGCAACAGGCGCTCGACAAAGCCGCCCAGGACATCAACGCGCTGCTCTAACTATGGCGCAGTCACAAGGGCTACAGCGCATTCGTCGTCGCTTCGGCGGATACGTCTCCGACTTCGACGTCAGCGACTCCGACACCGACCTCTCGTGGTACGCCCTCGTCTTACCGAAGGCCATTCTCTTCGCGGCGATACTCCTGATTCCGTTCATCGGCGCGTTCTACATCAGCCTCCACGAGTGGGCGCCGTTGGCGCAGGAGCATCCGTTCGTCGGCCTCGACAACTACGTGCGGCTGTTCAACGACCCCATCTTCTGGAACGCCATCATCAACACCGCGGGGTACAGCTTCGCGCTGCTCGTCTTCGACGTGCCCATCGCGTTGGGGCTGGCGCTGCTGTTGAACATGAATCTCCGCGGGACGAAGTTCTACTCAGGGGCCATCTTCCTTCCCGTCGTGACCTCCTGGGTCGTCGTCTCGCTCATCTGGACGTGGCTCTACAACCCCGAGTACGGGCTGTTGAACGCCATACTGGGTGGTATCGGACTGCCACAGCTATCGTGGCTCCAGAGTTCGAGCACGGCCCTGGCGTCCATCGCTCTGATGAGCGTCTGGAAGCACATCGGATTCAACATGGTCATCTTCCTGGCCGGGTTGAAAGGAATCCCGGAC
Organism: Haloprofundus salinisoli; assembly: GCF_020097815.1. NCBI lineage: Archaea > Methanobacteriati > Methanobacteriota > Halobacteria > Halobacteriales > Haloferacaceae > Haloprofundus > Haloprofundus salinisoli. The sequence continues at coordinate 264,815 of NZ_CP083664.1, forward strand.
GACTACTACGAGGCGGCCATCGTCGACGGTGCGAACCGCTGGGAGCGGTTCCGCTACATCACGCTGCCGCTTCTGAAGCCGACGACCTTCTTCGTGTTTATCGTGACGCTCATCTTCTCGTTCCGCGTCTACACGCAGGTGTACGTGATGACGCAGGGCGGGCCGGTGCGGTCGACGTACACTATCGTCTACTACTTCTGGCAAGCCGGCTTCCAGCAGTTCGAGATGGGGTACGCCAGCGCGATCGCCGTCGTGCTGTTCCTCATCGTCTTCGGGCTGAGTATCGTCCAGCAGCGGACGTGGGGTGATGACGTTGAGTACTGACGAGCTCCAGTTCGACGACGACCGCCCGAGCGTCGAGTACGAGGGATCGTGGTACGACACGTTTGCGAAAGTCGTCGCCCACGTCATCCTGCTCACCGCGAGCGCCATCATGACGATTCCGTTCATCTGGGCGTTCTTCACATCTCTCAAGCCCGAGAATGAAATATTCACCACAATCAAGCAGATAATCCCCTCGGACCCGACGTTCGTCAACTACGTCAACGTCTGGATGCAGAACCCGCTCGACCGCTGGATACTCAACAGCCTCATCCTCGCGGTCGGCGTCGTGTTCTTCACGCTGCTGTTGGACACGCTGGCGGGCTACGCGCTCGCAAAGGGCGACTTCAGAGGCAAGTCGCTGGTGTACACGCTCGTCATCGGGACGCTCGTCATCCCACCACAGGTGGTGCTCGTACCGCTATATCTGGAGATGAACGCCATCAACTGGTCGAACACGTACTGGGCTATCATGGTGCTGTACATCGCCAACCCGTTCGGGACGTTCATGATGCGCCAGTTCTTCCTCGGCGTGCCCGATTCGCTCATCGAGGCCGCGAGGATGGACGGCTGTAGCACGTTCCAGATCTACACGCGTATCATGCTGCCGCTGGCGAAGCCGGCGCTGTCGTCGCTCGGCGTGTTCACGTTTATCTTCGTCTGGGGGGCGTTCCTCTGGCCGCTGGTCATCCTCAACGACTCGGCGATGTACCCCCTCCAGGTCGGCATCGGCCTGCTCACCGGGCGGTACGGTTCGCAGTGGGGACAGCTGCTGGCGGCGGTCATCCTCGCCGCGCTGCCCGTCCTCGCGGCGTATCTTCTCGCCCAGCGGACGTTCATGGAGGGCATCGCGCTCACGGGAGGGAAAGGGTAGATGCTGCCCGACGTTCCCTCTCTCGTGTTACGCCTCGGCTACTCCGGACAGAACGAGCCGGTGGTCGGCGGCGCGCTCGTCTTCCTGGTCGCCGCTATCGGCGTGCTGTATCTGGCGTTCGTCCGCGACGAGATGGACGCCGGACCGGTGATGAAGATCGGCGGCATCCTTCTTCTGGGGATGGCGCTGCTCGCGTACTTCTGGCCGATGCGGCCGTGGCCGCACTGAGCGGTCGGCGCACCGCACTCTCCTCTAGCCTTCCGCGGAACGTCACGAGGGAATCACTCATAACGGCTCGCCGTGCAGTAACGTCCATGCGAATCGCAGTTGGCGCGGTGAGCCACGAGACCAACACGTTCGCGGAGGGGACGACCGGCATCGAGACGTTCTCGACCGCCACCGGCGACGAGCTACTGGAGACCGATACGGTCGGGCGCTCGCTCGGCGGCATCGTCGAGACGCTCGAAGCCGAAAGCGAAGCCGATGACATCGAGATACTGCCGACGATCGGCGCGAGCGCGCTCCCAGCCCCGACCGTCGAGCGGGAGGCGTTCGAGTGGATGAAACGGGAGCTACTCGACCGACTCGACGGCGAACCCGTCGATGGGGTCTGTCTCGACCTCCACGGTTCGATGTTCGTCGAGGGGGAACCCGACCCCGAGGGAGCGCTTCTTGCGGCGGTCCGCGAGTGCGTCGGCCCCGACGTACCGATAACCGCGGCGCTCGACATGCACGCAACGATAACCGAGCGGATGGTCGACTCACTCGACGGCGTCGCGGGCTACCGAACCGCCCCGCACACCGACGTGGCGGAGACGGGTGTCCGGGCGGTGAATCTGCTGCTCGACGCCCTCCGCGGAGAGAAGGCGCTCGCGCTCGGTTGGCGGCGACTCCCGATGCTCCTGGCCGGCGAGCAGTCGGAGTCGGAGGCCGAACCGATGCGCACGCTCGTCGACCGACTCCGCGAGGCGGACCGGGCCGAAGGTGTCTACGACGCCAACTACTTTCTGGGTTTTCCGTGGGCCGACAACCCCCACGCGGGCTGTCACGCGCTGGTGACCGGCGACGACTCGGCAGCGGCCGTCGTCGACGAGACGGCGACCGACCTCGCGCGGGCGTTCTGGCAGCGACGCGATGAGTTCGACTTCACGACCGAAGCCCACTCGCCGACGGCGGCGCTGGACGAGGCCGCCGCGACTGACACTTGCCCCGTCGTCGTGGCGGACACGGGCGACATCCCCGGCGCGGGCGCGGGCGAGAATACGACGAACCTCCTCGCCGAGATACTCGACCGAGACGACCTCGGGACGCCGGTCGTCGCCGTCGTTGCGGACGACGAGAGCTACGAGACGTGTCGCGCCGCGGGCGAAGGAGCGACCGTCTCGCTCGAACTCGGCCGCCGGTATCCGGACGGGGAGCCGTTGGAGGTTCCCGAGGCTCGAATCGAGCGCCTCGATTCCGACGGCGAGTTCGACGGCGACGCCGGCGTCGGAACCGCGCTCGTGTCGCTCGACGGCGCGGACGTCGTCGTCGCCGAGCACCGGACGAACGCCCACCGCGACCCGGCGTTCCTGCGGCGACTCGGCGTCGACCCGGACGCACGCCAGTTGGTCGCACTGAAGAGCGGCTACCTGAGCCCCGCCTGGAAAGCGGTCGCCGCGAGGCGACTGTTCGCGCTGACAGCCGGCGAGACGAACCAGCGGCTCGCCGAGCTGCCGTACGAGCGCGTGCCGCGCCCCATCTATCCGCTCGACGAGGACGCGTCGTGGTCGGCGTGACGCCGCGAACGTCGGTCGACTCGGTGTTCGAGAGTCGTCCACGGTGGCGTCATCCACCTCGGTGACTTTATCCGGGGGGTAGTCGATACCGCAGTATGGAGATAGTCGGACTGCAAGCGTACGCCGTAGACGTTCCGCTCGTTCCCTTCGAGGACGGCGGCGTCGCGCCGTACGTGACGAACCACAACTCCCTCGACAGCATGACCCGCGTGCTCGTCCGCGTCGACACCGACGAGGGCGTCTCCGGGTGGGGCGAGATGCGCGTGTTCCTGACGCCGGAGGCGACCGTCTCGGTGCTCGAAGACGGCATCGAACCGTTCGTCGTCGGGCGCTCGCCGTTCGAGGTCGAGACGTTCCGCCGGCAAGTGTTCCTCGAGTACGCCAACGCCGACCTGTTCTTCGCGCCCGTCGAAGTCGCCTGCTGGGACATCGTCGGGAAGGTACTCGACAGACCGGTGTACGAACTGCTCGGCGGGTGGACCGCACCCGGGCAGACCGAGACGCGACACCGCGAACACCAAGACGAGTACGCGTCCGGGCGCGACGGCGGCACGGTCGACGTAGCCTACTGTCTCGGCATCCTCCCGCCTGAAGAGTCCGCCGAGCGCGCCGTCGAGGTCCGGGACGCCGGTTACTCGGTGCTGAAGACGAAAGCCGGCCGCGACTGGCGCGACGACGTCGAGCGCGTGCGAGCGATGCACGACGCCGTCGACGGCGACCTCCTGTTTCGCCTCGACCCGAACCAGGGCTGGACCGTCGACGAGGCCGTCCGCGTCGGGGCGACGCTCGCCGACGCCGGCGTCTACCTCCAGTACCTCGAACAACCGATTCGCGTCGACAGCCACCGACGGCTCGCGTCGCTGCAGGCACGCACGCGACAGCCTATCGCGCCGAACGAGGACACCTACGCGCCGCACAATCTCCGACGTCTCGTCGAAGCCGGGGCGATGGACGTCGCCGTCCTCGATCTGACGCCCGCCGGCGGGCTCTCCGGGCTCAGACAACAGGTCGCTATCGTCGAGGACGCCGGGATTCCGGCGACGCACCACTGCGCGTTCGATCTCGGCATCCGAACGGCCGCGATTCTCCACGCGGTGTACGGCCTGCCGGGACTGACGCTCCCGCCAGACTCGGTGTACTACGGCTGGGAAGCCGACGTGATTCGTGAGCCGTTCGAGATAGCCGACGGCGCGCTGACCGTGTCGCAGTCGCCGGGGTTGGGCGTCGACGTCGACGAGAGCCTCGTCGAGGAGTACCGCGTCGCATGACGTTCGGACCGGGGCCGTTCGACGGCGACGCCGACCTTGACGGGACTGCGGAGGTCGCGTTCGCGGCGCGCACCGCCCCCGAGATACGCGCTGTCGGGGAGAGAGACGGGTCGGTGCTCGTCCTCCCGGTCGGGAGCGTCGAACAACATGGCGACCACCTCCCGGTCGCGACGGATTCGATTCTCGCCTCAGCGGTCGCCGCCGCGGGAGCGGCGGCGGTGGTCGACGACGTGCCGGTGCTGGTCGCGCCGACGTTCTGGACCGGGTACTCGCCGCACCACCGCGCGTTCGGCGGGACGCTCACCGGCGAGTTCGACACGCTGCTCGACCTGCTCGGTACCGTCGCCGACGCCGCGTTGGACAACGGATTCGACGCACTGTTGCTGCTCAACGGCCACGGTGGCAACCGAGCGCTCGTCGACGCCGCGGTCACCGTCGTCGGCCGCGCCCACCCCGACGCCGAGTCGCTCGGTCTCACGTACTTCGACCTCGCCGCACCCTTCGCCGACGAGATTCGCGAGAGCGACACCGGCGGGATGGCCCACGGGGGCGAGTTCGAGACATCGCTGATGCAGTATCTCCGTCCCGAACTCGTCCGCGAGGACGCGCCCGCGACGTACTGGGTGGAGCCGTACGACCTCGCCGGTAACGACCTGCTCGAAGGCGGCCCACTGTCGGTGTACCGGCCGTTCGAGGCGTACTCCGAGAGCGGCGCTATCGGCGACCCGTCGCTGGCCGACGCCGACAAGGGCGAACGGTTCTTCGACGGTATCCGTGCGGAACTCGCGGCGCTGCTCCTCGACGTTCACGAGCGAAACGCGGTCTGACCCCCCGTTCGAGTTTCCAGCGTCGAGCACCGCCGAACTCGACCAGTATCGCCTCACTCGTCGGACGGTAGCAGCCCGTCGGCCCCGAGCGAGCCGTCGAGGAGTCCGCTGGCGGCGATGACGACGAGTCCGACGGCGGCCACGTACGCGTACATCGACTGGACCCCGACGAGGTCGATGAGGTGTCCGGACGCGAGCTCGCCGACGCCGGACCCCGCGGCGAAGCCGAACCCGGTGAGAAACGTCTGCGCGGTCGAACCGATGGAGACGGGCGCGAGTTCGTGAGCGAGGTTCACCGCCGCGAGCATAAACGCCGCGTAGCCGACGCCGAGGAGCAGTTGGAGGGCGACGACGAGGGAGGGCACGGGCGCCGAGGCGTACGCTGCGAACGTGACGACGTGACAACCCGCGCCCGCAATCAAGAGCCGGCGGTACGACGCGGTGAAATGCGCCGCGGCGAGGAAGACGACCGCCTCGCCGAGCGTCTTGGCGGCGACGGAGAGACCGGTGAGCGCGTCGCTCCCGCCGAGACTGCGGACGTAGACGGAGAGGTACGCGCTCCCGGCGGGGAACAGCGTCCCCATCAGAAACGCCGCGACCAATAGAGTGGCGAAGTTACGGTCTCTCACGAGCGACGCCGCGCGGAGGCCGACGCTCTCGGTCGGCGGTCGGCGGTCGACCGGCATCCGGAGGAGGACGAGCGCGAGCACCGCCATGCCGGCGCCGAACGCGTAGAACACGACGACGGAGCCGAGACGCGTGCTGGCGACGCCGGCGGCCACCGCGGCGATGCCGAAAGCGATGCTGCCATACGCGCGGACGCTGCCGTACGACAGCCCCGCGGAGAGTAACATGGCGTTCGCCACCGGCCGAATCGGGGCACGGAACGCCGCGAAGCCAACCGTGACGGCCGCGACGAGCGGAAACACCGCCGCGACCGGCGGATACGATAGCCCCAGTGCACCCGCGCCGACGACGCTCACGAGGAGAATTCGCTTCTGGGCACTGAATCGGTCGCTCAACAGCCCCCACGCGGGCAGCGCGAGGATGCCGGCCGTCCGAAGGAGAAAGCCGACGGTCCCCATCTCCACGCCGGTCAACCCGATATCCTCGAAGTACGCGTTGCGAAACACGACGAATCCGCTCCACGCCGCGAAGTAGAGGAAGTAAAACGACTTGAAGTAGCTTCGGTCGTTCATCTCGATGCGGTCGAACCGGTTACTCGCTCGCCGCCCGTCGAACGTCGTCGGACGGACGCGGACTGAGTAGTCTGAGGAACGATGGCACCGAGATCACGGGGTGTCGAACTCCACGACTGTCTTGATGGCGTCGTCGCCCCTCCCGAACGCGTCTGCCGCCTCTGCCGGCGAGTAGACGCCCGTGACGAGCGCGTCGGCGAACCAGTCGGGGAACTCGACGAGTCGCTCTTTCGCCGTCTCGAACTGCCGGACGTTCGAGTTGACGCTGCCGAACAGCGCCTTGTTCTCCAACACGAGTTCTCTGTGCAGGCGGCCGCCATCGACTTCGAACTCCCAGTCGTTCGGGATACCGAGGAGCGCGCCGACGCCGTTCGGCGCGAGCGCGTCGACGGTCTCGAAGGCGTGCTTCGCGTATCCTGTGGCCTCGTAGACGAAGTCGACCGACTCGTGGGCGTCGGGAATCTCATCGACCGGCGTCTCGCGGGAGTCGACGTACGTCGAACCGAGTCGTTCGACGATGTCGATGGTCGGGTCCGGTCGGTCGCGTCGACCCAGACAGTACGTGCGCTCGAAAGGCAACGATGGGGTCTCCAGCGCGGCGAGCGTCAGCAGTCCGAGCGGTCCGTTTCCGAGGACGAGCGCGCTCGTCGGCTCCCACTCGAACGCCGAACGGGCGGCGAACGCGTGTTCGAGCGCCTTCTCGGTGTTCGAAATCGGTTCGACGAGGAAGCCGTGTTCCGCGAGCTCCTCGGGGACGGGGACGAGAAACTCCGTCGAACTCGTGAAGAACTCGGACATGTAGCCGTGAGCGCCGACGATGCCGCGTTCGACGTAGAGCCCGTCCGGAGCCATGTCGGGTTCGCCGCGCTCGAAGTAGTCGTTCGTCTCTCCGGGCGGTCGGCGCACGGTTGGCACGACGAGTTCGCCCTCCTCCAGTTCGGTCCCGTTGGCGTCTTCGACGACGGCGACGGCCTCGTGACCGAGAATCTGGTAGTCGTCGCCATCGGGATAGCCGCCGTGGTTTCCGCGGATAACCTCGTGGTCGGTCCCGTCGATGCCGACCCGTAACGTCCGTAGGAGGACTTCACCGGGCTCGGGCGTCGGGTCGGGGACGTTCCTGAGCGTTGGACGTGATTCACCCTTCTCTACGACGATAGCTTTCATCTAGCGGTCCTCTCCATCGGAGTCGTCGGTACAGTCCTCGCTTCTCCGTGACCGCACTCGTTGTCACTCGTTGGCATGATTCACGTTTGCTTGTCCCGCGGCATAAACACTCCGACAGCCGCAGCGCGAGTCGAGAATCGGTGTCGTGTTCCCGAGGCGGAACATTTTACCGACAAACGCGTCTACGCAGGAACCATGGGGAACAGAACGGAAGGGACAGATGAGTGGTCGAATCCACGTCGATCACCGCAGCAGTGCAAGGTCGGGCGGGTCATCGAAGCGTACAATCTCGACGGCTTGGGCGAGATGCTCGAGGTCCGTTGGACCGCCGACGGAGATGGCCGGTCGAGTCTCCGCGAACTCGCGACCGAATTCAACCACCGACTGCTCGAATCGGCGCTCGAGTCGGCGGGGGTCAGCCTTCTGGACGGCGAAGTCGAGAACTACTACCGGCTCTTGACTGACGACGCTGTGACCAGTGGGACGAGAGTACAAGCCGAACGGACCCTCGAACGGCACGGTATCGACGTTGACACCATCAGAAACGATTTTGTCTCTCACCAAGCGGTGCACACGTACTTGGTAAAGTACCGAGGCGTCTCCCGCGACGACCCCACCTCCGCGAACCGAACCGAGAAGATCGATACGAACATTGGTCGTCTCAGAAGTCGAACGCAGACTGTGACAGCGAACTCCCTCGAATCGCTAGTGACCGCTGGCGAACTTGAAGTCGGCGACATCGACGTGCTCGTAGATATCAGTGTTCATTGTGACGTTTGCGGAGAGACACTCACTGTCGACCAGTTGCTCGCAGACGGTGGCTGTGGATGTCGCCGCGGGTGAACCGGAACTGCGCGAGGGTTGAACCAACTCAGTTGAGGAAACTATCCAAACTCAACTGGAGTTTGCGACCTTAGTCATACTGAGTACCTGTTTTGGGACCCCTAATTTTGAGGAGGATTTCCACTATGAGACATAATTTTTAGATAATTTGAATATGTTGTCGATATAATTAGATAATATTAGAAAAGATAACATAAATATCTAATAATACAGAAGTTTTTGAATGCACCTTCTTTCGGCGTCTATTAGTCATATATAGTCCATTTTCACATTTACTAAGATATACATAGTAAATGCAGCAGTGTTTATTACAAATTTGAGATATCGCCGTCGGGTTCTGCTCCGGCGCGCAGTCCGAACGAGCGTTCGAGATGGCGTCCCGAGAGACGGTACTCCACGTTCGGGGCTGAGAGGGTATTCTGCAGTATAGACATCTCTTGCACAGCGACCAGAGAATCAGTGGTGGACCGGATGGGCCGTGACTCCCATCCGGTCCGTGATTCTGTCTGACGAATCGTCACCATCGCCGCGTGACCAGCCGGGGCGTGGTGCTCGTGCAACGCCTCGTAACGCTGCATTGGCCATATCTCCCCTCTGCATGTTAGCTGTTATCATTAGGACAAATGAGGCCAGTAGCTCGAAACCGAAGACGAACCGAACGACGACCGGAACTGATCGCTGTGGAGGTGGTCTCGGCGAAGAGTGGAGACGACTCCGCCGCCGAGCGGAGGATACCAAACCCATGAAGAGGTGCGTCGTTGGGGACGGACGCAATTCGAACACCGCTCTCGACAATTATCAACTTGTTGGCAGACGAAACCCGCTCTCGGGTGACCAACACGCGTGTGTTTTCTGATGAAATTTGGAGGTCAGTTATAGTAGCGTGAAAGAAAGCGTCGCAGATGGGAATCCTTCGATACTGCAAGAACCGTATTGAGAACGACGCCGACTCGTTCTCGCCGCTGGGTCGTTCGGAGATATGCGCTCACTCGACGGAGAACACGCTCCGCTAAGCGAGTACTGACGGCCGACTCTATCGGCGTCTTGGCATGTCGGCGTTCACGAAGGCTTCGCACCAAGTATCGAACGGAAAACGCGGTGGGCCTATCATATTAGGCGGAGTATTGTTGTATGTAGAGCTCGGGAGTTGAATTGAGTTAACCCCCGTCGGCGTACGTCACTGCGTCGACTCGGGTGGTGCTCCTCGGACGACCTGCTTGGCCGTGGTGTCGTTCGATAGCCGGACTGAGCCGTGTTCCGGCACTCTCACTTTCGGCGTCGAAACGATCGACGAACGTCGTGTCTCTGCAGCAATCTATCGACGAGATAGTAGCCAATACTGTCTGATTCAGCAAATGTAACCGATAGACATTATTGTAAACGTGAACTACCAGCGCTCGTGATACTGCGAGAAGCTATATTCAACACTAGAGAATTATATCACATGCACGACCTAAGCGGTTTTCAACGCGACCTGTTGTATGTCATCTCGGGGATGGAACGCCCTTCCGGACAGCAGGCGAAAGAGCAGCTCGAACAGTATCTCGACGGGGACATCAACCACGGGCGACTGTATCCGAACCTGGATACGCTCGTCACCAAAGAGTACGTGGAGAAGGGACCGATTGATAGGCGCACCAACTACTACGCGATCACCGAACGAGGCGAGAACCTGATACGCGAACGCCGCGAGTGGGAGGAAGCGCGGTTCTCGTCCGAGCGACAAATCCCCTGAAGCGCACACTCACCCGCGAACTCGCCAGAACACTTCGAGTGAGACCCAGAGCGCCACACTGAGCCCGGCGAGAAGCGACAGTGCAACCTGTGCGAGGCTCATCCAGATGGGCGTCGCGTACAGTACTCCGTTTAGGTACTTGTTCGGGAGGGCGTCTTTCACCAACACGCCGACTGGATTCCGTTCGTCGCCTGCTCGCGAGTCGAGACCGAGAGACTGTGCGGTGGTCCCACCGGCGCTCTCGTCTCCAGTATCGAGTCGCTCGGCCTCGTACGGGAAGCCGACGGTGACGCTCCAGACGATTTCGCCCGCTCGGTCCACCTCGAAGACGCGATTACCGTTCGAGTCCGTGATGAGGGTGTTCCCGTTCGGCAGGCGGTCGGCGTCGCGGGGCCACTGCATCCGGGCGTCTCGCCACTGCCACGTCTGTACCCACGTTCCGTTTTCTCGCTGATACTCGACGACGCGGTTGTTCTCCGAGTCGGCGACGAGGACGGCGGGTCCGCCCTGTGACTCGGGGATGTAGTCCGGGTTGTGCTGCTCGTAGAGGACGCCGTAGTCGTCCTCAGCGCCGAGGGTCCAACTGTCGTCTACCTCCCCGCTGCGTCGGTCGACGAAGACTACTCGGTCGTGGTTGCGCATGCTGACCATGAGGCGTTCGCCGTCGTCGACGAGTTCGACGTCGTTGATGTGGCTCCAGTCTTTCGGATACGGACCGCCGGTCTCGTCGGTCGAGAACTCGTCGGAGGCGTTCCACGTCCAGACGATCTCGTTGTTGGACTGCTCGACGACGAACAGCCGGTCGAGGTAGATATCCGCGACGGCGAGGTGCGTCTCGTTCACGCGGTCGACGTCGTGGAACCGGGTGAGTTCCTGTCCGGGAGTCATCGCCGTCCAGACTGTCGTGGTCTCGCCGGTCGTGAGATTCACTCGGTCGACGCCGTTTCGCGTACAGCGACCGCTCTCGCCGTGGACCTCGTAGTAGCGCTCCCACGTCGTCTCGTCGACGGCGTACTGCGAGTGGTTCCAGTCGGACGGACACGCCTCCGCGTCCAGATGGTCGGCGAACGCGGCTTCGACCGTCGCCTCCGTTCCGGGAACCGGGTCGACGTCCCAGTACACGTCGCGCGAGTCGTTGTAGTAGAGTACCGTTCCGGCTCCGTCGACCGCGACGAGTTCCGCACGACCCCGTGGCGTGTCCACCTCCCCGGGTCTACCGCGCCACGAGTTCGAGTCGGTGCCGACGACCGTCACCGAGTCCGCAGACGCGATTCGACTCGGGTCGTGTTGCCAGCCGTCGTCAGTCCGAATCTGGTCGACCAGTGGTCTCTCGGCGGTGGCGTAGCTGAGCCCGAGCCCGAGTAGCGAGAGAACGGCGAGTGCTGCCAGAACGGCCCTGAACGACTGCTTCCGGTCGTTCACGGGCTCGACCTCGCTTTGTGGGTGCTGTCACTCATCTTCCGGGCTCACGCGTCCTCGTCGGGGAGCAACGCGCGGAGACAGTGCTGCACGTCCTCGGTTTCTACGAGGTCGCTTTCGAGCAACAGTCGGAGTTCGGCGTCGGAGAGTCTCGCGTCGTTTTTCAGCGACTCCGTCGCCTCGGACGCGGAGCGCGAGACGGTGTCGACAGTCAGGTCGACGTCGTTCACGACGAACTCGTCTATTTCTTCGGTCCCGAGAGAGTCCCACGTAGAAAACGCGCTTCGAGAGCGAGTCGTCGGGGAGAGAACCCGAGCCCCCACCGAACGAATCGGTGATGTCGGCGCTGTACAGGAGGTACGCGATTCCGTCGGCGACCCCCTCGAACAGTTCGTCTCCCTCCGCATCGGATGTGTCGTCGCCGTCCGAAAGTGACTCGAAGATCCGCCGGCGCTCTTTCTCTTCGAGGCACTCGGAGAGTATCGAGAAGTCGAGAAGCGCGTTGGACACCCGCTCGCAGATGTCCGTTCGGCGTTGGTAACGCTGCTGTTTCGCGTGCTCGCCTTCGTACACTTTCCCGCCGGTGAGCCACCGGCGGTCCTCGGTGGTGAGCGTCGCGTTCTTCCGACTACCCATCTCGCGGATAGACGACCTTTGGGCGTATATACCCACGCGTCGGGGTAAATCGCACGTATCCTACCACACATAGAATCTATTTACGATAGCCACATCGAGGGAGATGTGAACTAGTTCACGGCGTTCCAGGGGGAGCGGGCACTGGAGAAGTAATCAGTGCGCCTACTATTCGTGCAGACGTTTTATCCGCAATCGATTCATGGTTTAATCGGGTTTCAGTTGTTGACATCGTGGTTTATCTTTCTGTATGTTAGTCGGCAAGTTCGTGACTCGATTGGTCGTCCTCTCGCTGGGTACCTTTCCCGAGTTTGGTGATGTGCACCGGGTTTCGGTAGAGGAATACCCCGACGGCGACAATCCATATCACGCCCGGCGCCAGTCCGGTCTGGAAGGTCATCGACAGGTCGGTGTATCCGTGGGCCTGGACGATTCCGAAAGAGAGCGCTCCAATGCTGGCGATAATGCTCAACCAACCCATGCCACTGAACCAGTTGAGACGAACTGGCGACTCGGCGCTGGCGAAAAACGCCCCCGCGAAGAGCCCCGCTGCGATGCCGAACATGAACCACTGGAGACTGAAGAGGCCGCCTTCGATCTGCCGAACGGCGAACGCCGTCTCGTACAGCAGTTCCTGTTGTTCGGGCCCCGCCTCTGCCCATCGGTCGACCATGATCCCGAGGGCGACGCCGTCGACGGCGATGAAGACGGCGTAGACGCCTGCACACACCACCATCGCCACCCCGCCGAGGGTTGCCCACGCGCCGGCGACGCCCCTGCGCAACCGCCAAGTCAGTGCAAGGAGGGCAGCGCCCATCAACAGTATCCCGAGGAACTCCCCCAAGTGGTAGAGGGCCCACCCAGACTCCGTTGCGTAATCCGAGAAGGCGTCGTGGGTGTGATGCGGTGGCGTCCACGGGTGTAGATACGCCGACACTCCGTAGACCCCGAGTCCCAAAATCGCAGCGACGGATCCAACCTTCGAGAAGTACCGTTCAGAGGGAGCGTTTGCCGACGCTAAATACCCAATCTTAGGGTCGTCCGTGGGGGTCATGCGACCTCCGTTACAGCGTTGTTTGACCGTTCCGTTACGAACTGTATCGTTTTGTTCCGGTGTATCCCCTGTGATCGTTTGATTGGGGTTCCATCCACCTCCTGTCCTGTCGTTACCATGTTAACTCTTCGTCTCCTACGCCCCTTGCCATTCCATCCCTGGTCTTCGCGTCAATGAGCGCGGAACTACTTACGACTCGCAGCACGTTATATGTAAACATATATCATAAACCAAGTAAGTTACCTGTTGTAATGGCACGACATATGATTTTTATGATGGTACCCTTATTGACCCGTTCACCATTTTGATCCGCGAAATTCGCTGAATACCTCCTCTGGGCCTTGTTTAGACGCTATAGAGAACGACTCACTCCGGTGAACTAACGACCTCTGAGTCAGACCCGAGTAGTGTGCCCTCTCGTCTCTCGCACTTCACAGATCGTCTCGTAACACTGGCAAAACGTGCTGTCTCTGGCGATCCTTCACCAGCGGTCAAGAAGGGCGACGGTGGCTACGCTGACTGGGTAATCGTTGCGATCCACGGTCTCCGCGAATACCTTGACCTTCCATATCGACGGCTCCTCGATGTGCTTCACGAGATGCACGGGATCGTCGGGAAAATGAATCTCGAAACGAGCGAGCTGCCGGACTTTACGACCGTATGCTCACGGAAGCAGCAGCTCAAGATGGCGGTCTGGCGAAGCCTCCTTCGACTCTCCGCTAATTTCCACGATACCGGTGACGTACAGGCTATCGACGCGACTGGCTTCGACCGGCACTCTGCCAGTCGCCACTACGCAAATCGGACAGACTACACATTTAGATCAGTGAAGACGACGGCACTGGTAGACTGCGACACCAGTGCCGAACTGGATATTCATTGTTCGACGAAACAACCACACGACACTCAGATTGGGCGACAGGTACTCACACGGAACCTCAACCGGCTACAGATCATTACCGCTGACAAGGGATATGATTGGGACGACCTCCGCGACGAACTTCGGGACGCTGACGTTCGGCCCCTGATTACACACCGAGAGTTCTATCCGCTCGATATGGCGCATAACGCTCGCCATGACGACGATACCTATCATCGACGATCAGTCATCGAGGCCGTGTTTTTCGCGCTCAAGCAGCGGTACGGTGACACGCTTCGGGCACGAACGTGGTTCGGGCAGTTCCGCGAACTCGTTCTGAAAGCCGCTGTGAGAAATGTCGAACTTGTTTCCTGACTTCGGTCAGTCAGGACCAGAATAGTAGTCGTCAGCTTTCTCTTGTTCGCGTGCATCAATGCGTGCCTCAATGTCATCCAGTCGCATATGTAGGTCAGCAATGTACTCCCGAGCATAGTCAGAGTCCTCTAAGGCCGTCAACGCAAACAATCGATTGTCGATACACTGGAAACAAGCCTGAATTTCGTCTTTGGGACTATATCCAAGTTGATTCATGAGAAGATGGAACGCTACCCACCACCCAATCGGCGTTGGTAGTTCTACGTCAGGAAACGCATCTACAGGTTCGGGTCGCTCATCAAACGTTTGATAGTACAATGCTGCCATCTCGGTCGTCAGAACATCGAGACGCTGGTAGAACGTACCCACGTTGTGGGGATATCCCATGGCGCTCGGAGTCTCGTCAACTTCCCAATATTCGATAGAGCCTTCGGTGGCCAACTCATCCCATCGGTTACGCTCTGCGTCGATGACCGCTTCATAATCGCCAAAGATGGCAAGTCGTACCTCGCCGTCATTGCGCCGTGTGTCACTCCCTAAGCGGTAAAAACGAATGCCGTCACATCCGTCGATTGCGTTAAGGCGGTGTAGCGATGGGACGAGATACCCCCTAATGAGCGCTTCGTCAGCTCTGTGGCTATCCGTTATGAATCGGACAACCATTCCAGTAACCATAGTGTCCATAGATTGAAAATAGTGGTATACTTTCTGTTATACGTAGGACACGATTGGTAAATTCGCAGTTTAACTGAGCGGCTGATTCGTAGCGTCATTACTGAAAGGGATGAGATGTTACTCCGCGTCTAAACAAGGCCCCTCCTCTGTATTCAGCCTGCGATTCCTATCAGCTGTTGAGGGCTACGACAGAGCCAACAAAAGTCTATTTACGAGACGTACCAATCGAGCGGGAAGAGTGACACATGGCTACAGAGGATGACTCCGTCGATATACTCGACCCGTTTCGCCAGTTCGTCTCGCTCGAACGCGACGTGCTCGTCCTCTCGATAGCGATGTTCACGTTCGGTCTCGGCTTTCAGATGACGAGTCGGTTCCTCCCGGAGTACATGGTGGCGCTGGGGGCGTCGGGGTTCGTCGTCGGCTTGTACGGGACCTTCGGCAACGTCATCTCCGCGGTCTACCCCTACCCGGGCGGGGCTGTATCCGACCGAGTCGGGTCCCGGTACGCGCTGACGCTGTTCGGACTCCTCTCGACTCTCGGATTCGGGTTCTGGCTCGTCGCGCCCGGAATCGGGACGATCTCGCTGGGGAGCGTCACCGTCGCCGCGTGGGTGTGGATCTTCGTCGGCCTGATTCTCGCCCAAGCGTGGAAATCGTTCGGCCTGGGCGCGACGTTCGCGGTCGTCAAGCAATCGACGCCCCCGTCGCGTCTCGCGGAGGGGTTCGCAAGCACCGAGACGTTCCGCCGAACCGCCTTCCTCGTCGGGCCGGTCATGGCGGCGGTGCTCATCGGCCTCCACCCGCAGTTCACCGTGAGCTTCCAGTACGTCCTCGCCGTGGCCGTCGTCTTCGGCTTGCTCGGGACGGTCGTCCAGCACGTCCTCTACGACGCGAGTGGCGACGACATCGGCGACTCGTTCGCGGGACTCGAACAGATACGCCGAGAGTTCCGCGAGATGCCAGACGAATTGCGGCCGTTGCTCGTGGGGGACACGCTGGTTCGGTTCGCCAACGGCATGGTCTACGTGTTCTTCGTGCTCGTCGTCACACAGATATTCGACGTCGGATTCGACGCCACCGTCTCGCTCGGACAGTTCTCCTACGCTATCGAGCTCTCTCCGGAGGCGTTCTTCGGCTATCTGTTGGGCGTCGAGATGGTTGTCGCGCTCCTCGTGATGGCCCCCGCCGCGAAGATTGCAGAGCGCGTCGGTCTCAAGCCCGTCGTCGCGCTCGGATTCGCCGTCTACGCCGTCTTTCCGGTCGTCCTGATATACGCGCCGAGAAGCGCCCTCGCGCTCGTCGTCGTCTTCGCCTTCTCGGGACTACGGTTCGCCGGACTGCCGTCGCACAAGGCGCTCATCGTCGGCCCGGCCGAACAGGGCGCGGGCGGTCGCGTCACCGGGTCGTACTACCTCCTGCGAAACACCATCGTCGTCCCCAGCGCCGCGCTCGGCGGCTACCTCTGGGACTTCGTCAGTCCCGAACTCGCCTTCGGCGTCGCGGCCGCGGTCGGTCTCGTCGGTACGGGCTACTTTCTCGTGTTCGGAAAGGAGTTCGAGGCGTACGCCTGAGACACCCTCGGACGAGCCCCCGCTCTCTCGGTCTTCGCCAGGAGAGTCGAGGAAAACGCGGGGCCCAACCGTAGTCCCAATACGCGCTCGGCCGAACGCGCACCCGTGACGATGGACCACCGAAACGCGGGCTACGATCGGCTGTTCGGGACCGAGACTCTGAGCTTCGGCGTCGGCTTCCCGCTCACCGACGCCCGGGAGTCCAGACCGCCGGTCGCGCGGGAGATGGAACTCGCGTCGCACGCCGAGCGCGTCGGGTTCGACGCGCTGTGGGCACGCGACGTACCGCTGTACTGGCCGCGGTTCGGCGACGCGGGCCAGACGTTCGAAACGTGGACGTGGTTGAGTCACGTCGCCGCCCACACGTCGGACGTCGCACTCGGCACCGCCAGCGCCGTCCTCCCGCTTCGGCACCCACTGCACGTCGCAAAGAGCGCGGCGTCGATCGACCGGCTCTCCGACGGCCGCCTCGTCCTCGGAGTGGCGACGGGCGACCGCGACCCGGAGTTTCAGGCGTTCGGCGTCGACGCCGACGAACGCGGCGAACTGTTCCGCGAGAGCGTCGACGTGCTTCGGACCGTCTGGCGCGAGGAGTTCCCCGAACTCGATTCGGGGTGGGGAACGCTCGACGGGTCGCTCGACCTCGTGCCGAAACCGACGACGGAAACGCTTCCGCTGCTCCCGACCGGCTACGCCCGCCAGTCCGTCGAGTGGATCGGCGACCACGGCGACGGCTGGTTCTTCTATCACCTCCCGATGAACACGCTCGAATCCTACCTCGACGAGTGGCGGTCGGTCGCCGGCGAGAAACCGTACGCGATGGCCGTCCGAACCGAACTCGCCGACGACCCGAAGGCGGAACCGGAACCGCTGCATCTCGGCTACCGCGCCGGCAGCGACTGGTTCGCCGACTACTTCCGGACCCTCGACGAGATGGGCGTCGACCACGTGCTCGTCTCGACGCCCGGCGACGATCCGGAGGCCGAACTGACGCGATTCGCCGAGGAAGTCGTCGAACGCGTTCGGTGACGGGGACGAAGGGGTTGGGAACGGGCGGTCGACGCACCTCCACGCTGAACCGGCGGGCCGCGTTACTCACTTCTCTCCAGCGGTTCGACGATGAGTCGCGAGTTGTCGACCACGGTGACGGTGTGGCCGCTATACTCGAACCCGACGACCACTCCTGACCCGCTTCGGACGGCGTTTTCCACAGCCTCCATATCGACGGTTTCGTACAGCGGCGGGAGTTCGGATTGCTCGAACCCCGAGACGCTCTCGACTGCCTCGACGACGTCCACGACGAGCGCTCTCTCCTGCGAGCGTCTGAACTCTCGTTGGCTACAGCCCATGTTTAGTTAAAAAACGATATCGACTGGTAAATAGGCACTACTTGATATATGCCGAATCAAGGCCTAAAATTGTTTTAAAACCAAACAGTCAGATAACGCCAATTCAGTTTCGAACTCACCGGGCGAGGTCGATGGAGAATTCGAAAGTGGTTTCATTGTTTAGGCGAGCCTAAACACATGGACGACGAGTTAGAGGTGAGCGGCTCGCTGACGCGCCGCGACTACCTCAGGTACGGCGGAGCAGTCGTCGGTGCCGGACTGCTCGCAGGCTGTGCGAGTGACGACGGAGCCGAGGAAACGTCGCCGGGAACGACAGTCGGATCTGGAGACGGCGGGGCGGCAGAGACGGACGCCGGCTCGGAGACGACAAGTTCGGGAGAGTCGTACTCGGTGTCGATGGCACCGGTCGGGACAGTCGAATTCGATAGCGTGCCCCAGAACGTGATGGTGTACAGCCTCTTGTACGCGGACATGGCCGTCGCCTACGGGAAAGGCGACGCGGTGAACTCGCTGGGGTTCGACGCCGACGCCGGCGGCAATACGCTCGACGCGTACTACGACCGTCTCGACGGCGTCTCCTTCGACCGCAGCGGGATCGAACAGCTCAACACCGGGTCCGGGAACGTGAACGTCGACAAGGAGCTGTTCTACGAGTTGAACTCCGACCTCCACCTGGTCGACCCGTGTCTCGTCGTCTCGTTCGACGGGTGGGAGCAGTCCGACATCGACGAGATTCGGACGAACATCGCCCCGTGGTTCGGCAACGCCTACAGCCGGGCGCACAGCCAACCGCCCGAGGAGTGCCGAGACGGCTACGAGTACTACACGCTCTGGGAGATTTCGGAGAGAGTGTCCAACGTCTTCCGAGAACGACGGCGGTTCAAGGCGCTTCGGGCGGTTTACGACGGGATGCTCGAAGAGATTCGGTCGAACCTCCCGCCCGCCGACCAGCGACCCTCGGTCGGGGTGGTGATCTTCATGGACGAGACGTTCTACCCCTCGAAACTCAACGCCCCGGGGTTCGCGGCCGCACACACCCGCCCGCTCGAAGCGACCGACGCGTTCGCGGTCGACGACGTGACGTTCGAGACGACGTACGACTACGAGACGATGCTCGACATCGACCCGGACGTCATCCTGCACCCGTTCGGCATCGCCTCCTACTACGACGTCGGACAGATTCGCCAGACGCTCGAAGACCACCCCGTGGGCGGACAGCTGACCGCCGTCCGGAACGACCGCGTCTATCCGTCGGGCAACCCCGTCCAGGGGCCGCTGATGAACCTCTTCCAGTTGGAGATGACCGCAAAGCAACTGTACCCCGAACAGTTCGGCGAGTGGCCCGGTTACGAGACCGGCGAGCCCTATCCGGAGATTCCCGAGTCCGAGCGCCTGTTCGACCGTCGGCGCGTCGCAGATATCGTCGCCGGCGAACCCTGAGGGCCTTCGGGGAGTAGGACCTTCCCGTCTCGAGTCACGGACTACGCCACGAACTGCAGCACGGCGAGAATCGTCCCGACAGACGCGACAGTCGTCGCAAAGACGTTCGCGGAGGCGAGGTTCGCGTCGCCACCGAGTTCGGTCGCGTAGATAAACGTCGAGACGGCCGTCGGCATCGCGAGCATCAACACGCCGGCGCGCGTGGTCGACACGTCCGCCGAGAGCAACGAGAACGTCACGAGCGCGATTGCGGGCATCACCAACATCTTGAGCGCGACGACCGACCCGACCGTCGAGAAATCGACGGACGTGTCGTCCAGCGACAGCGACGCACCGACCACGAGGAGTGCAATGGGGAGGGCGAACTCAGCGAGCGTCTCCAGACCTGACCAGACGAGACCGGGAACCGAGAGGCCCAACGCCGAAGAGAGTAACCCGATAGAGAGCGCGACGAGAACGGGATTGGCGAAGAGGTTCCCGAGTTCCGCTCGCACGTTTGCGTCGGCGTTGTTGACGAACACGAGCACCGCGATCGTCAGCGGGACCTGCGTCAACGCGCCGATGCCGAGGAGGAGACTCGCCTTTGCGGTGACGACGCCGCCGAACGTCGCCGCGACTATCGGGAGCCCGAGAAATCCGAGATTGCAGTGATACGACTGCACGACGGCGACGCTTCGGACCGACGGCGTCGACTCCCGGCGGTGGACGACCCATCCGACCGCTGCGGCGGAGAGGAGGACGAACCAGAACCCGAGCACGAGACGCGGTTCGAGGACCGCTGCGAGCGACTTCGACGCGGTCGACGTGAACACGAGCGCTGGGAGCGCGACGTAGAACGCGAACTGAGTGAGGCGGTCCGAGCGGGCGTCGTTCAGGAGGCCGACGTGGCGAGCGGCGAAGCCGACGGCCAAGAGGACCAGGAGAAACGCTAGATTCGAGACGACATCCATGCTGGCATCTCAACCGCCGACTCACTTCAGGTTACGGCAGGTGGCAACGGAGGGTTCGTTCGCCATCTGTGATAGGTCCGGTTCCGACTGCGAACGATCTTCCCGTCCCGAGTGTCTCCGAGTGATGTCGCAGACCCCCTTCGATTCCCACCGATGTCCAGATCTTCCTGAATACGTATCTCTGTGCTCGTCTACGAACAGGAGCCTCAATTCGTTGCTCAGACTTCCATTTGACGCTCGATGCGTTACATGAGTTTGCGCATGAACGGTCCTACTGAACTCGCCATCTCTCTCCCGCGCCGAGAGCGGACGGCGTGAGGTTCGAGTTCTCCGTCGACAGCCGGGTCGTCCCGCTGGCCGAGTCCGGTCTACGAGGCGGTCGAGACCGCGGAAGGAGCCATCGGCGGAGACGACGCCGCGACGTTCGACTTATCGGTGGTGGGCTTCGTTCCACTCTTCGCGGCAGTCGTCGCCGCAGAGCGGATAGATTTGGAGCACTCTGTTCGCGTTGCGCACCGTCACGACGGGGTACCACTCGCTCGTGTCGATAGTGGCCCCACAGTGCTCGCACTGCTTGTTCCTGAACGACGCGTCGCGCCTCCCACGAGGGGAGTCGTTACCGCGCTCGTCGTTCGCATCGAGGGTCGTCTCCGCATCGTACGCCGCCCGAATCAAACGGTCGGAGCGGGTCGAGTTGGTTGATTCGGACCCACCCATCTCAGTTCTCGATCGGGTCGGCGACGGTCGTAGTATCGGCCGGTGGCGGCGAAACGAGTATCTCGCCGGTCCCGCGGACGGTGACGTGACAGCCACCGATGTCGAACTCGAGTTCCACCGAGGGGTGCGCCGAGTCGGACGAGGAGAAAATCGCGTCCAGGGCGTCGGGGTCGATGGTGTCGTAGAGCGGGTCGAGTTCCAAGGGATCGGCGTTCCGCGCGTCCGCAACCGCCATGACAACTGCATCGCTGGCATTTTCGTGTTCGCGAATTTCCCTAACGCCCGCGGCTTGAGTCGAGATCGTATCCATACTCCAAAGGATGGGACGTTTGGGGAAATCGACTGCTCCTACACTCGTAGTGTCGCGTCTGACGAGACACTACGTATGTTGGTCCCGCCTCTCCGAGGGGACGGGGCCGTCGTCGAACAGCATCGCACAGAGCTTTCGCTCCGCGGTTCGGAGGTGGGCGTTGAACGTCGGCTGCGTGATGTCGAGCGACGTTGCGACCTCCTCGCCCGTCCGGTCTCGCGGCCACTCGAAGTAGCCGCTGTGGTACGCCGTCTGGAGCACCTCCAACTGCCGATGCGTGAGTTCGGCTTCGAGCGTCGTGTCAAACGCCTCCTGGGACCGATCGGTCCGTTCTTTGTCCCGACGCGCGCGAAGCTCCGTCTCGGAGTACTTCTCTTCGACCCGGGAGATGAACGCACGGACATCCGTCGTGTCTGGAAGTTCGACGATGACTCGCGTGACCGTCTCCTCGATTTGAATCGAGCGAGCGATGCCGCCGCACTCGACGAGCACCGACGGAACCGTCGGCCCGGAGACGGTCACCTCGAACCGGAGTTGGTCGGCGTCGGTCCCCTCGCCGATGTAGTCGATGTCGCGGATTCCGGGGACGGTAGTCGCGGCGTCGACGACAGCGTTCGGCGACGCTCCGGTCGCGTTGAAGAATATTCGCGTCGTCCCGTCCGTCTGCGGGACCAGACCGCCGTAACTGAGTTGACACCCCGCCTCACGCGCGAGCTGTTCCAGCTGTCCGCCCGTCTCGCGAATCTCCAGTTCGAGCTCGACGACCGTGTCGGTCAACAGCGTCCGGCGCGTCTCCACGGAGTTCATCGCGTAGGCGATGGTCTCACCGAGTTCCTCGAAGACGCGCTTCGAGCGGTCGGTGAAGACATCTGGTTCGGTCGCAAATACCGTCAGAACGCCGTAGAGTAACTCATTGTACCGAAGTGGGATGCTGATAGCCGATTGGAGCCCTCGCGCAATGGCGGCTTTCCGCCACGGTTCGTCGCGGATCCCCGAGGCGACGTTGGGGACGACGGTCGTGGTCTCGGTCGACACCATCGTCGCCGCCGGCGAGGCGCTGTCGTCGACCGACAGCGAGACGACGTCGAGATAGTCTGCGCCCGCGCCGGC
Organism: Haloprofundus salinisoli; assembly: GCF_020097815.1. NCBI lineage: Archaea > Methanobacteriati > Methanobacteriota > Halobacteria > Halobacteriales > Haloferacaceae > Haloprofundus > Haloprofundus salinisoli. Next base: position 287,289 of record NZ_CP083664.1, read on the forward strand.
CCAACTACGCGGGGTTATCTCGTCGTCTACTACTTCGCCGATCCAGGCGAACGCGAAGCGTTCGGTCTGGGTCAGAAGCTCGCAGACGGCCTGTTCTATCGCGTCGCGCGTCGCGGCCTGTACGAGCACTTGGTCGATCTCGCGGATGAGATCGTTTATCCGGTTGAGTTCCTCCAACTGCTGGTTCTGCGTCGCAAGTTCGCGCTCCTGTCGCCGGAGCGACTCCTCGCGTTCGACGCGGTCGAGCGCGACTTCGGTCGTCGCCGCCAGATGGTCGGCCAACTGCTGGGTCTGCTGGTCGATGCCGTCGGCCTCCTCCGAGAGGATGACGAGCACACCGTGTCCGTCGAGCGGAATCCAGAGCCCGCTCCGCAGCGGGACGTCGAACCGGCGGAAGCAGTCGACCTCCTGGAGATCCTCGCGCACGACGGTCTCGTCGTCGACGAACGCCTGCCACGTGATAGTCGACTCGTTCGGGTGCAGGGACGGGATGTCACCGAGAGACGTTTCGAGGTAGTCCGGATACGCCGCCGGCTCGAGCACGTTCGTCTCCACGTCCAAGAGGTAGATACCGACGTAGCGGCGCCCGAGCAGGTCGACGGCGGTGTCGACCGCGAGCTGACTCACCTCGGCTTTCGACTCCGCTTGCACCAGATCGCGGCTCGCGCCGTGCAGCGCCGCCTGTGTCCGCTCGAACTTCTTTCGCTCGATGGCGTGTCGAATCGACCGGTACAGCAACGGGGGCGTCAGTTCGTCTTTGACCAGATACTCCTGTGCGCCCTGCTGGACCGCCTGCACGCCGACGGTCTCGTCTTGAACGCCGGTCAGGACCACGACCGGAACCTCGTTCGTCCGGTTTCGGACCGCTTCGAGCGTGTCGATTCCAGAACTGTCGGGGAGGCCGAGGTCGAGAAGGAGCACGTCGATCTGCGACGCTTCGAGCCGCTGCAGCCCGTCGTCCAGACGGTCGGTTCGCTGCAGTCGCGGCGTGCCGACGGGGTCGGACTCTGAGAGCGTTACCGTCCGCTCTGTCGCCTCGGCGAGCAGCTCCTCGATGAGCCGGACGTCGCCGGGGTTGTCCTCGATCAACAGCACCTCGAGCGTGTCGTCGTCCGACATGTTCAGTTGTAGTTCGGCGACGGGAGCCTGGCGAGCTGGAGCCAAAACTCCTCGAACGCCCGAGCGAGGCCGATGAAATCGTCGGGGTCGACCGGCTTCACGAGGTAGGCGTTGGCGTGGAGGTCGTAGCTCCGGGCGATATCCTCCTCGGCCTCGGAGCTCGTCAGCACGATGGTCGGAATCTGTCTCAGGGAGGGCGTGTCCTTTATCTCCCGAAGGACGGCTTCCCCGTCGAGGCTCGGGAGGTTCAAGTCGAGGAGGATGAGTCGGGGAACGGGAGCGTTCTCGTACTGGCCGCGCTGGTAGAGAAAGTCGAGTGCCTGCTCGCCATCGTGGACAACGTGGAGCTCGTCTCGGATGCCGGACTCCTCGAACGCCTCTTGTGTGAGTCGGATATCATCGGGGTTGTCCTCGACCAATAGCACTTCGACCGGTTCGGTAGATTTGTTACTCATATATATCCCTTCGAGTTGTCGGTATCGGGAAGCGGAACGTCGGACCGCCGTCGTCGGACTCGGCCCAGATACGGCCGCCGCGCCGGGTTTCTAGTTTGTCGCGTGCGCGCCGAAGTTTTTCCTCGGCTCGTTTTCGCTCCGTACTGCCGATGACGACGCGCGGGAAGTCCAGCGGCGTCCCCGTCTCGTCGTACTTGAGTTTTCGGCGGGCGTCGACCCAGTGAAGCTCGTCGGCGTTGGTTTTGACACGATACTCCAGTTTCCACTCCGAGCCCGATTCCACGGCCGCAGTTATCGAGTCTTCTACGCGGTGACGGTCGTCCCCGTGGATGCTCGAAGTGCACACATCCAGCGGGACGACCGCGGTAGCTCGCTCCGGGTCGGCGTCGAAGGCTGTCGAACGGTCGGTGGTGAGTTCGAGTGCGCCGTAGACGGTGTCGTCGACCGGTGTTCGAGGTGTGACGCCGGCGTCGTCGGCGTTCCAGAGCCTCACAGTCCTGTAGAGATCCGAATCGTCGAAACAGTCGTCGACGACCCCTTCGACGGTGTCGCGCGTCGACGTACCCGCCGACACGGGGTGTGAGATTCCGGAAAGCGCGGAAGTATACTCGGTGTCGGCGTTCTACCTCCATTCAACGACAAGTTACGGCCCTACCGTCTTCAATCCTCTCATCAGCAAACCGGCTCACGACGGCATGGCGCACAGTACGGCCGTCTCAGGCGTTCGCCACACAAGTTCTTCGACCGGCAAAACGACCACGCCGCGAACACGACGAACCGTACGCACTCGACTTCACCCGAGCTGATTCGAGTACCCAATCGTCAAGCCCAGTCAGCCGCGGTAGCGTGCATAAGTATTTAGATATCGAGCGGGTATCGAACCCATGGGAAAACTCGACGAGGTCTCGGCGGACCGTCTTCGAGATGCGCTCTCGAACGCCACGGACGCGAAGGAGGCGAAACGGCTCGTCATCGCACTCGACTACAAAGACGGACAGCCGGTAGACGAGTTGAGCCGGCGGTACGGAATCCCCCGTTCGACGCTGTACTCGTGGTTAGGACGGTTCGAGAACGACTCCGTCGAGGCCGCGATCACCGACGAGAGTCGACCGGGACGCCCGTCGAAGGCCTCAGAAGAAGCGCTCGCGGGACTCCGAGCGGACGCGGCAACGTCTCCTTCGGAACTGGGTTACGACGCCGACGAGTGGACGACTGCGATGTTTCGAGAGCACATCGAGAAACGCTACGGCGTCACCTACTCTGGGGGCCACGTCCGACGGTTGCTCCGACAATACGCGTAAGCAGACTCGAACTCAAACGGCGAAGTAGAGCGGTTATGCCCGTCACCTGTTGTACAATTATTTTTGACCGGAAATGCTCGCGAAAGAGGGTCGAACGACGTCAGTCGAGGCCGACTGCCGTTTCCGTATCAGCCGCTTGGTGGATAGCTTCGATAATTCGTAGATCGGTCAGGCCGTGTTCGCCGTCCGGATAGATAATCGCCTCCGATAGCAGCCGGTCGGCGAAGTAGTCGAACTCTTCGGTCATCTCTTCGACCGCATCGAACGACCTGTGAGACACCTCGGCTGTTACGTCACCTTTCGAGGCGTACAGCGTGCATTGACCGTGAAATGCCGGTCGGAGTTCGAGTTGTCCGTCGGTACCGGTAATCTTCAGCTGGGTATCCGCGTGAGCGCGCTGGCTCGCGGTGGAGACCATCTGTACATCACCTTCGAGGACGGCAAGAAACGACGACCGTTCGTCGGGGACCGCATCGAACGCCTCGTGGGGCGACGACATCCGGGCTTCGACCGTTACCGGATCGCGCCGAAGTAGATAGCGGGCGGTGTTTATCGAATAGATGCCGAGATCCATCACTGACGCGCCGTAGCCAGTTAGCTCGGGATTCAGTCGCCACTGGTTGCGGTCGGGAATCATCTCTAACAGCGGCTGTGAGTTGTTGCCGTACACCTGTACCGGTTCGCCGAGGAAGCCATCTTCGACGAGTTCGCGCGCCCGCCGAACCGCCGGGTCGGTCTGCATTCGGTAGGCGACCATCAGCGGAACGTCGGCGTCGTCGCAGACGTTGACTATGCGCTCGGCGCGTTCGACGCTAGCTTCCATCGGTTTCTCGCAGAGAACGCCTTTGTCGAGCTGTGCGGCCGTCTCGGCGTATTCGAGGTGAAAGGCGTTCGGCGTGGCGATGTACACCGCATCGTACGCGTCCGCGGCGACACCCTCGTGGTAGTCGTCGTAGGTGATGCCGTAGTCGACACCGTGCTCCCCGGCGATTCGGCTCGCTTTTTCCGCGGAGCTGCTGACGACGACGGTCGTCTCGCAGAGCTCCGCCGCCGCTATCGCCGGTAAGGCAACGTCGGTTGTCCACCACCCGAGTCCGACGAGCGCGTAGCGAACCGTCCCGCTCGCTGACTGCTGCCAGTCGCGGCCGGCGTAGTCGGTCATCCAGTCGGTGAAAGCCATACGATATCGGCGGGCGGCGAACGCGAAAAGCTACCGGCCGTCACAACGTCGACGTCGCCGAACGCTTAGTCCGACCGTGCGCGGTCGATAGCCGCTCGGAACTGTTCTGCGCGCTCGGTTAGTACCCCATACTCTCCCGCAGCAATCGCCTCCGAATCGACGAGACTGCTACCCACGCCGACGGCCGTCGCCCCTGCGTCGACGTACGCTTCGACGTTGTCGAGTGAAACGCCGCCGGTCGGGACGAGCGGCAACTGCGGGAGCGGGCCGCCGAGGCTCCGAACGTATTCGGGCCCAAGCGACGATGCGGGGAAAATCTTCAGCAAGTCCGCGCCCGCCTCGTACGCATGGACGGCTTCCGTCGGCGTCTGTACCCCAGGTGCGACGACCGCACCGTACCGGTTACACGTCTCGACGACGCCGGGGTCGAAACTCGGGGTGACGACGAACGACGCGCCCGCCAGTAGCACCGCTCTCGCCGTCTCGCTATCCAGTACGGTTCCAGCCCCGATGAGTACCTCCGAATGGTCGAACGTCGAGGTGACGGCTTCGAGCGTGCCGAGGACGCCGGCCGTGTCGGCTGTTATCTCGACGGTGTCGATACCGCCTTCGACCAGCGCGTCGACGACGTCGATGGTTCGGTCGGGGTCGACGCCGCGGACGATTCCGATGACCCCGTTCTCGGCGATTCGGGCGTACGCCGACTGGGACTGTGTAGATGGCTCTGTCGTCATTGGGCTCACTCTCGCTCCTCCTTCTGAACGGAGAGCGTCGCGGGAGCGGCGTCGGTAACGGCGACGTCGTAGCTGTCGACCGATTCGCCGCCGACGAGCCATCGAGCGTCTGTGTCGGCGTCGACCGTCACCGGGTCCGAACTGAAGTTCGCCACCCACGTCAACCCGTTCCGCCTGGCCAGTCGAACTTGGTCAGGGAGTCGCGGTGTCGTCTCCACATCCGCCCGGATCAACAGATCGCCGACCAGTTCGTCGGCGAGAGCAGCCTCCGGCCACGTGCCGACGTAGACTACCGAGCCCTCCCCGACGGTGTTGTGGATGATTGCCGCCTCGCCGTCGGCGAGTTCGCCATCGTAACGGCCGACGACGTCGGCGCTATCGGCTACCGGCGAGAGCCAGTCGTTCCAGACGTGGCAGTCGAACCGCTCGCCGCCGTAGCTGACGCGGCTCTCGATACGTTCGGGAATGCTCTCGAACTGGGTGACCTCCGCGCCGAGCACGTCCGTCAACGGCCCCGGCTGCTGCGTCTCGTGGAGCTTGTTGTACGGGTCTTTCACCCCCGAGCGCATCGTTACGAGGAGTTCGCCGCCCGAGCGGACGTACGATTCGAGCGTGTCCGCCAAGTGGTCGTCTGCGAGGTAGAGCGTCGGGGCGACGACGGCGTCGTAGCCGGATAGCTCCGCCGACGGAGGGACGACGTCGACGGTCACGGAGCGCGCTTGGAGCGCCGCGTAGTACGTCTCCGCGTGCTCCCAGTAGTCGAAGTCGGGCGTGTTGGGTTCGATTTCCAGCGCCCAGAGGTTGTCGTAATCGTGGAGAACGGCTACGTTCGCCTCCGAGCCCGCGGTCGTCTGCTCGTCGGGTTCAGTCTCGCGGCCGTCGAGCAGTTCGGCGAACTCCGTCGCCGCCCGCGCTGCGTCGCGATAGCCGCGGTCGGGAGAGCCGTCCGGCGCGAGGAGGCCGCTGTGGTACTGTTCTTGTCCCATCAGACACTGCCGCCAGCGGAAGTACGAGACGACGTCCGCGCCGTGGGCGACCGCAAACTGCGCCCACAGACGCATCGCCCCCTCGCCGGGTTGTGGGGAGTACGGCGGCCAGTTGATGTCGCCCGGTTGCTGTTCCATCACCCAGAACGGCGACCCGGTGGCGCTGCGATACAGGTCGTGGTTGAACGCGATTTGGTCGGGGTCGCCGACGCGCAGCTGTTCTGTCGACGCCGGCGTCGACCGTTCCTGGACGTGGCCTGTGGGGTACGAGTCCCACGACGCGAAATCCAACTCTTCGGAGACGTCGTAGGCGTCGAGCGCGCCGAAGTGACCCATGAAGTTGTGCGTGACGAACCAGACGTCGTTCGCCTCCCGGAGCAGTTCGGTTTGGAGACGATTGTACTCGACGACGCTGTCGCTGCTGAATCGGTAGTAGTCGAGCAATCGGGCGGGATGGTGGTCCGCGGCGGTGTGTCGCGGCGGGTCGACCTGCGCGAACGAGTTGAGTTCTTGGCTCCAGAACGCGTTGCCCCACGACTCGTTCAGCGTCTCAACGTCGCCGTACTTCTCCTTGAGCCACTGCCGGAACGCCGTCGCGCAGTCGTCGCAGTAGCACCGGATGGTGCCGTGACAGCCGTACTCGTTGTCCGTCTGCCACCCGGCGACGGTGGGGTCGTCCGCGAACGCCTCCGCCAGCGCCTCGGTGATGCGTCGCGTCTCACGTCGGTAGATTTCGGAGTTGTAGCAGTAGTGGCGTCTGCTCCCGTAATGTCGAGGCGTACCGTCTGCCTCCGCTTGTCGAATTTCCGGATACTCGTCGACCAGCCACTTGGGGGGCGTCGCCGTCGGCGTGCAGAGCACCGCCTGCATTCCGTGGTCGCCGATGAGCGAGACGGCGTCTTTCAACCACTCGAAGTCGAGGTCACCGGGCTCCGGTTCCAGTCGTGACCAACTGAACTCGCCCATGCGGACGTACTCTAAGCCGGCGTCGGCCATCTGCTCGATATCTCGCGCTAATCGCTCCTCGGGCCAGTGTTCCGGAAAATAGCAAACTCCGGTCTTCATGGCTGAGCGTCTCTCTGTGTCATGATAAAAGCGTGTGTTTTCGTCGGAGAGCGGTGTTATACGCTCTGTGTCCGCGTGTACTGTTCGTAGTCGATATCCGTCTCGCCGGTCTTCGTCTTAATCGCCTCCGTCGTCTCTGCGTCGAACAGATAGAGGTCTTCCTCTTCGAAGCCGAACTCGACGACCGAACCCTCGGTAGGCCGGATTTCGCTCTGGATTCGAGCAGTGATGTCGACGTGGTCCATCTTCGCGTAGAGAAAGTTCTCGTTACCCATCTGCTCGACGACGGTCACCTCGCTCGGGAGACTACCGTCGGACGCGAGCGTCAAGTCTTCCGGGCGAATGCCCACGCGAACCTGACTTCGTCCCTCGACCAGCGACTCGTCTTCGAGCGTGTAGGAGAAGCCGCCGGGACCGGTGAGCGTGTTGCCCTCCACCGCCGCTGTGAAAAGGTTGATGCTCGGACTGCCGATGAAACCGGCGACGAACTCGTTGGTGGGGCTGCGATACACTTCGCTCGCGGTGCCGACCTGCTGGAGCACGCCGCCGTTGAGCACGACGATCCTGTCGCCCATGGCCATCGCTTCCGTCTGGTCGTGGGTCACGTACGCGGTGGTGACTCCCAGCTCCTGCTGGAGTTCCTGAAGTTCGGTCCGCATCGTCGACCGGAGCTTCGCGTCGAGATTCGACAGTGGTTCGTCCATCAGGAAGACCTCCGGGTCCCGGATAATGGCACGGCCGAGGGCGACGCGCTGCTGTTGCCCCCCCGAGAGCTCCTTAGGTTTCTTCTCCAGGAGGTCCTCAATGCCGAGCAGCTCCGCAACGTTCTCAACGCGGGAATCGATCTCCTCGGTCGTCTGCTTCGTCGAGAGCCGAAGCGGGAATCCGATGTTCTTTCGGACGGTCATGTGCGGGTACAGCGCGTAGTTCTGAAACACCATCGCAACGTCGCGCTCGCGCGCGCGTTTGTCAGTTACGTCTGTCCCGTCGAACTCGATAGTCCCGCTGGTCACGTCTTCTAATCCGGCGATACACCGGAGCGTTGTCGTCTTTCCGCAGCCTGACGGACCGACGAAGACGAGGAACTCCCCGTCTTCGATTTTCAGGTTGAAGTCGTCGACTGCAACGATCTGTTCGCCGTTCTCACCAAACGTCTTGCGTAAGTTCGTGATGTCGATTTTTGCCATATGTGATCACCTATTGTTTGACCGAACCGGAGAGGATCCCCTTGATGAAGTACTGCTGGAGCGTCAAGAACACGACGAAAATGGGCGTTACGGCCAGCGAGGTTCCCACCATGATCTGGTCGAACGCCACTCGCTGTTGGCCGACGAGGTCCGCCAGCGCGAGCGGAATCGTGAACATCTGCGGATCCTGCAGAATGACAAGCGGGTAGAGGAACGCCTGCCACTGGTTTAAGAAGAGAATAATTGCCAGCGCCGCCAACGACGGGAGCATCGTCGGGAGTGCAATCTTGTAGTACAGTTGGAACTCGGTGGCACCGTCCATGCGTGCAGACTCCAGAAGCGAGTCCGGAATCGCCTTCATGTTCTGTCGCATCAGGAAGATGCCGAGCGGGTTCGCCGCCCACGGCAGAATCACTGCGAGATACGAGTTCGTCCAGCCGATCTGCACCATCAGGAGGAACAGCGGAATGATGAGCAGCTGTATAGGCAATACGAGCGTCGCCAAGATGAAGTAGAACAGCGGCTCTTTGAAACGGAATTCGTACTTCGCGAAGGCGAAACCTGCCATCGAACAGAGGATCAGCGACAGTATCGTGTACGTCACTGCGATGATGATACTGTTGCCGATACTCCTGACGAAGTCGACGTTCTGTTGAAGCGCCCGGAAGTTCTCGAGGAAGTACGCCCCCGGAAGCAGCCGCGGCGGCCACGAGAAGAACTCCGACTGCGGAATCGTCGCGGCGACGAGCATCCAGTACAGGGGTATCAGTACCAACGCCGTGATGACGAGCAGGAAGATGTAGCTTCCGAACTTCCAGAGCGCTTCTCTTTGGTCTCGGATGTGCATTACGATTCACTCCCGTATCTGATTTGGATTATCGACATGATGCTCACGAGGACGACGAGTATGACCGACACCGCGCTAGCGTATCCCAGGTTCAACTGGAGGAACGCCTGGTTGTAGATGTACTGTACGATGGTGATGGTCGCGTTCGACGGGCCGCCGCCGGTGATGACGTACGGTTCGGCGAATATCTGGAACGTCCCGATTGTCGAAGAGACAATGACGAATAGCAGCACCGGCCGGAGTTGCGGCAGCGTGACATACCGGAACTTCTGCCAGCGGCTCGCGCCGTCGATTTCCGCGGCCTCGTAGAGTGGCTGCGGAACCGTCTGCAAACCTGCGAGGAGGATGATCATGTTGTAACCGAGCCAACGCCACGTGACCGCGATAACGAGCGTTATCCGCGCCCAGAAGCCGTCTCCTAACCACGGAATCGCGCTGACGCCGATGGTCTCCAGCACGTAGTTGACGAGTCCGACCTGCCCGTTGAACAAGAGGAGGAAGATCGTCGAGTACGCGACCAGCCCCGTCGCTACCGGCAGCGCGATGAGCGTCCGAAACAGTCCCTTCGCGCGGATGAACTTCGCGTCCAGCACGAGCGCTGTGGCCAGTCCGAGGATGACCATTGTCGGCACTTGCACGAAGAAGATGAACGCCGTGTTGAACAGCGACCGATGGAACAGCGAGTCCCTGAATACGAGGCGTTCGTAGTGGCTCAGCCCCACGAACTCGAGTCTCGCAATCTCCGGTATCGAAACGATGACCGGCCCCATCTGAATACTCAACAAGATGTCGTTGGAGACACCGATATAGTTGAAAAACGACAGGTAGAACGTGTACGCCGCCGGAAACATGAGGAAGATTCCGAAAAGGATGAAAAACGGCGATATGTAGAGGTACGGCAGTCCCGGCACCGTCGGTACTGCGCCGGAGAGATCTTGGCGCGCGTACCGCACGCGGTCGGAGAGCCGTTGGTACGTAGTCGACGAGCGAAGCGTCGACTGAATAGCGGTGAGTACCATACGCGGCGACTACACCCCCCCGTCGTCCGACGTGAGACGGGCGTCGTTCTCCGGGCGTGCGGTAGTTTTCGACCGTAGGCTCATCGGGAGACGGTTCTCCGCGAGACAAAGTCGGCCGACTGTGGTTCGTTCGGACTCGTCGCTCGTTACTGCTGGCATGGGTTGGCTCACCGTGGTAATGGCATCGACATTTCGGTCGGTCTTATAGCTATGTGTTCGTGTCTATCTCGGTCCGGGTGTCGGCGCCGTCGTCACGCGAGTTCCCGGTCGGTCCGGTCGGCGACGGTTTGTGCGGCGTCTTTCATCGCCTGCTCGGGACTTTTCGCGCCGTCAAGCATCCGGCCGAGTTCGGTTTCGAGCGCGTCCTGCGCTTCGGGTGAATCCGTCGTGTAGTTGTACGGTTGAATCTCGGTCGCCACTTCCGCGAACAGACGGAAGATAGGCTGTCCATCGTAGAAATCCTGTTCTCGGTCGTAGATATCGGCGTCGTAGGCCGTACTCAGCGACGGGAACAGGCCGTAATTTTCCAGCATGGTGTTCTGGACTTCTGGGGTCGTCATCGCCCAGAGACAGAAGTCGAACGCGCGATTAACGACGCTCTGGTCGCTGATTTGCGAGGGGATAGCCATGTTCGAACCGCCACGGTTCGACGCACGGTTGCCGCCCGGCTCGAACGCCGGGAGTTTGTAGACGCCCCAGTTCCCCGCGGAGTCCGGCAGCTCGGCGCGGAGCGTTCCGTCCATCCACGCTGCACTTGGCAGCGATGCGAGTGTCCCTTCTGCGAACGAAGTAAACCAACTGCCGGACCACAGTTCGATCCGAGTCGTAATTCCGGCGTCACTCATATCTTTCATCAACTGAGCCACACGTATGCTCTCTTCGCTGCCGAGAGCGACGGCACCGTCGTCGGTGAACGCCTGTCCACCGAGCTGTCGCACGTACATTCGCCACGTCTGACCCATATCACCTTGTGGGAGGTTCACCATCGCAACGTCGTCAGGAAGCTGCTGTCCCGCCTGGATGAAGTCGTCCCACGTTTCGATACTCTCTACGTCGATACCGGCTTCCTCGTATATATCACGCTTGTAGAATACGCCTGTCGGGCCGATGTCCCACGGAATTGCATACACCGCGTCGTTGTGGCTGACAGTCCCCCACTTCGTCTTCACGATGTCTTCTCGAATACCTGCCTCGTCGATACGGCTGGTCAGGTCGGTGAGACCGTTGACACTCGCGTAATTCGTCACGTCGAAGTTCTGTACGACCGAGAAGTCGGGCGCGCCACTCCCGCTGGTGATTGCGGTCTGGAACCGCTGCTCCCAGGAATCGCTGCCGAGTTCCTCGACGGTGACGTCCGCATCGTTCTCTTGGTTATACGTTTCGGCGGCGTCCTGCAGCGATCGGGCGGCGATGTCCCAACCCCATCCCGTCGACGACTGGGCCATCTCCGAACTCGACCCGCCACCGTCCTGTGAACTGTTTCCTCCGTTCTCGTTCTGGTTGCCGTCAGTGCTGACGCTACATCCCGCTAAACTGGCCGCGCCGGCAACGCCGAGCATCTGAAGTAGCTGGCGGCGACGCGCACTAGGCTCTGAAGACTTTGGCATAGGTTCTCCAGTGACACCATTTCTCTAGGGGCTATATCAATATACCGGTGTGTATAATCATTAGTGGTTATCGACATCCGAGACGAGTGTCGATTCAGGCCGGCTGACGTGAGAACGCGCGAAAATAGTAGATGAGACAGTACGAGGACTTGCGGTACACCAGACCGTGGCAAACAGTGTGCGATTCAGAGTTAGTCGAGTTCGAACGTAGCTGCTAGCGCTTTATCGGGGTCGACAGTCGGGGTGAACTCACATCCGACGTACCCGTCGTAGCCGGCGTCGTCGATGGCCGCGAGGAGGTTTTCGTAGTTAATCTCGCCCGTCCCCGGTTCGTGTCGGCCGGGAACGTCGGCGATATGGATGTGCCCGATGTGGTCGATGTTCTCGGTGATGGTCTCGATGACGTTGCCTTCGGTCACCTGCTGGTGGTACACGTCATAGAGGAGCTTCACGCTCGGAGAGTCGACTTCGCGGACGATGTCAACCCCCTCGGCGGTGTCGGTCAGATAGTAGCCAGGGTGGTCGACGGCTGTGTTCAGCGGTTCGACGACGAGCGTCACATCCGCGTCCTCGGCCTCTTTCGCGACCCGACCGAGTATCTCGACGATATTCTCGTGTTGGGTCTCCCGACTCGCGCCGTCTTGATCGGGCCCCGTCGTGACGATGAGCGTCGGGCAGTCGAGTTCCGACGCCGTCGCGATCGACTCGCGGATGGTTTCGACCGTCTCGTCGGTCGCGCCGAGGTCAGTCAGTACGCCGCCCGCGGTACAACCGGCGATAAGAATGTCGGCGTCGTCGGCCGCTGCCCGTAGCGCCCCGAGGTCTTTCTCCCGCCAGTCCCAGAACTCTATCGCGCCGGCACCGGCGTCGGCGGCGCGTCCGATGCGGTCGTGAAACGGATCGTCGTCGTACACCATCTCGATGCAGACCGAGAAATCGACCATCAGTCCTCTCCCGCCGGCTTTGGCGTGAGTTCGCCCGACTCGATCATCGCGGCGAGCGGATTGTCGTCGATATCCAGTGGGAGGTCGACTCGTCCCCGCCGACGGGCCGACTCCCATACTGAGAAGATGAGTTCGGTGGCGTTCAGCGCGTTCTCCGCGCCGAGTTCCGGCGTTTCTCCCGTCTCCAGACAGTGGACGTTCTCGGCGATGGCACGGTCGATGAACTCCCAGCCGTGGAGTCCGTCTTCGGTTTCGACAGTCTCCCAGTCACCGCCGCCGCGGCGAATACGCAATGCCGGCAGTTCCTCGCCGTTTTCTCTCTCGGGTCCGACTTCGATGGTCCCCTCAGTTCCGATGAGTCGGTTGTGACAGCGGAACGCGTCGGTGGGCCCGCCGGTTCCGGTACTGTCGGAAGCGGCGACGCCGTGGACGCCGTTTTCGTACTCCCAGTGGACGATGGCCTGGTTCTCGTTGTGCGTGCCGAAGAGGATGTTCTCTTCGTCATAGTGAATCTGTCCGAGGACCCACTCACCCGGCGTCTCGTCGTTGAAGTAGTTACAGAGGTCGAAGGAGTGGCTTCCGTAGTCGAAGATACCGACCGGAGCGGAAAACTCCACGCGCTGAAGTTCGCCGATTTCACCGTCGTCGAGCAACTGCTTCGCGGTTCTGACTGCATCGCTGAACCGTCGCTGGTGGTTGATGGTGAGTTGGACCCCGTGGCGCGACGCCTCCTGTGTCATGAGTTTGGCGCCCCCGTAGGTGTCGGCCATCGGTTTCTCGCAGTGAATCGCGTCGACGACACCGCTTCGGATACAGTCGATGGCGATGCGCTCGTGAATCGCCGGCGGCACGCAGATGGAGACGATATCCGGTTCGACTTCCTGAAGCATCGTCTCGTACGACCCAAATATTGCGTCGTCGTCGAGGTCGAACTCCGCCGCGAAAGCTTCGGCATTCTCCCGAACGATATCCGCGCAGGCGGCCAAGGTGCAATCGTCCTGTTTCTCGTATCCGGCCGCGTGGTGATACGCCATCGCGTACCCATCTCTCCCCGGGTTCTCAGGCTCTGCGCCAGTTCCAATTACCGCTACGGTGTACGGCATCCTGTAAAACACTCAGATTCCAACGTAAAGAGCTTCGCAAAACGGCAACAAGCGGTCGCTGCCCAGACGGGTGGAGAGACCAGCTCTCAGCGACGAAGCGGCTCACGTGCTCGGGTTCGGCCGACATGGGAGCCGAAAGTGCAGGATACGATACTTTTATGCTAACCACCGGGACATATGGAAGCGAATGTCGCGGATAGCACTCGTTCGAGCGAGGAGTGCGGTCTTCGCTCGAACCCGTATCGGCGATATCCTCACGTTCGGGACTGGGTCAACGTCGGGGATTACACTCGGCTGAACCGACCCGGCAGTGTGCGGCGACCACGGTAGACCGCGGTACCCGCTGCCGTGAAAAACTACGACAACGACACAGAACTATGACGAAGATAATCGACTACGACCTGTACGAAGTACCGCCACGATGGCTCTTCCTGCGTATCGAGACGAGCGACGGAACGGTCGGCTGGGGCGAACCAGTCGTCGAAGGTCGCGCGAAGACGGTCGAGAGGGCCGTCGAAGAACTGATGGACAACTACCTCCTCGGCGAGGACCCTCACTCTATCGAGGATCACTGGCAGCGGATGTACCGCGGCGGCTTCTACCGCGGCGGCCCGATTCTGATGAGCGCTATCGCGGGTATCGACCAAGCGCTGTGGGACATCAAGGGCAAACACTTCGGCGCCCCTATCTACGAACTGCTCGGCGGCCGAGCGCGAAATCGTGTACGCGTGTATCAGTGGATCGGCGGCGACAGACCCTCGGAAGTCGGCGACGCCGCCGCGGAGAAAGTCTCAGAAGGGTTCACGGCACTGAAGATGAACGCCACCTCCGAGATGCGTCGAGTTGACAACCCTGCGTCGGTCGACTCCGCGGTCGACAGACTTCGAGAGGTCCGCGAACGCGTCGGACCGGAGACCGACATCGGCGTCGACTTCCACGGGCGCGTTTCGAAGCCGATGGCGAAACGCCTCGCCGCCGCGTTGGAACCGTTCGAGCCGATGTTCATCGAGGAACCAGTGCTGCCCGAACACAACGATGCACTTCCCGAAATCGCGGCACACACCACTATTCCCATTGCCACGGGTGAACGGATGTTCTCACGGTGGGATTTCAAGGAGATATTCGAATCGCAAGCGGTCGACGTCATCCAACCGGACCTCTCGCACGCCGGCGGTATCACTGAAGTGAAGAAAATCGCCGCGATGGCCGAAGCCTACGACGTCGCCGTCGCACCGCACTGTCCCCTCGGACCCATCGCGCTCGCGTCCTGCATCCACGTTGACGCCTGCTCGCCGAACGCGCTTATCCAAGAACAGAGTCTCAACATCCACTACAACGAGACGAGCGATGTACTCGACTACCTCCAGAACCCGGACGTGTTCCACTACGACGATGGCTACGTCGACATCCCTGACTCACCGGGGCTCGGTATCGAAATCAACGAGGAGTACGTCGAACAGCAGGCCGAACAAACCGTCGATTGGCACAACCCTGTGTGGCGTAATGACGACGGGAGCGTCGCCGAATGGTGAATCTCCCGGACGGCGGCGATAACGGCAGCGTCGGGCTGGCGTCGAGAGACGGCCGCCTCAGCGACCGGGTCGCGATTGTCACCGGGTCGACGCGCGGGATCGGCGCAGGAATCTGTCGCCGTTTTGCGGCCGAGGGCGCAGCGGTCGTAGTCTCTGGTCGCAGTGAAGCGGCGGGCGAGGCTGTCGCCCGAGAGATACACAACGCACCGACAACGGGCGACGCGACGTTTATCCAGTGCGACATGCGCGACCCAGAAGCCATCGAATCACTCGTCGAGGGCACCGTCGACGAGTTCGGGTGTGTCGATGTCCTCGTCAACAACGCGGGCGTTCAAACCGAGACGAGCGTCGAGGAGGCGACACTCGACGACTGGTCGTTCGTTCTCGAGACCGACTTCCGCGCGTACTGGTTAGCTGCCAAGCACGCCATCGACCACATGCCTGCGGGCGGGAGTATCGTCAACATCTCGTCGAATCACGCGTTCGTCACGATGCCAGAACACTTCCCGTACAATGCCGTGAAGGCCGGAATCAACGGCATGACGCGGGCGATGGCGCTGGAACTCGGACCGCTCGGTATCCGCGCGAATACGATCAACCCGGGCTGGATAGAGGTCGAACGGACGAGAGAGGAACTCGAAGGCGGTCGGTACGAGGCGGTCGAGGAACTGCATCCGCTCGACCGAATCGGGCAACCTGGCGACGTCGCGGGCGTGGCGACGTTTCTGGCCAGCGACGACGCGGCGTTCGTCACGGGCGAGAGTCTCCTCGTCGACGGAGGCCGGTCTGTTGTGATGGACGACGACGCGTTTAGGTCCTACAAACAGCGTCTGTAGAAGGAGGCAGCATACTATCAGTCGTGACGTTCGTCGGTGAGCCTGTATCCGTTGTTCGCTATTGGGAAACGCCGTTCTGAGATAACGCTCTACACGTGGAGAATTCAGCTCTCTAGCGAGACGGCTGACTCCGACATCAGCCGCCAACCCGTACGGGTTGTTTCCCAAGGGGAAACGCTATGTCACCTCCCCGTCTGGACCCCGTATGAGCAGAGACGAACGCTATCCGGTCGGATCGGTTCGGACGACGTTCAGAATCATCGAAGCGCTCGAAGAACGGAGTAGCGCGGGCGTCACCGAACTCGCAGACGAGATCGGGCTCTCAAAAAGTTCGGTCCACAAGCATCTGACGACACTCGAATCGCTCGACTACATCGTCAAAGACGAGGGAACGTACCGCCTCGGCTTCCGATTCCTCGGAATAGGAAACCGCGTTAAAAACCGCTCGGAACTTGTCTCAATAGCTAAACCGGCGATAGAGAATCTGTCGCAGACCGCCGGTTCAGTGGCGAACCTAATGGTCGCAGAACACGGCTACGGCGTTTACACGCACCGGGCGGGAGAACAGTTCGAGACATCCAGCTATCTGCCACCCGTCGGTGGCCGGGTCTATCTCCATGCGACTGCCGGCGGGAAAGCGATTCTCTCACAGCTCTCAGACCAGGAGGTCCAGGCGGTCCTCGACCGACGCGGACTCCCTTCGCTGACGGAGAAGACCATCACCGACGAGCAGGCGCTTCGCCGAGAGCTTCGGTCGGTCCGCGATCGGGGACTCGCCTTCGAGCGGGGCGAACATCTCCCGTCAGTTCAGTGTGTCTCTGCCCCCGTGACTGCATCCGGCCGGCCCGTCGGGGCGATCAGCGTCTCGGGGAGTATCGACCAGATGAGCGGCAAGAAACTCGAAGAGGACCTCGCAGGACTGGTCGTGAGCACGGGCAACGCTATCGAGGTCACGCTCCTACAACAGTAGCGTTTCCTGATAGAGAACAGTATAGGCACCGATTAGGTTCGATGAATCGTCGATTCGAGTGACCCATCGAATCGATAGGGCGAGATACACGTGAGATCGAGATGGACAGACTTTTTTCCCAATTCTTACCCGTCCATCAAAGTCGGGCGTAAGACCCGGCATCCCCAGGCGAAAGGGAGTAATCGACTGTATTGTTTCCCATATGGAAACTGAAAGGAGGAACTGGGGACAGCAGAGAGCGCCAACTCGAAGAAACGAGGAACAAAATAACAAACATAGGTTTGTTATTCTGGGTTGAGAGAACCCCTATGGTTAAACCCTCCACCACCTAATGACGAGTAGAGATGGACTCCGAAAAGACGGGCGACAACCCCAAGCGGCCGAACAGTAAGGTCGCCCGCGTTATCGAGGCGTACGACCTCGGACCCGAGTTCGGCGACCGGCTCGAACGACTCTGGACGGGCGAGGCCGAAGAACGGCGCAGTCTCCGGGACTTGGCGGACTACTTCAACCGTCACGTGCTTGAATCGGCCGTATCAGACACCGGCACGTCCATGCTCGACGGGGAAGTCGAAAACGTGTATCGGCTACTGACCGACGATGAGGTGAGCAGCGGGATGCGAACGGAGGCGCGAGTGAGACTCGAACGCGATGGTGTCGACGTCGCCAGACTCGAACGCGATTTCGTCACGCACCAAGCGATACGCTCGTATCTCAAGAAGTACCGTGGTGCTGAGTACGAACGAGCGAGCGAGGCCGATAGGATGAAAAACACGACGGAGAGCATCCAGCGCCTCCGATCGCGCACCGCGACGGTGACCGAAGGGAATCTCGACCAGTTGCGGACGAACGACCACATCACGCTCGGAGAGTTCCGCCTGTTCGTCGAGATGAACGTCCTCTGCGAGGAGTGCGGCGCACAGTACAGTGTCGACGAACTGCTCGAACGTGGCGGCTGCGACTGCCAACGGGACACGGACGTACAGAGCACCGACGGTTCGAGTTGAGGTGAGTTCGTCCCGAGCAACCGTAGACGAGAAGTGAGAACGAACGGTGATAGTGTCGGTTATATCTCGGAGACGCGAGCGTCCTCGTTCTCGATTGCCTGCGCGTCTTCGGGAAGGAGCGCGACGACGAGGAACTCGGCGTAGTCGGAGAGATAATCGACGAGGCGAGCGATTCTGTCGGAGTCGATAGCCTCCAGCGAGTCGAGGAGCATGAACGGCACCGTCTCGTAGAGGTCGTGGACGAGGTAGCCCGCGAGCGCGAAGACGAGTCCCGTGACCTCCTGTTCGGACTCGCTGAGGTGGTCGACGGTGTCCTCGTAGGTCGTCCCCGACTCGGTGCTGCGGACGATGTGTAGCTCGAACGTCGCCTTGTCGACTTTGCGTCGGCCCTCGCGGACGCGACGCTCGACTCGCTCAATCCAGATCCGCTCGATGTTTGCGTACTCCAAAATCCCGAGCACGGCGTCCATGTGCTCGTTGAACTCCGAGATCGCCTGTGTCTCGATCTGCTCGATCCGGGTCCGGAGGTCGGTGAGTTCCTCGGCGACGCGTTCGCGTTCGTCGGACAGTCGACTCTCCTCCGCGAGTTCGTCTTCGATCTCCGTGATCTCCGACTCAACCGACTCCAGCGAGGATTCCAGTCGACCGAGTTCGAATTCGAGTTCGTTTGCCTGCTTGTGGAGTTCGAGGACGTCGCTGAAGTCCTCCGATTCCAGATCGTCGACCGTCTCTTCGAGCGCCGCCACCTCCTCGCCCAGCCGGTCGCGTTCGCCTCGCTTGTCCGAGAGCGTCTCCTCCCGGCGGTCGAGTTCGTCTTCGACCCGCCGGAGCTTCCCTCGAAGCGACTCCACCCGTTGTCGTCGTTTCTCGCGCTCTTTCTTCTGGGTTCGGAGCTCACTGAGATCGTCGTCGATGTCACGGACCGCGGTGAGTTTCTCCTTCCGAAGCGTGCGCAGCTGTTCGAGCGTCCCCTCGATGTTCTCTCTGTCGACGGTCGACCCGCACGTCCAACAGGTGACAGCGTCGTCGTCGACGAGCTTGTCGGTGACCGCTTTCGAGTCGTCTTCCGTCGACAGCGTCGCGGTGACGGCACCGTCTTCGAGCATCTCCTCGTTGAACTTCAGTACGTTCTGGAGTTCGCTGACTTCGCTGCTGAGGCGCTGTTTGCGCTCGCGCAGTTGCCCGATTCGTCGGTCGACCTCATCTTCGGGGTCGTCGGCCTCGTCGGCGAGTTCTTCGAGTTCGGTTTCGAGCTCGCGCCGTTCGCGCGTCAAGGATTCGATGCTCTCCTGTTCGAGGTCGATGTCGGACCGGACCGACTCGAGAGAAGCGCGTCGGTCGCGAAGTTCGTCGAGTTTCTGCTCCAGTTCGCGTTTCTCCTCGCGCGACTCGTCGACATCGGAGCCGTGGTCGTCGATTTCGGCTTCCTTCTCGGCCAGTTCCTCGCGTTTGGCTTCGAGTTCCTCGCGCAGACGCGTGCGTTCGGTTTCCAGTTCCGGAAGGTCGTGTTTCAGTTCCTGTAGGTCGTCGATTCGGTCGTCGAGTTGCGACTTCTCGGCTTCGAGTTCCGAGATTTCACGGTGAATCGCGTCGGTGTCGACCGGCCGCATGATGATCTCCCGAAGGTCGACGTTCTGAGTGACTGCCCGTCGCGCCTCGTTGTTTCCGAGGAGAAACGCGAAGAGGTCGGCGACTTCCGCCTCGTCGAGGAACGGGTCGCCGCTCGTACTTACTCCGCCGCCGGTTCGCGTCAGCGTTCGAGTGTACCGGTTGTCGCCGAGTTCGAGTTCGACGTGGCCCTCGTCAGCATCGCCTTTGAGCGAAACTCGCTCGCTTCCCATCGTGGCCATAATCGCCTGCAGAAACGAGGTTCGGTTCGTCGCGTTTCGTCCTGCGAGAACCGTGACCCCGGGCGGAAGTTCGACGGCCGTTTCGTCGATTCCGCCGACGTTTCTCACCACAAATCGGGCGGGGTTTTCCTTAGCAACAGTCGATGACATAGATATGGTTCCGTGCGGACGCTATATAAAAATTGTCAGCTATCCCGGCTTGGCTTCCACAGTCGTACATCGAAACTCCGGAACCGAGGCGACGGCCGAAGTCGTCAAGAGTCGTGTCGAGAACCTCGGACAGTATTTATCCCCCTCCGTCCGGAGAATCTGGTATGTCACACCGAATCGCGGTCTCGCAGGCGGACTTTCCGGACGCGAACGTAGAGGAACGAGTGTTCACCGAGGCCGGTATCAACGACGTGGTCGTCGGGTCGGCCACGTCGGAAGACGAACTGGTCGAACTAGCAGCGGGTGCCGACGGCCTGCTCGTCCAGTACGCCGAGGTGACCGAGTCCGTTCTCGATATGCTCTCCGAGCTCTCGGTCGTCTCACGGTACGGCATCGGCGTCGACAACGTCGACATCGAGGCGGCTTCGGGGCGGAACGTCGCCATCACGAACGTCCCGTCCTACTGCGAGGCGGAGGTGGCCACGCACGCGCTCTCGCTTCTGTTCACGCTCGCGCGGAAGACGGCGCAGTACGACCGGTCGGTCAAATCCGGCACGTGGGACTGGAAAGTCGGCCGCCCGATCGAAGCGCTCCCCGGCAAGACGGTCGGGTTCGTCGCCTTCGGAAAGATTCCGCGGACGTTCGTCGAACTTACCTCCGGCTTCGACTTCGAGTACCTCGCGTACGACCCCTACCTCGACGAAGACACCCTCGCCGAGCACCCGGTCGAGAGCGTCGACTTCGAGACGATGCTGGCGGAGTCGGACGTCGTCTCGATACACGCACCGCTGGTCGACGAGACGTACCACCTGTTCGGTGCCGACGCCTTCAAGCGGATGAAATCCTCGGCGTTTCTCCTCAACACCGCTCGCGGCCCACTCGTCGACGAAGCGGCGCTGTACGACGCCCTCGAAGCGGGCGAAATCGCTGGAGCGGGACTCGACGTCATGGAAGAGGAACCGACGCACGACTCCCCGCTCTTTGAGCGCGACGACGTCGTCGTCACGCCGCACGTCGCGTGGTACTCGGAGTCGTCGAGCGACGAACTTCGGCGGAAGGCCGCGGAGAATTTGGTTCGGTACCTGAACGGCGACACGCCTCACGGTTTCGTCAACGAAGCCGATATCGGCGAAGACGGGAACTGAGCCCCGACTACGACCGGTTCAGTGGACGGTACGGTCGTCGCTCGTGTCGATCGCTTCCATCGGTTCGGCGTTACCGTAGACGGACGTGGGCTGGTCCTCACCTGGCGCGGCCCACTCGCAGGCGTTCGCGAGCACCTGCTGGATGTTCTCGTCGTGGTAGACGGGGTAGGTCTCGTGACCTGGACGGAAGTAGAACACCTTCCCCGCGCCGCGGCGGTAACAACAGCCCGACCGGAACACCTCACCGCCCTCGAACCAGCTGTTGAAGACGAGCGTCTCGGGCGCGGGCACGTCGAAGCGCTCGCCGTACATCTCCGCCTCCTCCAGTTCGATGAAGTCGTCGCCGAGACCGGCGACGATTGGGTGGCTCGGCTCGACGACCCACAACCGCTCTCGCTCCGCGGCCTCGCGCCACTTCAGCGAGCAGGTGGTTCCCATCAGCGACTTGAAAATCTTCGAATAGTGCGCCGAGTGCAGCACGAGCAGGCCCATCCCGTCGAGGACGCGCTCCTTGACCCGCTTGACGACCTCGTCGTCGACCTCGTCGTGTGCGGCGTGGCCCCACCACGTCAACACGTCGGTGTCGTCGAGAGCCTCCTCGGTCAGTCCGTGTTCGGGTTCGTCGAGCGTCGCCGTCCGCGTCTCGAAGCCGCGCGCTTCCAGCGCGTCGGCGATGACCGCGTGGATGCCGTCGGGGTAGATGTCCGCGACGACATCGCTCTCGCGCTCGTGTACGAACTCGTTCCAGACCGTGACCGTTGGGCGTGTCATGTCTCATCGGTCTCGTGCGCTCGGTAAGGATGTGTCGATGCGGCGAGGCCGACGCGGGTAGTCGAGCAACGGTCGAACGACCACATCACCGTGGGCGGGTGACCCGATCAGGGTTAGACGACTTCAGAACTGTTCGAGGGCGGCTACGCCGCCGCGCATCGACGCCATCGGGTCGTCCGGTTCGTCGTGTTCGTAGATGGCCCATTGGATGTCGCTCTCACGGACAGCCTTCGCACACCGCTCGACGTCGAGTACACCGTCGCCGACGTCCGTCGGGGTTCTGTCGGCCTCGGCGTCCGAGACGTGAACGAGCGGTACTCGGTCACCCCAGCGCTCCAGGAAGGAGACGGGGTCGCCGCCGCCGACTGTGACCCACCCAAGGTCGACCTCGAACCCGAGCGGGTCGGTCGAATACTCCGCAAGCAACTCGAAAGCGGGAGTGCCATCGACCAGTTCGTACTCGTGGTCGTGGTTGTGGTAGCAGAGGTCGACACCGTAATCGGCGAGCGACTCCGCCGCTTCGGTCAACCGAGCCGCCGTCTCCCGGACGGCGGCCTCGCTCTCGAAGTGTTCTGCGTCGAGCCACGGAACGACGAATCGGTCGCAGTCGAGCGCGCGGTAGAACTCGACCGTCTCGTCGAGGTCGTCTTCGATAGCGTCGAGGCCGACGTGCGCCGAGACGGTCTCCAGACCGGTTTCGTCGAGCGCGGCGGTCACCGCATCAAGGTCGGCGTCGTGGACGCGTTGGGCGAATTCAACGCCCTCGTACCCCGAATCTTCGATTTCTCGGAGTATCGATTCGAGTGGGTCGTCGACGTTTCGGAGCGTGTACAGTTGGATGGCTGAGCGTGCCATAGCTACACGTGAACACAGTAGTCGTAAAGTCGTTACTTCCGAGGCGATTTAACCAACTCGCTCGCTTGGACCTCGTAGATGCGAGACGGGAGTCGGGGAGAGAGGCCTCATTTGCTAATCGTAAATCGGGTCGTCAGGCCGAGAGTCGGATTTGACGATGCCGGATTCTGAGCGTCTGCCGAGCACGGGCGGGCGGTCGAAAACGGTATAATCGTCCCAAGAGAGTGTGGACGTACACAATCGGGATGTGCATCGTCCAAACGTCCGCCAAACGACCGAGCCCCATCAGGGTCCTCCGAAGCACGCTAGGCCCCCCTGGCGACGGGCGGCCGCCGGTCGGCGGGGCGAAACGAGCGTAGCCGACGAACTTCGGACTCGACGGACGGTCGCTCGACTCTCCGTCCTCCCGGGTGAACTGTTTTGTCCGTGCCGCGCCAGTAGCACGTATGGACATCGCAATCGTTCTCTTCGAGGGCGTTGACGAACTCGACGCTATCGCACCGTTCGAGGTCTTCGACAACGCCCGAGACGTCGGGGCGGACGTGACAGTGACGCTGTGTACGATAGACGACGTCGACGAAGTGACCGCTAGCCACGGCGTTCGCATCGGCGTCGACTACCGGCTTGACGAACTCTCCCTGGACCTGGTTCTCGTGCCGGGCGGACAGTGGACCAGTCGCGGCGAGACGGGCGCGTGGGCGGAGGCCGAGCGCGGTGACGTCCCCGACGCGGTCGCCGCGCTCTACGACGACGGCGTCGCCGTCGCGGGCGTCTGTACCGGCGGGATGCTGCTCGCGCGCGCCGGTGTCACCGATGGACGACCCGCGACGACTCACGCCAGCGCCAAGTCGGACCTCCGGGAGTCCGGTGCCGACGTGGTGGACGCTCGCGTCGTCGACGACGGCGACCTAGTGACCGCCGGGGGCGTCACCTCCGGACTGGACCTGGCGTTTCACATCGTGCGTCGCGAGTTCGGTGACGACGTGGCCGACGCCGTCGCCGAGCGCATGGAGTACGAGCCGCGGGGACCCGTCCACCGGGTCGACCAGGCCTGAGGGCGAGTCAGTGACGGCGCGTCGGTTCGCCTCGTCGCCGGGTGTGACCGGACCGCGACGCGGCGGCGGGTAGATGGCCACTTCGCCGGCCGCTCGGATGAGCCGGGCGACTCACAGGCCGAATTGTTATGTAGAACCGTGTAAAATATGTTTTTGGAGAGTCTTCTTTGTGAATTATTTGCATAGTTAGAGGAGTGTTTCTCGCCAATATCGGCGGTTTGACTGTCCCGTCAACCACGTGTGATGAGTGGGGCTTCGACGCTCCTGACGACGGGAGAAACAGCGACGAAGGCTACCATAGCGGAAGAGATGACGAGGAAGCGCTCTCCTAGTTCAGTTCGTCGTCGTCTGTTCGAGGAGCCCGCGCACGTAGCCGAGCGCGAAGAATCGCCCTTTCGTATGATAGCTCGGGTTTGAGTTGTTCTCGCCGGCCATCGTGGGGGCGTGGGCCGGCCGCATCGGTCCCTCGAAGCCGACGTCGCGGTGCGTCTGCATCGCCGCCAGCATATCTGTCGGCCCCTCGTCGTGCCAGGTCTCGACCCAAAAACGGGTAGACGCTCAGTGTTCGCTCTCGTACGGGTCGCCGAGCGCCGACGGAGAGCGCGTCTTGCCCCACAGCGTCAGCACGACGATGACGATGACGTACGGGAGCAGGTTGATGAGCCGCGCCGGGAGCTGGATACCGAGCGTCTGGAACTGGATGTTCAGCATGTCCAACCCGCCGAAGAGCAGCGCCGCCGCGGCGGCGCCGATCGGGTTATAGTTGCCGAACAGGTAGGCGACGATGCCGATCCACCCGCGACCGTTCACCATCGTCGACCCGGTTCCTACGAAGTTGCCGGCGTGGGCGAGAAGCACTGCCCCGCCCAACCCCGCCATCGCCCCGGAGAAGATCACCGACGCGTAGCGGACGCGGTTGACGTTGATTCCGGCGGTATCCAGCGCCTCGGGGCTCTCGCCTGCAGCCTGAATCCAGTACCCGTACCGGGTTCGATAGAGAACCACCCACGAAACCACGACCACGAGGGCCGTGAGGAGCACGAGCGGCGACTGGCTGAAGACGATTCGTCCGACGACCGGGATGTCGGAGAGATACGGAACGGTGACGTTGTGGATACTCGTGAGTCCGGGACTGCTCCGACTCCCCCAGACGAGCGCCGCACCGAACGGTGCGAAGCCGAGCGCGACGAACCACACGCCGAGTCCGGCCACGATCTGGTCGGCTTTGTACCGTATCAACAGCACCGCGAAGAGGACGGTCAGAAGCGTCGTGGCGACGACCGAAACGAGGATGGCGAGCCAGACGTGACCCTGCGTCGGCGAGGTGCCGCCGAAGAAGAACAGCGAGGCCGCCGCGGTGAACGCGCCGATGATCATCAGCCCTTCGAGGCCGATGTTGAACACACCGCTCTTCTCGGCGTACAGTCCACCGATCGCCGCGAGCGCGATCGGGGTAGCCATCTCTATCGAGCGGTTCACGTACCCGACAGTGACGACGTTTCGGAGCGAGATGCCGCCGAGCGTCGTGAGCAACCCCGCAGCGACAGCGAGCGTAGCCAACAGGACGACAGCCAGCCGGAGACGCTTTCGACCGACGGACCGGTCGACGCTCATCGTCCGTCACCTCCGAGCCGCAGCCGCTTGGCCGCCATCCGGAACAGCTCCGGAACGGCGACGAACAGCACGACGAGGCCGATGGTGCCGTCGATGAGCTGGACGGGAACGTCGCTGTGTATCTGGACGTGAGAGCCGGCGGATTCGAGCCCGCCGAACAGGATGCCCGCGGGGACGACACCGAGCGGGTTGTTCGCGGCGAGCAGGCTGACGGCGATCGCGTCAAAGCCGTAATTGCCGATGCCGGACGGATCAGTGTAGTACCCTTGTATCATGATGCAAATACCGCACCTGTGAGGCCGGCGACCACGCCGGAGAATGTCATGGAGGCGACGATCATTCGCTTGGCGTCGACGCCCGAGTACGTCGCCGCCGCCTCCTGGTATCCGCTGGTCACCATGTCGTAGCCGAAGCGGGTCCGTGCCATGACTACTGCGACGAGCAGGACGACCGCGACCATCACTCCCAGTCCGACGATAGAGAGGTCGGGGTCGTCGAAGACTATCCGGGGCAGCGAGACGTACTCGGGGAGCCGCTTGGTGCGGGTCGCCGTCGCTGCGGGGTCGCCGAACCACCCGGCGACGAGCCAGCCGACCGTACCGGTGGCGATGAAGTTGAGCATGATGGTCGTGATGATCTCGTTGGCGTCGCCGTAGGCTTTCAACACGCCGGGCAGTGCCGCGTACAGGCCGCCGGCGACCATCGCCGCTGCGGTGCCGAGAAGCATCAACAGCACTCCGCCGACCGCGTTCTGCGGAACGTACGGCGCGGCCCAGACGATGGACATCACGGTCGTGATTCCGCCGACGACGAACTGCCCCTGCACGCCGATGTTGAACACGCCCGCGCGGAAGGCAATCGCCACCGAGACGCCGGTGAGAATGAACAGCGTCGAGAATCGGAGTGTCCGTCCGATCGCGCCGCCGCTTCCGAACGCGCCGATGAGCAACTGACTGGCGAACTGGACGGGGTCGTACCCCGACGCGCCGACGACGACCAGTCCGATCGCGAGCGCCAGCGCTGTCGAGGCGAGCGCGATTCCGATTCGTTCGAACGCAGTCGCGTTCAGCATTCGGTCGGCGGCGCGCTCCATCAGTCCGCCGGGTGCCGGGTTCAAGCGACTCACGCCTCTACCTCGTCGTCTTCTACGGCATCACTCGCGCCGGCGGTCCCCTCGGATTCGTCCCCGTCGAGGCTGTGACCAGCCATGAGGAGGCCGAGTTCCGATTCGGTCACCGACTCAGGGTCGACTACGTCGATGAACTCGCCCTCGTACATGACCGCGATTCGGTCGGAGAGTTTCTGTATCTCTTCTAACTTCGAGGAGACGACGAGTATCGCGAGCCCCTCGTCGCGGAGCTCTATCAGCCGGTTGTGGATGAACTCGATGGAGCCGATGTCGACTCCGCGGGTCGGGTGCGAGGCGACCATGACGTCCGGTTCGTGCTCGATTTCGCGTCCGACGATGAACTTCTGCTGGTTACCTCCCGACAGCGACGACGCGTCGGCGTCGGCGTTCGGCGGGTGGACGTCGAACTCCCGGATGATATCTTCGGCGTGCTCTCGGACGGCCGCCCAGTCGACGAACCCGTTTTTCGCGTACGGTTCTTTCGTCTGATTCCCGAGAAGCGCGTTCCGAACGAGGCTGTACTCCTGTACCAACCCCTCCGTCTGTCGGTCCTCCGGAACGTAGGCGATGCCGCTTTCGATTCGTTGGCGGCGGCTCATCGAAGTGATGTCGCGACCGTCGAACCGAACCGTTCCCGCGTCGACGGGGCGCAGGCCGGTGATCGCTTCGACGAGTTCGCTCTGTCCGTTCCCCTGTACGCCCGCGATGCCGAGAATCTCGCCCTCGCGGACGGTGAAGTCGACGCCCCGAACTTGCTCGCGTCCGCGGTCGCCCCTCATCCACAGGTCGTCCACTTCGAGCGCCGGGCCGCCGGTCGTCTCGGTCCGCTCGAGGCGGTCGAACATCACTTCGCGGCCGACCATCATGCGGGCCAGCTCCTGTTCCGTCGTCTCCTCGGCCTGGACGGTGTCTATCGCTTCTCCGTCTCGGAGAACGGTGATGTGGTCCGCGACTTCGAGCGCCTCGTCGAGTTTGTGGGTGATGAAGATGAGCGAGCGGCCGTCGTCTCTGAGGTCGTTCATCACGCCGATGAGACTGTCGACCTCCTGTGGGGTCAGAACCGCCGTCGGCTCGTCGAGGATGATGATATCCGCCCCCCGGTAGAGGCTCTTGACGATCTCGACGCGCTGTTGTGTTCCCAGGTCGAGCTTCGAGACCGGCGCTTCCAAGTGTTCGTCGACGTCGAACCTGTACCGCGAACAGATCTCCTGGATGCGCTCTCTCGCGGTCGCCTGGTTCACCATCCCGTTTTCGGTGGGTTCGTTGCCTAGGATGACGTTCTGGAGAACGGTCATCGTGTCGACAAGTTGAAAGTGCTGGTGGATCATCCCGATCCCCGCCTCCATCGCGTCGCGCGGCGAGTCGAACGCCCGGCGTTCGCCGTCGACATAGATGGTTCCCTTGTCCAGTTCGTACAAACCGTAGAGGATGCTCATCAGAGTCGTCTTCCCGGACCCGTTCTCGCCGAGGAGGGCGTGAACGGTGCCTTTCTCCAGCGTGAAATCGACCCCGTCGTTGGCGGTCACGTCGCCGAACCGTTTGGTGATAGCTTCGAGTCTAACCGCGGGTGGCCTCTCAGTCGAATCCATAGTCGTTCATGGGGGGTAGTGGTGTGGTTAGGATAGTCCGGTCAGCACCGAGTCGGTCCGCAGGACAGTTCGACGTCGCCGTCGACGATTGCCTGCTTCGCGTCCTCGATGTTCGTCGAAAGGACCTCGGGGAGGGAGTCGCCGAGCGCCTGGCCGGTGATGAAGTCGATGCTCTCCTGTTCGATGCTGAGGTTGTTTTCGCCGACGAACTCCGAGAAGTTGTCGTTGATAACGGCCTCAACAACCGTGTAGGTCGCCTCGTTGAGCGCCTTCACCGCGGAGCCGATAATGACGTCCTGGTACTGCTCTTCGGTCACCGACTGGTCGACGTCGACACCGAGCGCGTACCGTTCGTTGTCCTGTGCGGCCGAGAAGACGCCCGCACCCGCGGCGGATGCAGCGTGCCAGACGATGTCCGCGCCCTGGTCGATCTGGGACTCCGCGAGGTTGTTCGCCGGTGCCGTGTCGCTGAACGTCCCGCTGTACCCGGTGAGTACCTCGACGTTTTCGTTGACCCATTCGGCGCCCTCGATGTACGACTGCTCGAACGCGTTGATGAGCGGGATGTCTTCTCCGCCGACGAAGCCGACGACGGATTCGTCGGGGTTGGTCGCGCCGCCGCCCTCCGAGTAGTCTTCCTGAGTCATCGTCCCGGCTGCGACGCCGGCCAAAAACGACATCTCGTTGTTCATCTCGATCCAGCCGGAGACGTTGTCCGCGCCGTCGATGACGTTGTTGATGAGCATCCAGTTCTGGTCGGGATACTCGCTCGCGTTCGTCTCGAGCGGCCCGGTATGGTGGTCGCCGACCATGACGATGAGGTCGTATCCGGCCTCAGCCGTGTCGGCTTGCACGGACTCGTACTGCGCTTCCTGTGTCTCCTCTATCGAGTTCACTTCGAGGTCGAATTCCTCTGCGGCCTGCTCGAGTCCCTCGAGCGCGTTGTCGTTGAAGGCGTTGTCGTCGAAGCCGGCGGGACTGGAAATGATCGCCGCGTTGTACCCGTTTTCGCCGCCACCGCCACCGCCGCCACCGCCGCCGAGACAGCCCGCAACTGCGGTCGCGCCGAGTACAGCCCCCGACGCGAGAACAGACCGCCGAGTGAGGGTTTTCGATTCTGTTCGAGCGGCGTCAGTCTTCTCTCGTCGTGTCATATGGGCGCTAATTGCCTATGAGTATAATAAATGTACGTATATCGGTTCCGAGTCTCCGAAACGTAGCAACGCTCCTCGAGGTATAACCCACGTATCATCGTCTCGTGGCTTCACCGGCGACAGAACCGGGCACTGCATCGCAGAAGGCGCGGACAGTGAGCATCTGCCGCATCATGCTGTCCCCTCGTCGCCAGGTACTTCCGAACAGTTTCCGGGTCACAGTCGCCCCGCTTGGCGATGGCACTTGCTGTTGCCGGCTCACGAGGTGCATGGTTTCGCCGAAACACTTACCCTTGACGACAGGAACCTATCTGTCAGTGAGCTTTTGGTATTTAACTCGAATGTGAGCAGACGACACTGTGCGGAGACGAACCTGGAGAACAAAAAGACGTATTCGCCGGCATGAGCGGCGGTCGAACCGAATTCGCCGCTTTCTTTCCCTGCCTGTACGTCGTGTTTCGGTTTGCGCGGACTGAGTCGAACGACGGTCCGCTACGAGTCGTAAGCGTCCTGTGCGAGGCGATGGAATTTGTGGACGGTATGTTCGTTAGGGCCGAGCTGCGCTTGCGCGAGCGCACCCGTCTTCAACCCATCCCACTGCCGCTCGACCAGTTCGAAGTCCTCTTCTTGGAGTTGGCGACTCGTCCGGATGAACTCACGTTCCTCCTCGGAGAGGTCACTGTCGCGGAAGTAGTAATCAGCGATGAGTTGGAAGCGGTCAGTATCGATGGGGTCGATGATGTAAGTACCGTAGCCGTCAGCGGTGCCGTACATGTTCACCGTGAAATTCGGCCAGAGGTAGTGGAACTGCGCCTCGTGCTCGTCGTGGATGCGCATCTCGTCTTCGACATCCTCTTCGTGAGTGTAGTGGAGTACCCAATGGTAGTCGTTGACTTCAAGTTCCGACTCGTCCAACGAGATGCCTTTGATCCAGTCTTGATGGTTCGCTTGGCAGTGGTCGCACTCGGAGTAGTTGCTTGCGAACACCTTCCAGTTGCACTCAACCTCCGAGACGATACGACAAGCGTGTTCGTACTCGCCGAGCGGAAGCGCCTCCAGTCGGTCTTTCATCACGCCGGCCTGTTCGGACAACGGCATCGGGTCGTCGGCCAGATTCACGAAGACGAGCGGTCCGATGCTGTCCACGCGGACGCACTCTAGGTCCGCGAGTTCGTCCGGGTCGACGTATCCCGGATCGGACATCGGTGTCTCGTCGACGATCGGTTCGCCATCGCGAGCCGAGAAGTTCTCGACGCCGCGGATGTCGCCGTCGTCGGTCCGAACCAGGATGAGAGTATGGTTGCCGACGGTCCGGGTGAAGAACTGCCCCGGTTCGGGGATACTGTTTGCGTGACCCGCGTAGGTCCAGTACTGGCCGAACACCTTCTCTTTCTCCATCTCGAAGATTTCCGGCTCGGTAAAGTACTTCGCTGGCAGTGCGTTCGATCTATCCGTGATGTTGGGGCTCACCGGCTTCGTTTGAGCGCGTTCCCACTGCGTCATACAGTAGCATAGTTGCGACGTATCGTAAAAAGAATTAGCCAGTGATATAGAAGACTATTATAAGGGTTTATCACTCGGGTTGGAGTGAGCCTGCCGGCTAACGCACTGTCAATCCGGCAGATGATGCTTACAAGTCCGAATACTCTGGTTGCCGCTGAAGGAGGATGGCGGCTGACGTACCGCGACGTCGAGCGCACCGACGGTTCAGAATGCGCCGAGGTAGTCGTCCCGTGGTTCGTAGAGGCCGCCGGTCATCCGAACCTCGTGAATCTTGTCTAAGGTTTCGCCGATTGTGAGACCGCGTTCGTTCATCACGGCCGCGACGACGCCGATGGGGACGCCGTTCTCATACTGCTCTTCAAGTTGGCGAACGACACCTTTGAGATCACTGCCGGTGACCTCTTCCTCCAGATTTAGCTCTGCACGTTCCAGTTTCACGTCGTGACCGGTGACGCGGTAGTGTCGCCGTTGGAACGCGGCAATTTCGTTCGGTTCGTCTGTCTGCAGGTCGACGTCGCATTCGGAGCAGACCGCGACGTACGACGCCTGTTCTTGTGTACTCATGGTTCGGTTTCTGTGTCTTGGTCGGGGTTCGGTCAGTTCTTCGAGGGTCTCGGGCCCAAGGCCGGCCAACCGCAGGTCGGAGGCGTTGCATCACTCGAGGGCATTACGAGTCGTAAGCGTCCTGTGCGAGGCGATGGAATTTGTGGACGGTATGTTCGTTAGGGCCGAGCTGCGCTTGCGCGAGCGCACCCGTCTTCAACCCATCCCACTGCCGCTCGACCAGTTCGAAGTCCTCTTCTTGGAGTTGGCGACTCGTCCGGATGAACTCACGTTCCTCTTCGGAGAGGTCGCTGTCGCGGAAGTAGTAATCAGCGATAAGCTGGAAGCGGTCAGTATCGATGGGGTCGATGATGTAAGTACCGTAGCCGTCAGCGGTGCCGTACATGTTCACTGTGAAATTCGGCCAGAGGTAGTGGAACTGTGCCTCGTGCTCGTCGTGGATACGCATCTCGTCTTCGACGTCCTCTTCGTGAGTGTAGTGAAGTACCCAATGGTAGTCGTTGACTTCAAGTTCCGACTCGTCCAACGAGATGCCTTTGATCCAGTCTTGATGGTTCGCTTGGCAGTGGTCGCACTCGGAGTAGTTGCTTGCAAACACCTTCCAATTACACTCGACCTCCGAGACGATGCGACAAGCGTGTTCGTACTCGCCGAGCGGAAGCGCCTCCAGTCGGTCTTTCATCACGCCGGCCTGTTCGGACAACGGCATCGGGTCGTCGGCCAGATTCACGAAGACGAGCGGTCCGATGCTGTCCACGTGGACGTCGTTCAATCCGTTCTCCGTACAATCGAACTCTTGTACGTCTTCATCGTCAAGGTCTGGATTCAGGCTCGCCTCCTCGAAGCTCTTAGGGGTACTCTGGAGTTTGCCCTCCAGGTCGTAGGTCCAAAGGTGGTACGGACACCGGATTCGATTCGCCTCCTCCGGCTTGGTCATTGGCGTATCTTCCACCATCTTCGACCCCCGGTGAGCGCAGACGTTGTCGAATGCTTTGATCTCACCGTCGTGGCCTCGGACGATAATCAGTTGGCGGTTGCCGACATTCCTAGTGAAGAACTGTCCTGGCTCGGAGATGCTATTTGCGTGACCTGCGTAGATCCAGTACTGGCTGAACACCTTCTCCTTCTCCATCTCGAAAACTTCGGGGTCGGTGAAGTATTTCGCAGGTAGTGCGTTCGATCTATCCGTGATGTCAGCACTCACTTCCTGAGTTTGTGAGTCGTTCCACTGTGTCATACGATAACATCAATACAACCGTCCCTCAAAGCCGTTCACCAGTGATATTCCACATAGATATATACACCCCGTCATTTGTGTCAATTCGCGAGAATTCACAGTCCGTCAACCGAGGGGGTGGCTCTCGATCAAGAACAAACCGACCGGAGCTAATCATCAGTGCATCGGCGCAACGCTCCCTCGAACCCGATTGGCAATTTCGTCGCGGCTGGGGGGATGTTCAGGCTTTTCGGCTCCGTAGACTCGCTTCACGACTAGGTCGAGGAGGTTCAATTTCTCCAGAAGCTCGCGGGTTTGACCCTGGTCGAGTCCCAGTTGTCGTTGCACGTCGTAGAGTGTCATCGATGACTGAACCGCGTCTATTAACTCCTCGAGTTCAACATCATTCGGCAGTCCAATCCCGTCGGCGATGAGTGGCTTTTGAAGTTCTCCTTCGTCTGTCTCGTCGGGTCCTATCGACTCAAGTGAGGGTTCTTTCTCGACAGTCGGTGCTTCAACGTACTGATGCTCGCCCCTCGTTGTGGACGTCTCGCTGCTCTCGGTCGACGATCGGTCGTCTTCAGACCGACTCTCGAATTTGTCGCTGGTGTCGTACGTGGTCGGCTGATGGACACCGGCGTCTATCATGTACCGACGGACAGTTTCGGACGCGACGTCCATCTCGAGGGCGTCCGCCATCGCGGTGAATGTGTCGAACGAGTCGTAAAGACACTGTAAGTACTCGGTGTCCTCATACGGAGGAACGTCTTCGTTCCGCGTGTCCGCGAGTATATGTTCGATATCGGTCGCCGGAGCAGACTCTGATTCGGTGTTCGACCCCGGACTCGTCGCATTCGAGTCGTCTCCGCCGACCTTACTCTTGTCTTCGGACGATGAACTGGGGGATGCCTCGACGTTGAAGCCGAGAGTGAATCCGATAAGTACGGTACCGTTCGCCGTCACGACAGCCTCTGTTCGGTCCACTAACACGTTTTCCGGCGTGTGCTCCTCCAGCGCCGGAACTACTGCCGGCGAAAACTCGACCTGAACGCCGCCGTCATCACGAAGCGTCGCCGCCTCCGGTGCGGTATCGTCGTTCCTCCGATTGGTCGAAGAGCCGGCCAATGGTAACTCGACATCTACCTCGACGGAGGCAACCGCCTGGTCATTCAGGGAGTCTCTGACTTCCACGTCGACGCGGTGGACCGACCCCCCTGCCGCCTCGTACCGTTCGATGATTTGCGAGAGGTTATCAATCGTGTCACTTACTCCCATATCACTACCCGGCCACCAGACGGCATAAGAATACGTGAGGAATAGTTCACCTATTCATAAGGAAGCTACCACAACCCCGATTCGGGCGGGAACTCTCACGCTCCATTAAATTTGACCACAAAGGTACTTATCACCAGCTGTCACGAGAGTATCTCTTCGGAGCAGACCAGCATGTATACGGATCGGGGGATCGTCTCCTTCGAGGGGGCGACTGACGAAGCAATGCGCCGCATCGCCGAGGAAGGTTCCGTTCCACGTTCGAATAACAATGATATCACTGTTATTCTCCCGAAACTCTACTCATCAGCATATTGGATAGTTGTTGGCGATTTCTCGCTGAACGATAACTATATCTGTCCGTCCTGGGGATAGGACAATGTCAGTTATGAACACGCACGACAGCTTGCCGACCGAAGCGGATACCGTTGTCGTCGGTGCTGGTATCGTCGGGTGTAGTACGGCGTATCACCTTACCGAGCTGGGTCGCGACGACGTGGTCGTCGTTGACCAGGGTCCTCTCCCGACGACCGGCGGCTCGTCCAGCCACGCCCCCGGTATCATGTTTCAGACGACCGAGGAGAAGGTCCTTACCAAGTTCGCAATGTACAGTCGTGAACTCTACTCACAGTTCGAGGATGATGACGGGAAGCCGCTGTACAACGAAGTTGGCGGAATCGAGGTTGCGCGTTCGGACGAACGGATGGACTTCCTGCAGCGCCGCGTGGAGTGGGGGAAATCGTGGGGGCTCCCGAACCCTCAGCTCCTCTCGCCCGAAGAGGTGGAGGAGAAACTCCCGCTCGTCGACAGCGACGTGATAAAAGGAGGGTACTACTCGCCCACCGACGGGCAGGTCTCAGGAGTAAAGGCGTGTGCTGCGCTCGCAGAAGCAGCGATGGAACAGGGAGCGACGTTCGTTCCTCATACGAGGACCAAGAATGTGTCCGTCGAGGGCGGCGAGGTACGCTCGGTCGTCACCGAGAACGGCGAGATCGAGTGCAACGAAGTCGTCATCGCGACGAACATCTGGGCACGTCAGCTCGGAGAGAAACTAGGCGTTCACCTGCCGGTGACGCCGGTCGAACACCAATACACGATAACCGAGTCGCTCGAAGAGCTCGCGGAGAGTCGGGAAGACGTCAGCGACCACCCGGTCTACGAAAACTACCGAGACGTCTCCGGGGAGAAAGCCGACAGACTTCTCGTCGGTCCCGACCGACCCATTCTCCGCGACCAGGACAACGCGATGTACTTCCGGACGCACGGGGACGCCTACGGACTTGGGTCGTACAACCACGAGCCCCTCGTCCCGGACCCACAGGAACTCGGCGGCAACGACGAAGGCGGCGAGCAGGGGTCGATCCACGAGTTCTCCGAGTACCACATGAATAACCCGACTCACCCTGACCGCCCGGACAAAGCTCCCCGGCAGGCGAGTGACGAACTGCTGCCCGCGACAGAGGGGAAGGCGCTCGAACACAAGTACAACGGAATGTTCGCGGAGTCGCCGAACGGACTCCCCGTGATGGGGCCGGTAGAGGAGTACGACGGGCTCTGGTCTGCGGCTGCGATCTGGGTAACTCACGCCGGCGGTGCGGGGAAAGCGCTCGCCGAGTGGATGGAGAACGGTGTCCCGCGCCTTCCCGAAGGGCCAATCGACCTGCGTCACTGCGATGTCAACCGCTTCCAGCCCCATGAGGGGAGCTGGGACTTCGCCCGGGACATCGGTGGCGAGGAGTACCGTATCGTCTACAATATCGTCCACCCGAAGTGGACCTGGACCGACCACCAGCGTGACATCCGCCGTAGCTCGGTCTACCACAAGCTCCAGGAACTCGACGCCGAACTCTGGGCGGAGGCGGGCTGGGAGGAGGCTCACTGGTTCGACTCTAACGCCGACCTGCTAGCGCAGTATGGCGACCAAGTCCCTGACCGGGACAACTGGGAGGCGAAGTACTGGTCGCCCATCGAGGGCGCAGAGGCCCTGCACGTGCGCAATGCGGTCGGGCTCCACGACATGACCTCCTTCAACAAGATGGAGATTAGCGGGACGGGGGCCGGCGAGTTCGTCCAGTACCTCTGTACGAACGACATGGACATCGACGTCGGACAGGTCCGATACACGCTCATGTGTAACGAAGAGGGCGGCGTACGTGCGGATATCACCGTCACGCGCGTTGACGACGACCGGTACCTAGTGCTCACAACCGGACGTGAAGTCGGGCAGAACCACCTGGCGTGGATTCGCCAGCACGCACCCGACGGCGTCGTCGTCCGCGATGTGACATCAACGCTCTCGTCGTTCGTCCTCACGGGTCCGAACGCTCGAAAGGTACTCCGGAAGGTTACCCGAGCAGACCTCACGAACGACGCGTTCCCCTACTTCTCGTCGCAGCAGCTGTTCGTCGAAAACGTCCCGGTCACCGCATTGCGCGTCTCCTACGCCGGTGAACTCGGCTGGGAGTTGTACACCCCCGCCGAATACGGCGAACAGCTCTGGGAGATTCTCTGGGAGGCTGGACAGGAGTACGACCTTAGGCCGTATGGTAACGGAGCTCTCGACTCTCTGCGTATCGAGAAAGGGTTCCGCCTGTGGGGTGAGGACCTCCACACCGAGCACAACCCGTACGAGGCCGGACTCGGCTTCGCCGTCGACCTAGAGACCGAGTTCATCGGCAAGGAGGCCGTCGTCGAGGCCGCCGACGGCGACCGAATCCGCCACGAGGTCACCTGCTTGACGCTCGACGACGAGGAGGCAGTTGTCTTCTCCGACCGTCCCGTTCTCGACGGAGATGAGACGCTCGGCTACGTCCACAGCGCAGAGTACGGCTACACGGTCGGTGCTTGTATCGCCTATGCGTATCTCCCGCCCGAGTACGCCGAACCGGGAACCGACGTGGAAATTCTCCATGAGGGCGAGCGCTACAGCGCGACGGTTCGCGAGGAGCCGCTCTTCGACCCTGAACGCGAACGCGTACGCTCGTAACCTGCCAAACCTCTTTTTGCTCCCAAGTTCGCAAACCGTGTTCTCGCTCGTCGTCATAGCGAATTGTCGAATTGAGCTTAGCCCGAGGTTTCATTATCAAAGTTGGAAAGTTCTACAGTGACGGCTCAAACCGCCGTCTGAACCGTCCCTGTCGGCCCGTGATCACTTCAACGCACGAATTGGGGTCTGACGACGGAGAGGACGAGCATACCATGATACAGATAATCGACGGTAACGAGGTCGCAGGTCGCATCAGGTCTGAACTGGAGACGTGTCTCGACACACTCGAACGCAACGGCGTCGTTCCGGGGCTAGCGACGGTCCTGATGAGCGATGACGGGGCAAGCGAGACGTACGTATCGATGAAGCGCCGAGCCTGTGACGAGCTCGGCATTGAGAGCTTCCACTACGACGTTGACCCAGGCGCCCCAGCCGACGTACTTCTCGAACGGCTCGACGAACTGAACTCTGATTCTGCCATCAATGGCGTTCTCGTCCAGTTACCACTTCCGGACCACGTTGAGGAACAGCGCGTACTCGAACGCCTCGACCCGCTGAAGGACGTCGACGGGTTTCACCCAGAAAACGTCGGACGACTGGTCACCGGCACTCCCCGATTCAAGCCTTGTACGCCGCACGGCGTTCAGCGCCTGCTCGCCGCCGCAGACGTCGACACCGAAGGCAAGGACGTCGTCGTGGTCGGCCGGTCGAACATCGTCGGCAAACCGATGGCGAACCTGCTCCTCCAGCGTTCGAAGTTAGGGAACGCGACGGTGACGGTCTGCCACTCGCGGACGAACGATCTCGCTGAAAAGACGCGCGGCGCCGATGTCGTCGTCGCGGCGGCCGGCGTTCCCGAACTGATAGACGGTTCGATGCTCACCGATGGAACGACGGTCATCGATGTCGGCGTGAACCGCGTTGAGGCGGACACCGAGAAAGGGTACGAACTCGTCGGCGATGTCGAGTTTGAATCCGCCAAATCGAGAGCCGACGCGATAACCCCAGTTCCGGGAGGTGTCGGACCTCTCACGATTACGATGCTCCTCTACAATACGGTCAAAGCGGCGAGCCTCCAGGAGAACGTCCCGGTCTCGCTCCCTGAGTAGTCGACGCGCCGACGGTATACTCGGGTAGCATATCACCCACTCACAGAAACACTCGGCATCCTATCACGTTGTGGATTCAACGCCGTCCATCTCGTGTCGACAGACGTTCACCCCGTACGTCGACTTAAATGACCGGTGGACTTATGCGACAGACTGTGTCACAGGTATGTGTCACATGAGCACAGAGACTCTCCCGTCGCGAGCCGACACGGTGATCGTCGGCGCCGGGGCCGTCGGGTGCAGCGTCGCGTACCACCTGACCGAACTCGGCGCCGACGACGTGATCGTCGTTGACCAAGGACCGCTCCCGGTCACGGGCGGTTCGTCGACGCACGCGCCGGGAATTATGTTTCAGACGTCTCCTTCGAAGATTCAGACCAAGACCGCTCACTACACGAGTCGACTGCTCGACGACGCGGGCGTCTACACGGAGGTCGGCGGCATCGAACTCGCGCGGTCGGAAGCCCGGATGGACTTCCTCCAGCGACGCGTCGAGTGGGCGACGTCATACGGCTTGCCGGAACCACAACTCCTCGAACCGGCGGAAGTCGCCGAGAGGCTTCCCTTGGTCGACGAAGACCGGATTCTGGGTGGTTACTACTCACCGACCGATGGACAGGTCGCGGGTACCGACGCGCTCCAGTGGTACATTGAGTCTTCGCCAGCCCGGTTCTTCGGCCACACGGAACTGACGGACATCGAGGTCGACGGTGGCGAAGTTCAAGCCGTTGTCACCGACCGGGGCCGCATCGAGTGTAACCGGTGCGTCCTCGCAACGAACAACTGGGCGTACCAAACCGGTCAGTTGGCCGGCCTCGAGTTACCGATAACGCCCGTCGAGCACCAGTACGTCGTTACCGAACCACTCGACGTACTCCGAGACGGGGGAGCCGTCGGCTCCGCCACTAATGATCTTGAGGTGCCCGGCGACCGCCGTCTCACCGAGCTCATGGCTCAGCCCCCGGACCGGCCGGTCGGGCGCGACCAAGATAACTCGCTGTACTTCCGCACCCACGGTGACGGCTACGGACTCGGGTCGTACAACCACGAACCGCTGGTCGTCGACCCAGAGGAGATGGGGAAGAACGACGAGGAGAGTCAGGCGTCGGTCCACAGCTTCACAGAGAAGCACTGGACGGAGCCGACGCATCCGAACCGAGAGAAATCGGCCCAGCAAGCGTTCGACGAGCTCCTCCCGGTGACTCAGGGAAAGGAGTTCCGCGTGACCGAAAACGGCATCTTCGTCTACACGCCGGACGGGATGCCAGTGCTCGGCGAGACGGCCGCGGTCGACGGTCTCTGGACCGGTCTGGCCATCTGGTGGACTCACTCCGGTGGTTACGGCCGGATTCTGGCTGAGTGGATGGAGAACGGTGTTCCGCGACTCCCCTCGGGACCGGTCGACACGAGCGGAATCCACGTCAATCGGTTCGAACCGCACGCGGGGGGCAAGGACTACTTCACAGACCGCGGCGGCCTGCGGTACCAGCAAGTGTACAGTATCGTCGAACCGCGGTGGCAACCCGACGACCACCGCGGCCTACGGGTGAGTCCGTTCTACCACCACCAGCGGGAACTCGGAGCTGAGTTCTTCCAAAGCGGCGGTTGGGAGGTACCGCAGTGGTACGAACACAACACGGATCTCCTCTCAAAGTACGGTGAACAGATTCCAGAACAAGAGGGTTGGCAGGCCGTCAACCGCTCGCCGATAACGGGCGCCGAACACCTACATACCCGGGATAACGTCTCCATGTTCGATATGACCACGTTCAGCTCGATACGGGTTGCGGGCGCGAACGCCGGCGAGTTCCTCCAGCAGTACTGTACCAACGACATGGAACTTGACGTCGGTCAGGTGCGGTACACGACGATGCTGAACCACGGCGGGGCGATTCTCGCCGACCTCACCGTCGCCCGTCTCGACGAGGACGAGTACATGGTGACGACCGGCGGTGGTAACTCGCCGGGGATCCACGGGTCGTGGCTCAAAAAACACGCCCCAGAGACCGTCTCTGTGACAGTCGAAGAGTCCGCGAAGTGTACCGTCGGCCTCTGGGGCCCGAACTCGCGGCTCCTGCTCCAGCGCGTCACCGACGCGGACGTCTCCAACGCCGGGTTCCCGTACTTCAGCTGCAAGCGAATCTACGTCGGAGACGTACCGGTTGTCGCGCTTCGGGTCTCGTACGTCGGTGAACTCGGCTGGGAACTGTGGGCTCCGTCGGAGTACGGCCAGAAGCTCTGGCGCACACTCTGGGAGGCTGGCCGCGACCTCGACGTCAGGCCCATGGGCGCGGGCGCGCTCGAGTCGATGCGCTTGGAGAAGGGGTTCCGACTCTGGGGGACGGACATCGACACGGACGTCGACCCCCTCAGCGCTGGACTTCCGTTTGCGGTCGACTTCGACACAGAGTTCGTCGGCAAAGAGGCGCTCGTCGAGATCAAGGAGAATGGCGTCGACAACCGCATCGTTCCCCTGACACTCGACGAATCGACGGACGTCCTTTCGAGCGGTCGCCCAGTCCGCGTAAACGAGGAGGTCGGCGGATACGTACAGGCCGCCGACTACGGCTACAGCGTCGGAGAGTCGATAGCGTACACCTACTTACCGAGCGAACACGCCGAACCAGGGACCGCCGTTCAGATAACGTGCGAGGGCGAGACGTACGATGCGACCGTTCGCGATGAACCGCTCTTCGATCCCGGCCGCGAGAAAATTATCCGATGAACAGCGGCGACGAGCGAACACACTATCCAAACTCATGAGCGAATTACGGGACGACGAACCGTTGATACGGTACGCAGACGTTGAAGAGGCAGCCGAACAGTTGACCGACGAGACGGTGGTCAAACGGACGCCAGTCGAGCGAAGCACGTCGCTCGGGGAGTTGGTCGACGCGGAGGTGTATCTCAAGATGGAGCATCTCCAGTGGACGGGCTCGTTCAAGACGCGTGGCGCTTATAACAAGATTAGCCGTGCCGTTGACGCCGGAGCTGACGAGTTCGTCGCCGCGAGTGCGGGAAACCACGCTCAGGGGGTGGCGCTGGCGGCGACTCGGTGTGGTGCGGATTCGACTATCGTCATGCCGAAACACGCTCCGCAGGCGAAGATCGACGCGACACGTGGGTACGGAGCGACGGTTGAACTCGTCGGACAGGACTTTCAGGAGGCGATGGAGTACGCCCAGTCGTACGCCGCCGAGCAGGATGTCGAATTCGTCCATGCGTACGATGACCCACACATCGTCGCCGGACAGGGGACACTCGGAATCGAGATGTACGAAGATTGTCCCGATGTGGACACAGTCATCGTCCCTATCGGCGGGGGCGGACTGATAAGCGGTATCGCCACTGCACTCAACCACCTCTCTCCGGAGACGCGGGTCGTAGGCGTACAGGCCGAGGGTGCAGCGACCGTCCACGAGAGCCTTGACAAGGGACTTCCGGTTACACTTGACGAGGTGGATACAATCGCCGACGGCATCGCGACCGGCGGCATATCGGAACTGACGCTGAACCTCATCGAGACACACGTCGACGAAGTTGTCACCGTTACCGACACCCAGATAGCCAACGCCATTCTGTTGCTGCTCGAACGGGCGAAGCAGGTCGTCGAAGGCGCGGCTGCGGCGTCGGTCGCGGCGCTCCTAAGCGAAGAACTCGACGTTCACGGTGAGACAGTCATGCCGCTACTCTGTGGTGGGAACCTCGACATGACAATGCTTCAAACAGTTCTAATTCACGCGCTTACGGAGCGGGGACAGATTCTCCGCCTGCGTGTGAAGATTAATGACATTCCGGGGAAGATGAACGTCATCTCCGGCATCATCGCTGAGCACGGCGCCAACATCCAAACCGTCAGACACGACCGCGCCGTCGAGGAACTCGAGGTCGGTGAAGCGTATCTCGTCTTCCAGATAGAGACGAGTGGGGCCGAACACGCAGCCTCAATAATCGAGGCACTCGAGTCGGAGGGC
The DNA here is from genome assembly GCF_020097815.1 of Haloprofundus salinisoli. Lineage (NCBI taxonomy): Archaea > Methanobacteriati > Methanobacteriota > Halobacteria > Halobacteriales > Haloferacaceae > Haloprofundus > Haloprofundus salinisoli. The sequence goes on from NZ_CP083664.1 coordinate 329,117, forward strand.
TATGCTGTCGAGGACGTCAACCAAAAAACGACAAATAATTGATACCCGATGACTGTTTGCGGTCGACCCCGACGGAGCCTTTCGGTTTTTGCGCCATCGTTCGGTGAAACAGTCCCAGGAGCAGGTATATTTATATGCGAGAAATGAGTCTGACCATGAGAGATAGTGACTACCGATGTCCAGGCGAACTAACGAGCAGACAGAGACGCAGTGCATCGCTCGAACGAGAGACAGCACGTCGAATCAGTCCGTCAGGCGGCGGTTACACACCGTTTGCCGTCGGAGGTTTCAACGGAGGGAGTAAATATGGCTAAGTCGAAATCAAACGGTCCTGTCGGTCGGTTCACCGAGGAACTCGACGTAGTAGTGTTCACAGTCGGATTCGTCGTGGCCGCGGCCGCGGTGATCGCGTTCGTCTTCAGACCAGAGGCGATGTCAGAGTACATGACCGGCGTGAACAACTTCCTATGGACGGACGTCGGCTGGTGGTACTTGATCGCCATGTTCTTCCTCGTCGCCTTCGTCGCATTCCTGATATTTTCCCCATGGGGGAATATCAAGCTCGGAGCGAAGGAAGACGAACCTGAGTTCTCCTTCCTCGCGTACTTCGCGATGCTGTATTCGGCCGGCATCGCCGCCGGCATCGTCTTTTGGGGGCCGGCGGAAGCGATTTTCCACTACGACTCCGTCTCGCCGTTCGTCGGCGCGGAGGCACAATCGGCAGGGGCGGCCGTCGGCGCTATCCAGTACACGTTCTTCCATTGGGGTCTTTCGGCGTGGACGGCGTACGTGGTGATGGCTCTCCCCATCGCCTATTTCGCCTATCGGCACGACGCGCCGTTACGCATCTCGACGGTCATTGCACCGTGGATCGGAATCGAGAACCTCGACAGACCGATAGCGAAACTCATCGACATCCTCGCCGTCTTCGCGACGATTGGCGGTGTTGCGACGACGCTCGGTCTTGTCGGCCGTCAGTTCTTGGTCGGTGTCGAGTGGATCTCCGGCGTAAGCGTCGGCGATACCGGGACCGTCCTTGTGATTACCGGGCTGACCGTCGCGTTCACACTCTCAGTCGCGCTCGGCGTCGAGAGGGGAATCAGGCGAATCTCGTACTTCAACATGGTGCTGTTCGCTATCGTGACCGTCGCGACGTTCGTTTTCGGACCGACGACGTACATCGTCTCCGTCGGGACTGAGGCGCTTGGCGCCTACATCAATGATTTCATCACGATGAGTTTCTACACCGGTGCCACGGAGAGCATCGGCGGCGGTGTCAGCGCGTGGGTCGGCGGCTGGACCATCTTCTACTGGGCGTGGTGGTTCTCTTGGACGCCCTTCGTCGGCTTATTTATCGCGCGTATTTCACGCGGTCGAACGGTCAGACAGGTCGCCGTCACGGGCGTCATCGCCTCGACCGGCATCACGATCCCCTGGTTCGCCACTATGGGTGGTACTGCCATCTTGCTTCAAGAGACTGGTCGGGCCGACATCCTCGCTGTCGTCGGCGAACTCGGCGAGGCCGGGTCGGGCTACCCACTCTTCGAAGCTCTGCCGCTTGGCGGCCTACTGACTGTCCTCTTCCTGGTTCTCGTGACGACATTCCTCGTCACCTCCGCTGACTCTTCAACGCTCGCGCTGGGAATGCTCACTACTGGCGGCACCGAGAGACCGTCGACTATCAACCGTGTTGTCTGGGGTTTCCTAATCGGCTCTCTCGCGTCGTTGCTGATGGTAACCGGCGGCGTTGACGCTCTGCAGCAGGCTGCCATCATCACCGGGGGACCGTTCTCTATCATCACTGTCCTCGCGGTCGTGGCGATGGTCGTCTCCTTCGGCGATCACAGGCCACTATTCCTCCGCGAGGAGGACGAAGTCTCGTTCCCGTCGGTCAGAAGTGAATCGTCCGAACCGGAGGCGGCCGACCCCTCCGACGACTGAGCTGCGATTCGCCTGCTCCTCGCCTCCTCCTTCGGGTGCCGTGCGACTGCTATCCGTTCTCACCGGACCGTCATTGGAGTCAGCTTTGCCCGCGTTCCAGTCGGCCTACGCTGGGAAGCATCGATAATCGAGCACCCACTTCAGAAGTACGTTCAAAATCGATTCCGACGTCGTGTTCGGGGAGTGAATCCCCTTATTACTCGTAAACCGGGAACTCCTCGCAGAGCTCGTCGACAGTGCTCGTGACGCGGTTGCGGACGCGGTCGTCGTCGGGGGACTCGAGCACGTCAACGATGAGGTCGGCGACGGTCTCCATCTCCGTACCTCCAAATCCGCGGGTCGTAAGCGCGGGTGTGCCGATGCGGATACCACTCGTTACCATCGGTGATCGTGTTTCCCCAGGTACGGTGTTCTTGTTGACGATGATACCGACGTCGCTCAACGCCGATTCGGCCGCTTTCCCCGTCAGTTCGGGGTGTGAGTCACGGAGGTCGACGAGCATGAGATGTTTGTCGGTGCCACCACTGACTAGCGAGAGCCCCTCTGCTTTCAATCGTGACGCAAGTCGCTTCGCGTTCGAGACAACCTGTTCTGCGTACGCCTCGAACTCGTCCGTCTGCGCCTCCGCGAATCCAGCCGCCTTACCGGCGACGTTGTGCATCAGCGGTCCTCCCTGCGCGCCGGGGAAGATGGCCGAGTCGACGTCGTCTGCAAATTCCTCATCACAGATTATGAGCCCGCCCCGGCCCGCGCGAATTGTCTTGTGCGTACTTCCGGTGACGAACTCCGCGTGGTCGACCGGTGATGCGTGGATGCCGGCCGCGATGAGTCCAGTGACATGAGCAATGTCGGCGAGATGGTAGGCGTCGACTTCGTGGGCGATCTCCCCCATGCGTTCGTAGTCGAACTCACGGGGGTATGCCGACGAGCCGCTGACGATGATGTCGGGGTCGACGTCGCGTGCGTGCGCCGCCAGTTCGTCGTAATCGATGTATCCCGTCTCAGGGTCGACCTCGTACTGTTCGACGTCGTAGAGTTGTCCTGAGAAGTTGACTGTGTGTCCGTGCGAGAGGTGTCCGCCGTGCGAGAGTGCCAGCGAGAGGATAGTGTCGCCGGGCTCTAGGGCGGCGAAGTAGACGCCCATGTTAGCCTGCGTTCCGCTATGTGGCTGGACGTTGACGTGCTCTGCGTCGAAAAGTTCCGTTGCACGGTCGATGGCGAGTTGCTCGACGGTGTCGACGTGCTGGCATCCTCCGTAGTAGCGGTTTCCGGGGTAGCCCTCGGCATACTTGTTCGTCAGGACGCTTCCCTGCGCTTCAAGAACGGCTTTCGAGACGTGGTTCTCCGAAGCAATCATTCCGAGTGTCGACTCCTGCCGGTCGCGTTCGCGAGTAACGGCCTCGGACACGCTCGGAGCTATCTGGCTGAGTGACTGTTCGAACGCCATAGTCAACCTCGAACGGATGTGTGTAAGTATCTTGCGAGACCTCTGGGTTGAACACAACCTGTAACGAGAGAGGAAGGCTGTGGACCGCGTGTGTCAGGAGCAGGGATTTATGGCGAGTGAGAGGGTACTCTCGTCCGATGCGAACTATTAGTACCGATGACGCGCCGACAGCTGTCGGGGCATACAGTCAGGCGACGACAAACGGCGACATCCTCTTCACCGCAGGACAGCTCCCGATGACGGCTGACGGGGAACTGCTGGACGACGCCACCGTCGGCGAGCAGACGAGACAGTGTCTAAAGAACGTCGAGGCGATTCTCGAAGCCGAGGGGCGGTCGATAGACGACGTACTCAAGACAACAGTCTTCCTCAACGATATCGACGATTTCGATGCGTTCAATGAGGCCTACAGCGAGTTCTTCGGTGTCGAACCGCCCGCTCGTAGCGCCGTCGAAGTCGCAAACGTCCCAAAGGGTGCAGCGATCGAGATCGAAGCGGTCGCCGTCGCCGACTGACGCGGTTCTGCTGCGTTCGCCTGTGGCCGACATCCGGTCGCGGGTGACGTTTATCCGGCGCAGATTCGAGATGTATCGACATGCCGATGAGAATTGAAGGGACCGAAATTCACAATGATATCATTGTTATTCGCAGGGAGAAAGATGCCTCGGAGAGTGCTCGTATCAGTCTTCGATTAAGGACCGTCGAACAGCGGGAACGCCGTCAGTCGTCAGCTACGGCCGTCGTCTCACCGTCACTGACGGCGCTTTCCTCGTGTCTATCCCTGGGAGCGTCGGGGTTTGCAAGGTCCAGTTCCTCGGGAGCCCCGAGCTGTACGTCGACACGGTCGGGCTCTTCGACTTCCGTTCGACCCTGCTGAACCGTGAGCTGGTCATCGAGGTGGAGCTGTACCGCCTCGATCAGCGCCTCGGCCTCGAGCGGCTGTCCACGAGCCTTGAGCTCTGCCTCCGTTGCGTCAGCGGGGACGTTGAACGCTCGTTGAGAGATAATCGGTCCCTGATCGAGGTCCGTCGTCACGTAGTGGGCAGTAACGCCGGCGACGCGAACGCCCTCCTCCAGTGCCTGCCGGTAGGCGGCCGCACCGGGGAACGACGGGAGCAGACTCGGGTGAACGTTGATGATGCGCTGTTCGTACCGGAAGACGACTTCGGGGGAGAGAATCCGGATGTAGCGGGCCAGCGCAATGAGGTCAACGTCGTACTCGGCGAGGTGGTCGAGTAGCTCCTCTTCGTCTGGCGCTCCGTTCTCGTCGCCGACGTCGTGGAACGGGACGTCGTATTCGGCCGCCAGCGGCTCCAGCGCGTCGTGGTTCCCGATAACGACATCGATGTCGGCACCGAGTTCGCCGTCGTGCCACCGTTCGAGAAGCGCTTCGAGGCAGTGGCTCTCTTTCGTCACGAGGACGGCGATAGACTGGTTCTCGCAGTTCGACGGGAACCGGACCCGCACGTCGACGTCGAACTCGTCACCCAGGTCGTGCAGTTTTCCCCGGAACGTCTCCCGGTCGACCGTCATCTCGGAAATATCGACACGCATCGTCATCCGGAAGGTCCCATCTCGAACCGCCTGGTCGAGGTCGGTGATGTTGACGCTGTGGTCGAACAGGAGTGCGGTGATGTCGGCGATGAGTCCCGAATCGTCGTCGCCGACGACCGTTATCTCGGTCGACTCGCGGGTCATCGTCCCCACCGCGTCGATTCGTTTACGGAACCGTTCGTCGCCCGTCGCCGGGTGGCAGTTCGACATACGCGTTCCTGTCGCTGCCGCCGTAGTGGCGGCCCACTCTCTTGAGGTAGCATCCAATCGATACGTTCCAGTCCACCGGTAATGAACGTTCGTTCTCGTAGAACCAAGCGGACACGATGTGTTTCCGCCGCACATTGTGTATTCTCTCTGTCACTATGAAAAGCGATCTACCGACATCGCCAGACGCCGTCTCCGGCGCCGTTGAGTCGACTGAGCGCCGCCGTCGACAATTTAATGTCGCCGCCAAGAGGGACGGGTGATATGGAGTACCACGAGTCAGTCGAGTACCTAGAATCGTTACAGCGGTCTCGACCCAAGCTCGGAACGGAGACGACTAGAAGGCTTCTCTCGGAGCTCGGGTCCCCTCACCGCGACATCGACTGCGTCCAGATTGCGGGGTCGAACGGCAAGGGAAGCACCGCATGCATGCTCGAACGGGTTCTCCGCGAGGCAGGACTCGACGTTGGCCTCTACACATCGCCGGACTTGAACGATCTGCGCGAGCGTATTCGGGTGAACGGTCGTACGATTCCGAGAGCGCGTGTCAGCGAATTTGTCAAAGAGGTGACTGGCTCTATCGAGCAGCTCCGTGCTGAGAACGATGCGCCGACCTACTTCGAAGTGCTCACCGCCCTCGCGTTCTCTCACTTCAATTCGGAGGCCGTCGACGTCGCCGTCCTCGAGGTCGGAATCGGGGGGCGGTACGACGCAACGAGCGTCATCGACCCCGTAGCCGGCGCCGTCACGAACGTCACGCTCGAACATACGGATATCCTCGGCGACACCGTTGAAGCGATCGCTCGCGATAAAGCGCAGGTCGCACCATCGGAGGCACCGCTAGTTACTGGTGCGAACGGGACAGCGCTCGAGACCATTCGAGCGGAGACGGACGTCGTCACCGTTGGTGCCGACGGCACGGACGTCGTCGCCCGCGAGGAGGGTCTTGTCTCCGAAATCGAGAGCGCCGTCTCCATCTCGACGCCAAGGTGGTCGGTCGAGACAAGGGTACCACTCCCCGGCCAGCACCAGGCGACGAACGCCGGTATCGCGGCAGCGTTGGCCGAGCAGGTGGCGAGCGTCGAACCGGAGACGCTCGCGCGCGGCCTCCGGAGTGCGCACTGGCCCGGCCGCTTCGAGATCATGTCGACGGAGCCGCTCGTCGTCCTTGACGGCGCGCACAACCCAGGTGCCTGCGAGACGATTGCGACGCTCGTCGACCGCTACGAGTTCGACGACCTTCACCTCGTCTTTGGCGCGATGCGAGAGAAGGACCACGAGACCATGGCGGAGGCGCTGACGCCCGCTGAGACGGTGCTCCTCTGCGAGCCAGCCGTCGACCGAGCCGAGGACGTCGATGCACTCGCGACGGTGTTCGACGGCCGCGCTCGGCGCGTCGACCGCATCGACTCCGTCCACGAGGCGGTTCATCGAGCACTGTCGAGGGCCGACCCCGACGACTGCGTGCTCGTCACCGGGTCGCTGTACGTCGTGGCCGAAGCGCGCGACCGGTGGATTAGCCGTCCGATTCCGATGGGAACTCGCCCATATAGATATCTCGATTCGAGACAGATAGGTAGCGACGTCAGTGACAGTACCGCAGCGGTCATCGCCGAATCGGCGGATAGTCGGACGATGAAAGTACCGCTGCGCGAACCGCAGGCCGAGCACGTCAAGCACATATTCGAATCGATCGGCGGCTCGTGTCTGCTCTCGACACAGGGACGGTCCGGTCGACGCGTTACGGCCGTCCTCTCCGGGACAGTCTCTCAGTTTCGCGCTCTCGCCGACGCATTGCCGGACGGCAAGCTCGGGTTAGCGACCGTCTCGACTCAGCTCGCTCGCGCCGTCGACGGCGGCAGTCGGAACCGACAGCGGTGGAGCGATGGGACAGCGGTGATGGGCGTTCTGAACGTCACTCCGGACAGTTTCTACGATGGGGGCGTCTACGACCAAGTTTCGGCGGCCGTCGAACGAGCCAACGAGATGGTCGCCGCGGGCGCAGATATCGTCGACGTCGGCGGCGAGAGCACGCGCCCCGGGGCCGAGCCAATTACGGCCGCGGAGGAGATCGACCGCGTCGTGCCGGTCGTCGAACGCCTCACAGACCTTAACGTCCCCATCTCGGTCGATACGAGGAAGGCGGCGGTCGCTGACGCGGCCCTCGAGGCAGGTGCGAATATCGTCAACGACGTTTCCGGACTCGACGACCCCGAGATGCGGTTCGTCGCGGCCGACCACGACGCGTCGCTCGTCATTACGCACAGCCTTGACGCACCTGTCGCACCCGACCGCCGCGTCGAGTACGACGACGTCGTCGAGGATGTGCGTTCGGAGCTCCAGGAGACGCTGCTGCTCGCCGAACGAGCGGGTCTCGACCGCAGCCAGCTCATCGTTGACCCCGGACTCGGGTTTGGAAAGCGTCCTGACGAGTGTTTCGAACTACTGGACAGAGTGGATGAGTTCCGGGCGCTTGACTGCCCGATACTGGTCGGTCACTCGCGGAAATCGATGTTCGAACGTGTCGGTTCTGCCCCCGGCGACCGCCTGCCGCCGACGTTGGCGGTGACCACGATGGCGGCCGAACGCGGTGTGGACGTGGTCAGAGTCCACGACGTCGCCGAGAACGCTGCTGCGCTTCGGACGGTCCGCGCGACGCTCGGCCGGGGGACATCGACGTAATCTACATCGGTTTCGAGAACGAGAGAACGGGTCGCACACTACACGTCGGTAGTCAACTGCTACGATTCGGCGGTAAACGTCGCCGTCGAAATTGTCGGATAGGTCTCAGCGAGTTCCGTTGCCTCCTCGGGGAGGACGGCGGCGACGACGTACGTGGCGTGCATCTCGAAGTAGTCCACCAGCCCCTGAATTCGCTCGGCATCAAGCATCTCGACGGCGTCGACGACGACGATTGGGAGTTCGCTCGCGACGTCGTGGGCGAGATAGCCCGCGAAGGCGACGACGAGACCGATGACCTCCCGTTCACTTTTGCTCAGACTCTCGAGTGTGTCCTCATAGGCAGTGCCGTCCCCGCTAGTCCGGACGACGTGGAGTTCGAACTCTGTCTCCGATGGTGTCTCGTCGCTCCCTGTGAGTCGCTCAATCCAGACGCGTTCGACGTTCTCGTACTCCAGCCTGTCGAGTACTCGTTGCATCGCTTCGTTGAACGTCGTGACCAGCTCGCGTTCGAGTGACTCTATTCGCTCTCGCTGCTCCCGAAGTCGGGACGCAACGGAGTCTCGCTCGGTTTCGACGTCGTCCCGCCGTTCGAGATTCGACCGGAGGCGTTCGATCTCCGCCTCGATGTCTGCGAGTTCGTTCTCTCGCTGTCCTCGCTCGTACTCGAGGTCGGCGACGTCGTCGTATCGGTCGAGCAGTGCATCGTCACGCCCGTCGACCGTCTTCGCCTCCTCCGTGAGGCGGTCAACTTCGTCGTCGAGGGCCGCCTTCCGCTGGCGAAGCTCCGACAGCCGTCCCTCTCGACGTTCGATCTCAACTTCGAGGGACTGTTCGTCGGCCGCGAGCTGATCTCGCTCCGCCTGTCGCTCCTCGACCTCCTGTTTCTGCTCTTCGAGGGCCCGAATTTGCTCGGAGATTACCTCCCGCTGATCGCGCTTCTCTTGCAGTATGTCACGGACAGTACTAACCTGTTTGGCGATTTCCCCCCGTTCGACGGCGGTACCGCACGTCCAGCAGGTCACAGTCCGTGAGGTTGGGTCGAGTTCAGCGACGATCTCGTCAGACTTCATCTCTCTGGGGATTTCCTCCCCGTCATCCAACAATTGCGCGTTCATCTCGACGATTGGACTCAACGCGTTGATGGTGGTCGTCAGCTGCTGTTTCTGGTGGTGTAACTGCTCTATTTCGGTGCCGAGCGAGTCGACGTCTGCTTCCGAGTTGGCCGGGTCGAGGTGCGCTCGCTGGTCGATCACCTCCTCCAGTTCGGTCTCGAGCGATCGAATTGCTTCCCGTTGTGTTCGTATCTGGTCTCGTACTTTCTCCCGCTTCGCGCGGGTTTCGTTGAGTTCATCGAACACGTCGTCTTCGCCGGACGCCGGCTCCTGTGATTCGATCTCCGACCGTACTTGCCGTAGCGACGCCTCGACGTCCTCTAGTTCGGCTCGTACGTTCTCCGCGCGCGCCCGGATCCCCGGAAGCCGATCCTCCATCTTGTCGAACTCGGTGAGCTGTCCGTCAAGTTCGCGTTTTCGCTCGCTGAGACGTTCGATATTCGCCTCGATTTCTGCGGTGTCGACCGGACGCATCAGCAGTTCGTAGAGGTCACCGTCTGCAAGGATACTTCGCCGAATCGGGTTCGTTTCACCCAACGCAACAAATAATTCGCAGAGATTCGAGCGCTCTGACAGGCGCTTCGCGTCCGTAACCACGTTTCTTCCATCTCGGTTTTCGACCTCCAGATAGTACTCTTCATCGCCGCTGCGGAGAGTGACGGTCCCGCGCTCGGCGTCACTCTTGACAGGGGGTGTCGGACCACCGAGTACGCCGACGACTCCGCGGAGGAACGACGATTTATTCGATGCGTTCGACCCAGAGAGCAGCGTCACACCCGGTGAGAGAGACAGCTCTCCTTGAGAGATTCCGCCGAGGTTCTGAATGGTGACGTATAACTCCCCGAGCGAGCGCTCGATGTCGGAATTAGCGTTATTCAGTGACATGGTATCGAGGACGCCTTCGCGGGCGATTCATCGTGGGTTTGTCTCGACAGTATTTAACTTGTATCACTTCCACTCGGTTGTCGGCTCTCGACGGTACCGACGGTGCGGCAGACTCACCGTTCTTGGCACGAGCAGCGGCCACGGTCTACCAGCCGAGCAAACGTGTACTCCTCTCCGCACTCTGAGCAACCGACCCGCAGACTCAGCGTCACGTCAGGGTCACCGATCGTCAGTTCTCCGGCGTTAGAGAGTCGTTCGATAGTTCGTCCAGTTATCGCTTCCGTTCGGGAGAGGAGTTTGAACACCGTGTTCTTCGCTTCGGAGCGCTCGATACGAGTCTTGCGGGCCGTCTTGACGCCCAGACACTGGTTAAGGTGCGTCCGGATCGTCTGATAGCTCACGAAATCATCCTCGACTGACTTGGGGTCGACCCCGTTCCGTTCGAGGCGTGAACGGACATCGACTTTTGTCCCGGCGCTCACATCATCATCGGTGTAGAGCCGGTAGATGTTTTCAACCTCTCCGTCGAGTGGATCGATTCCGGCTTCCCGCATCGCTGCCTCGAGCACCTGTTGATTGTAGTACGACTCGAGATTGCGGAGACTCGTCCCTGCTTTTCGCTGCTCAAGAAGCGCATCGTCGAGCGAATCGAGGCCCCACTTCTGAATTCCCGTGCCGACCTTGCAGGTCGATTCAGTCTTGTCCGACATTGACTCCGCCACGAGCTGTGCTCACTCCCAATTCCTCCCGTATTGGACCATCGCTAGCTACTAGTTTATGGCATCGAAACCATATATTTATGGCGGTACCCGTAGCTGGTATAGAGATATGTTCAATCAGTTGCAGAAATGGGCGGCTTCGGGGGCGGACCGGTCAACAGCTTCGAGACAGCCGACCGAGAAACCGCTGCAGATTTCACCGAGCAAATGACCATAACGGTCAAAGCCTACATCAGACACGACGATCTCGCACTCGTTCCGACGCTTCGACAGTCCGAAGACGTGTCCATCGAAGTGCTAATGCAGGCGAACACCGACCCGGACTCCAACGTTTTTCCCTTTCTCATCAGACACGACGACCGCCACGAGCTTGAATCATGTCTCGAGTCGGACCCTACCGTCGAGGATTACGAACTTGTCGACGAAGGTGACGGCATACACACCTATTACATCAAGCACACACCGGATACAGAGCTCCTAAGTCCAATCGTGATGACCGCCAACGGGTTCATGCTACACGCGGAGACGAAATCCGACGGTTGGCTCGTCAAACTCCAGCTCCCGGATCGAGAAGCGCTCAACACGGTCTGGAAGTACACCGAGGAGAACAATATCTACTTCGACATCACTGAAGTATACAGTAACAGCGGTGGTGAGTCGAACGTCTCGTACGGACTGACGGACGAACAGACAGAGGCGCTGAAGGTCGCGTTCAAGTGCGGCTACTTCAGTGAACCGCGTGAAATGACGCTCAGTGAAGTCGCCGACGAAGTCGGGGTCTCCTCGACTGCGATGAGCGGCCGGCTGCGGCGAGGGATGCGGAACCTAATATCTGCTGCGCTCATGGACGACGATGAGATCGAATCCCGATAGCGGGCGGTGCCGACGGGTCGAAACTCATCCTAACCTCTCCGCCTCGATATTATAAACAATTTCAGAATTTCTATTTCTATTTTGATATTCACTACAGCGTTAAAATGGGTTATTTAGCGCCGCGATGGTTTTTGGTCAGAATAACTACAACGGTAGTACTGTTTCGTGCGCGGTTTCGCGTTATCGTATGGTTAGGTCTGATTCTCCGAAATTATCAGAATCGAGGATGTTGTTTCGACTCGATTATTTATACATCTGGCATATTCCCCCCAAATCGTCATGGTGATGTTTTACCATGATAGATTATGAGTAGCACGGTTAATTCACCGTCTGAACGCCGAACCCATCATCTACGCCACGAATGGGGCGTAGACGGGCAAATTAGCGATAGAATCATCCGAGCTATCGCGGAGTACGAAGACAACCGACCAGAGGACCTTCCAGGTCTGGAGACGCGCATTAACCCTGAAGCGCTCAACACTGCCTTCGAAACCGAAGAAAGCAGCGGTTGCACAGCAGGTTGCATCACGTTCTCGTACTACGGATACACCGTCCTCGTCCAGAGCACCGGCCATATTCTCATCAAGAAGAACTAACGGAACCATCAATCGTGTCCTGACACATTGACCATACTTCGTCTCCTCTTGAAAACCCGAAATCCACCAAATTGATGGATTTGTTTATCGATCCGTGTCTCTGTTCGCACCGACAAAGTCGCCTCTAAGCTACAGAACAAACGAATTATCATGCTCTTTTCCCTGGTTTAGACAACAAATAGGTCCACAGCGTAGTACAGTACCTCCAGTTCTAATCTTGGGATTGTTCCATTTCGTCTCGTCACATCTCCTCTGGTAGTACAGTGGCCCTGTGGTCGGACAAACGGATCATACTTGGTGCACATTATGAAGCAGTCATATTTCGAGAGAGTTGGCGCTACTTGCGGGACTAACGCTTCTCTCGGTGGGCTTCATCATCCGCGTTATTACGACGCCAGTTCCGGAAACGAACCAACGTAGCGAGACAGCCAGTGCGAGCCTGGCTACCTAACGAAGAGATGAATAACCGCAACAACAAATCGAAAATCATGACACTGGAAGACGATGCACGAGAGTATCACCGGCGTTCCCCGCCGGGCAAGGTAGAGATATCGACGACGAAGTCGACGAACACCCAGCGCGACCTCTCGCTTGCGTACTCACCGGGGGTCGCAGCACCGTGTCGCGACATCGCCGAGAATCCCGAGCAGGCGTACGACTACACCGTGAAGGGCAACCTCGTCGGTGTCGTCTCGAACGGCTCGGCCGTTCTCGGCCTCGGTAACATCGGTGCACAAGCCTCAAAACCAGTGATGGAGGGGAAAGGCGTCTTGTTCAAGCGCTTCGCCGACATCGACGTGTTCGACGTCGAACTCGACCTTGATGACCCCGACGCGTTCACGCAGGCCCTCGCGGCGATGGAACCGACATTCGGTGGCATCAACCTCGAAGACATCAAAGCACCGGAGTGTTTCGCGATCGAGTCGGAACTGTCGGAACAGATGGATATCCCCGTGTTCCACGACGACCAGCACGGTACTGCCATCATCTCCGGGGCTGCACTGCAGAACGCCGTCGACATCGTGGGCAAGGAACTCTCAGACCTCCACGTCACCTTCGCGGGCGCGGGCGCGGCGGCAACGGCAACCGCACGGTTCTACGTCTCGCTCGGTATTCCTCGGGAGAACATCACGATGTGTGATATCAACGGGATTCTCTCGGAGGCTCGCGCCGAAGCCGGTGATCTCAACGAGTTCACGGAACCGTTCGCCCGCGGGAAGGACGGCGGCGAACTCGAAGACGCGATGGAAGGCGCAGACGTGTTCGTCGGCCTCTCTGTCGGCGGCATCGTCAGTCAGGAGATGGTTCGGTCGATGGCCGACAGCCCCATCATCTTCGCGATGGCGAACCCCGATCCCGAAATTACCTACGAGGACGCCAAGAACGCCCGCGAGGATACTGTCATCATGGCGACGGGGCGCTCTGACTACCCGAACCAGGTAAACAACGTCCTCGGCTTCCCGTTCATCTTCCGCGGTGCGCTCGACGTGCGCGCGACCGAGATCAACGAAGAGATGAAAGTCGCCGCCGCCGACGCGCTCGCCGAACTCGCCCGCAAGGACGTTCCCGACGCCGTCGTCAAGGCCTACGGCGACGAACCGCTCCAGTTCGGTCCCGATTATCTCATCCCGAAACCGCTGGATCAACGCGTCCTCTACGAAGTGACACCCGCCGTCGCGCAGGCGGCGATGAAGAGCGGCGCAGCCAGAAGTAAACTCGACCTCAACGAGTATCGGGAAGAACTCGAAGCGCGCCTCGGCAAGTCCCGCGAGATGATGCGCGTTGTCATGAACAAGGCGAAGTCGAGTTCGAAGCGCGTCGCGCTCGCCGAGGGGGAAAACGAGAAGATAATTCGCGCGGCGAACCAACTCGTCGAAGAGGACATCGCCGAACCCGTCCTCGTTGGCCGGCCTGACCGCATCCTGCAGAAGACCGAAGAGCTTGGGTTGGACTTCGATCCGAGTATTGTGAATCCGCGCGAGGGGGAGTGGACCCACTACGTCGACTGCCTGTACGACCGCCGACAGCGCAAAGGGCTCACACGGACGGAGGCGAGCGAACTCATCCGGCAGGACTCGAACTACTTCGCCAGCGTGATGGTGGAGATGGACGACGCCGACGCGATGCTCACTGGACTGACGAACCACTACCCGTCGGCGCTCCGCCCGCTGCTGCAGGTCATCGGCACGGCCGAGGACACGAACTACGCGGCCGGCGTCTACATGCTGACGTTCAAGGACCGCGTTGTCTTCTGCGCGGACGCGACAGTCAATCTCGACCCCGACGAGGAGGTACTCGCCGAAGTGACGAAACACACCGCCGAACTGGCCCGGAGCTTCAACGTTGACCCGCGTGCGGCGGTCCTGTCGTACTCGGACTTCGGCAGCGTCGACAACAATGGCGTTCGCAAGCCACGAGACGCAGTGAAACTCCTGCACGACGACCCCGACGTCGACTTCCCGGTCGATGGGGAGATGCAAGCCGACACCGCTCTCGTCGAGGAGATGCTGACCGATACCTACGAGTTCGCAGACCTCGACGCCCCGGCGAACGTGCTCGTTTTCCCGAACCTCGAAGCGGGGAATATCGGCTACAAACTGCTCCAGCGGCTCGGCGGTGCCGAAGCCATCGGGCCGATGCTCGTTGGCATGGACAAGCCCGTCTACGTCCTCCAACGTGGTGACGAGGTTAAGGACATCGTCAATCTTGCGAGCGTCGCTGTCGTCGACGCACAAGAGTGACACGCCTGTAAGGGACAATTTTCGGCGTTTACTCCTGTCGAACAAACACTACTGGGCAGGGTGCAGAGAGGAGGACCTCCTGGGCCGTCGAACCGAGCATTGCCTTTCCGGCGGGTGACCGTTGTTGGCCGCCGATAATGACGAGGTCGGCGTCCGCAGCAAGGTCGAGGATGCTGCTCGTATGTGATCCAACGGCGGTGCGGAACTCATAGTCGAGTTCCTGGGAGTCCAGGTGATTGATAATCGCCCTGAAGGTTCCATACTGACTCGTTATCTCCTCGGGTCGTACGTCAGATAAGTCAGTGACGCCAAGGCTTTTTCTCGTAACATCGTATTCGTCTTCTGTAAACACTTGAGCGATTACAGTTCGAGCGTCGGTTGGTCCTGCAATATCAGCTGTTGTCCGTGCAAGTTGCTGTCCATACCCTTCGTTTCCAGGTCTCACACCAAGCGAGGCTGTACTGAGCCTTATGTGTCATTGATACAGACACCAGATATTAAATTTGTATCACATAAAAATCGAACAGAAATCGACATCAGGCGTCGCTTACCCTTTACTCAAAGATTGAATCGCGGACTTCTGCGGGGACACACCCAGCAGTACTATTTCACACGCTCTCCGCTGGAACTGCTAATCGAGTGTCACTCAGAGCCCAAGCAATGAGCGAAGTTGAGAGAGAAGTCCGCCCTGTATGTCGAAGATTCGGTCCATCTCCTCGTCAGTGAGTTCGAAATCAAAGACCTCGAAGTTCTCTTCGATATGTATCTGGCTCGAAGCCTTTGGAATCGCTGCGACCATCTCTTGATGGATTAACCAGCGGAGTGCTACTTGGGCTGCGGTCTTTCCGTACTGCTCTCCGATTCCCTCAAGGACCTTGTTTTCGATGGCTCTTCCTTGGCCCAGTGGACTGTACGCAGTCAGAAGGACACCGTTCTCGATGCAGAATTTGAGTATCTCGGACTGATTTTTGAAAGGGTGGTACTCCACCTGATTTGTCAAGATCGGGGTATTGGACGCGGCAATCGCCTGTCGCATCTGCTCGACAGAAAAATTACTGACGCCGATATGTTCGACGATTCCACGTTCTTGGAGCTCGTTCATCGCACTGATTGACTCTTCAATTGGCACAGTTCGACTCGGCGAGTGAATCAGCAGTAAGTCGATCTCGGTTCCCAACCGCTGCACACTCTCCGTGACTGTACTTAGCACATCGTCATGGGCTAAATTTTGTCTGCGGATTTTCGTAACAAGAAACACGTCCTCTCTCGGGACCCCGGAGTTGGTTATCGCCTGTCCGACAGCGCCCTCATTGTTGTACATCTGTGCCGTATCGATGTGTCGATATCCGGAATCCAGTGCATGTTGGACGGCGGTTCGACAGGTTTCTCCTTTCATCGGCCACGTCCCGAAGCCAAGCACTGGCACGTCCACACCTTTGGCAGTGATGTATTCCATATTCTATACTAAGGCTGGATTCGAGAAGATACTATGCCATCCACCACCTATCTCACAGATGAGGCAAACTTGACTAGCTGGCTGTAGTCTCCTATTCAGTAGTATTCTCATCGGTCACCGAGACATTTTACCGGATCCCGATAATCGAGCCCACCAGTTGGCTGGGATGGTAATTTCGAGCGGTTACGCAGAGGGACGGATTAGCCCATTCCAGCGTCCTCGAATGCCTGTTCGAGCGATCGGCCCTCGTCGATAAACCGAGTTACTTCTTGTTCCGTCTGAACAACTGTCTCGGCGGCCGAAGCGACGTCCTCGGCGGCATCACGGTCGATTGCAACCACTCCGGATTCGTCACCAACGAGCACGTCTCCCGAGTCAATCGATGCTCCGCCAACAGTGACTCGAACGTTCCGCTCGACTTCCTCGCGTCCGCTCGGTCCGCGGGGAGTGACTGCCCGTGCGAAGACGGGGAACCCGATGTCTCGGATCCCGGCGACATCTCGGACGGCTCCGTTCGTGACCATCCCTCTCACGCCAGTGGCTGTCGCGTACGTCGAGAGCAATTCACCCCAGACAGCCTCCTCGACGCCGTCGTTAGTATCAACCACAACGACCTCGTTTTCGAAAGCAGTATCGAGGGTCTGGACGGGGGCCCAGAGCATTGAGGGGTCGAGCACGACCGTCCGGGCTAGCCCGGCGAAGGTGCAGTCGTGATGCACCGGTCTAATTGCGGAATCCAGTGTTTCCACGCTCTCGTGTTTTGTGTCCGCTATTGCGGACGTAGAGCACTGTTCCAACCGATTAAGTACCGTACCACTGACTGAATTGCTATCTGTTGGCACACCCGTTCAGACAAGCACATCGTATAAAAACGCTAGCGCAGGATCCGTCCGGTCACGAATGGAGGCTGTAACCGCTTCGGCTGCAGATATCGGCCATTTGGTCGGAAGGATCGTGCTGGACATATATTCTATACTGAGCGCGGATTTCACGCCTAACTTCGAATAAAGGAATCGTGTTACCAACTACTGCCAGAGACTTCTAATCGCTCTATAATCACATCTCTGACTATTTCAAGACCGATAGATGCAGCCTCTAACTTTACTTGTCTGTCGCTACTGATAATGGTGACTTCGTCAACTGTAACGAGTTTTGTGCCCCCGGGGACCGGGCCCCGGAGCTCGCTCGATTGGAGCATATGACCTTACGTGGCTCCCCTTGATTGTCTTCGGCAGTCCACTGATCTCTAAGGTTGGCTACTCTTTCGGGGTAGCACCATCCCCTATTACCCGCATGCACTGGGAGGAGTCCTGGTCCTCGCGCACGTCAGTAAGCGGAGACGCGCCGGTCAACGTGCGTGTGACTTAGGACGTCGACCGGCAAGAGTCACCTAGCGATACCTGGTGGGCGAACCGTCTCAATTAGGCTAAAGAGATAGCACAATTGCTTGAGTGACGTTCCCTACTTATTCTGTATCTATCTCGAAGGGAAATTCGCTCAAACCCTCCTCGTTCGATGTTGGAAGGAGATACTGTTTCCATTCCCGAGTGCTGGGGTCGCCATAATCTCCAATATCAGGATGAGGTTCGACATCATCATAGTCCGTTAACCGATCTCTGATGACCGAACGAGCTCGCTGGCCTTCCATCGTATCTCCGCTAATATCGTCGAGTGTTCTCCGTGGCTGAATAGTTATCTCTAGTCCGTATGGCGTATACCTGCTCTTTCGATCCGTATAGAACGGAGCGCGCCCGACAATGAACATCGGTTCTCCGGAGAAGCAGAATTCCCACTCGGGATCATTTGGGTCGTCAGGAACGTCGCTAGGCCATGGCTCCGGATCCTGCCTGTTCAGGAGTTCGAGAACTCTCCAGAATTGATCACGGTACTCCTGTTCACTTTGATCTTCAGTAGTAGGCTCAAAGAAAATCACCAAAGTCGTTCGTTTGGCTATTGACTGATACCGTTCGAGATACTGTCGCAATCCCTCTCTCACTTTGAGAAGCGCATCACGATTACGAGCATCCCCGGCGAAGAGGTACCGAGCGGAATCGGTACGTTCAGCTTGGACTGCAAAATGACATGGGTAACGGGTCTCCCGCATCGTTTTTCTAAACTCGAGATATCTCTGTTTCTTCCACGCGATTAGCTCTCCCGTTTCTATCGCGTTTTCCAATTCCGATTGATTAAACAGTAGCCCATCACTATCCATGATATAAATATCCTTTTCGACTCACTTAATCCTCTAAGTGCTGTCCCGTGAGGAGCTCGCTTTTCTCGTACTTTTCGCGTGTCTCGGTTCCGCTAATCTCTGCAACCTCCTCGGGAACCGAGACGACCGAGTACCCGACGTCCCGTCCGATAGCCACCGTATCGACATCTGGGATAATCATCGTCTCGACGTTCGGATGGTCCTCGTAGACGTCCTCGATTAGCTCTCGGCGTTCCTGTGCGGTGAGTGGGTTCTTTTCGTTGATTTCAGTGTCGCGGATGGCGATAATGACGCTCTTTCCGTTATCAGCGGCTGAATCGATGATCGTCCGGTGGCCATCGTGGAGTGGTTGCCAGCGACCGATGAAGATGTGGCTCGGATTGAACTTGAGGTCCAGTTCCGTGTTGATCTTCTCGAGGCTCTCCTCCTGCGAGTACATCGCCGTCCGAACTTCGAGTCCGGTCTCCTCTCCCTCTGGCTCCTCGAACGGCGCATCGATACCGGTGAATCCCTCGATCTCGCCCTTACGTGCCTTCTCGTACATTCCCTTTACATCACGTTCCTCACACACTTCGACGGGTGCGTTGACATATACGAACGAGACATCATCGATCGTCTCGGCGATTAGTTCTCGCTGAGAACGATAAGGGGTGATGAACGACGCGACGACATCGAACCCCTGTTCGTTCAACGCTTGTGCGACTCCAGCTGCCCGTCTGAGGTTCTCGGTTCGATCCTCTTTCGAGAATCCGAGATCGGAATTGAGGGTGTCCCGAAGATAGTCCCCGTCCAAGTGGACGGTACTCGGACCGATTAACCCCTCGGCGAGCGTCGTCTTTCCGGAACATGGCAGTCCGAAGAGCCAAATGGTTTCTCCCGACATCAATCGATACCTCCCGTGAGACAGGCGAATCCACCCGCTTCTTTCCGAGTCTCATCGACAGTCGTGATTTCGACAATATACGCTTCGGCTGGTGTCGACTCCGCATTCGGTGTATCGTTGGGCATGAGTATCGCCTCGTCTGCCGTAATCGTGAAGTTCATCGTCGTCGATCTCGCCGGTCGTTGCTTCGACATCGACGATTGACGCGAGTCGCCTCAGTGCTGCTTCCATCCTCTGGGGATTCGCTCAGATCCATTCCGAGTCCTCCGTGTATTCCAGTTCCTCGACCACCTCGGTATACGTCTCGTCGGCTCGATCAAGCGCGCTCTTGACGAGGTCCTCCCTGTCTCGCCAGCGAGCGTGTCTCGGTTCCTTCGTCGTCATCACCTTATTGGGGCTTTCGACGTTCTCGGAGAGCAGTGTCGACTCGCCAAGATCGGCGAACTTGACGATTTCGTTGATGGTGGAGCGAGTGTCGGTGAGAAGATCTTCGAACCGGACTCGAAGGACGTCCTCGAACGCGTCGCGGCCATCGAGGATATGGCGGTGGGCTTGGGCCCACTGCATCAAGCAGACGTCGATGAGTTTCCCCTCGCGAACCCAGCCCGGCGGGAGATCGTAGCACCACAGCGAGCCGTCGTATCCTTCGAGATCCAAATCACCCACGTTGTACGTCTGGAACCCCCTGTTCAACCGCCATCCGTCATAGAGACCGTTGATCGACGCTGCCGGGTTTCGCGTGAGGTGAACGACTTTAACATCGGTCTCGGGAAACAGCTGCTCGCGAATCCACGGGAGCCGGTATGCGTCGCCACTCGCTTTCAGTACGAGCGTCCGCTCGAAGTCGTCCGCTGTGAGACCGCGTTTGTGACGGTGCGAGGAGACGAACGGTCGGTCCTCGATCGTTTCGGTCTCGAACGGACGATTGGCGTCTCGCTCTGCGTATTCATCATACTGCAACGGCGAGATTCCGAGCTCCTCGAGTATCTCATTTAGCGACACTCCCTCAAGCAGCTGTTCGCGTATCTGTTCGTACGGGAGCTCTCGATCGGGAAACTGCAACGGAAGCCGGACGAGCGTGTTATCCACACGATGTGTTCGGTCGCCGGATCGGTCGGTTGCACCAACCTCGGCGAGGAGATTAGTCAGGAGCGTCTCCCTATCGAACGACTCGAAGTCGGCCGGAACGACGTCGGACTCAAGCGTCGGGTAACAGATCCCGCTCAGAGTGACCCATCGGTCGTGTTCGCCATCGAGACTACACGTACCTTCATGGTGTCGGAGAATATCGAAAAGGAGACTACTGCCCCCCCTTGGAGCCGTCACGACGAGCAGTACGCTATCAAAGTCGTCAACTTGATATTCTGACAGAATCGACTGTTTCTCCTCCGTGATGAATTCGTTTTTTACACGTTCGTAGTTCCGCTTGGCCTGATCTCGGAGATCGTCTGGCTGTTCTTCAAGACTCACTGGCCGGCACCTCCCGACGTTTCCACCGAATCAATCCATAGTCGGAACCGACGGTTCTGTTTCATTGATCGTAGTCGAGCGGTCATACTTTGGTTATTCTTCAGCCCTGGCCTCTTCCGCGGCTTGAAGACCGTGGAATCCGGATACCGCATTTCGGGTATTGTAGCCTTCGACGTTCCAACCCGCACTCGGGGGGAGCCGGTAACACGTCGGGGGAGCTTGCGTTTCCTCCCTCGTAGGGCTGTGGCCTGCCCAACGAGACGCCGTCGGAACCCGTGGCATCGTCGTGTGACGAACAGACCACATTTGTTGCCACCTCCTGTCTGTTTGGGGGCGACGCTCACCGATTCCATAGCAGTCTATGGTACAGCGAGGCACACTAAAATGATTCTGGTGGGTAGCTCGAAATCTCGGTCGGGGTCGTTGAGGAGATCAAAGCTAGCGGTAGGAACAATCGGTCGCGCGTCGGGTCAGCGTTGCCCTCGTTACCGTCTACAATGTCGTTGATGGAATACTACCGAAGAACCACGTAGGCTAATGGTAGTAGAACTCCAATACAGAAGCGGTAATTAATGAACTATGGAAGGATCGATCTACGCGGATTTGCACGTCCACACAACGAACTCTGACGGTGAACTCGCTCTCGATGAGATTCCAGCTGCAGCGGCTAAAGCAGGCATCACCGCTGTCGCCATCACCGACCACGATAGAATCCAACCCGAGCTGGACGCGCCGCTTGTGCGAGTCGATGGCATCGACATTATCCACGGCATCGAACTTCGCGTCGAGGTTGAATCGCTCTCCGAGCGAATCGACTTACTCGGGTACGGTGTGACGGAATTACCCGCGCTCTGTGCCGAACTCGACCGCCTTCAGGCGAACCGTAAGACCCGCGGCGCACGCATCGTCGAACTAGTTGAGCGTGAACTGGATATCGCGCTCGATATAGAAGTCCACGAAGGCACCGGTCGACCACACATCGCCCGCGCGATCGATGCTCACTCTGAGACAGACCTTTCATACCAGGACACGTTTGACGAACTTATCGGTGATAGCGGCCCTTGTCACGTACCACGCGAAGTTCCCTCGTTCGAGAGAGGGGTTTCACTCCTTTCCGAAGCGTGCAACGTAGTCAGCCTCGCACACCCTTACCGTTACAGCGACCCCGATGCAGTGCTTGGTCTGGCTACTCGACTCGACGCGGTGGAATCTCGCTACCCGTATTCGGCCTCCAATACCGCCTGCCACTCCGATTGCGACATACGAACGGTCGAACGGCACAACCTCCTCATTACCGGTGGAAGCGACGCTCACCAAAAGGACCTTGGGCAGACAGGGCTGACCAAGTCGGAGTACGAGCGGTTACTCGATGTAGGCGGATTTGGAGCATAAAATATCATCCTGGATGGAGTACGTCTCACTATCGGTCCACCCATTAAGCATTGTTTCGATTTCCTCCGTCTTGACCTCTCCCGCGCCTGAAGACGCCGGAATCCCACCACGGAATTTCAGGCCGAGTGTTCACCCGAACCTACGGTTTCAAGACGCATACGTTCCACGCGTCACCTGCTGAGTGTCGGCATCAGCTTGGCTGTCTTGTGGCGCGGTCAAACGCGCCTCATCCTCAGCTAAGTCATCGTCGTTCTCGTATTTTCTGGAACGACTCTCTCCGCTGAAATAGCGGTCAGCAATATTCACCGCGCCGTTCACTCGAGACTACAGCTAAGATTTGGCTAAAAGACTTATCCGCATTGCGGGCAGATTTCCTTCGATGTCAGATGTTGTAATCGTCGGCGGAGGCCCCGCCGGTCTCAGTACTGCACTGTTTACCGCGAAGGATGGGCTTGAAACCGCCGTCTTCGACACTGACGAAACGTGGATGCACAAGGCTAAGCTATATAACTACCTTGCTATTGAAGAAATTGGGGGGACAGAGTTCATAGACAGGTCCCGCGACCAAGTCAAACGCTTCGAT
Source organism: Haloprofundus salinisoli (assembly GCF_020097815.1). Classification (NCBI taxonomy): domain Archaea; kingdom Methanobacteriati; phylum Methanobacteriota; class Halobacteria; order Halobacteriales; family Haloferacaceae; genus Haloprofundus; species Haloprofundus salinisoli. The sequence continues at coordinate 351,870 of NZ_CP083664.1, forward strand.
GCTGATCTTCGCATTGGGGAGGAGGTAACCGACGTTGAGCAAGATGAAGACGGTTTCACCATAAGAACCGACGACGGTGAGTACGACGCCACATACGTCGTTTTCGCGACCGGTACAGCCACTGAACTTCCGGAACAGCTTGGTTGTGAGATCACCGAGGAGGGTCTCGTCGACGTCGACTTGAACATGCGGACTAGCATCGAGAACGCTTTCGCAGTCGGATCAATGATCCGCGACCAAAAGTGGGAAGCAATCATCTCCGCTGGAGATGGTGGCGCAGCTGCCCTCCAGATCCTAAGTAACGAGGCAGGTGAACCTGTCCACGACTTCGATACACCTGACGAGGAGTGACTCTACTCTAGAATCTCACTCGGACTTGAGACAATACTCGCTTTCAGAGCAGGATAATCAAGAATCCCACTCTGGCTATTAGCCCTGGGAATTGGTGAAATAGCTGTCACAGTTTTGTACGAAGAGGTGGCTACTAACCCAAATAATTGCAACATCGTTGACTCGTCCAGCAAGTCCAAGAATACGTTCGGATAGGAAACGGTACTCTGTGACGCACAGTTCGACACGCAATCGGTGTATCAGACACTGTCGAATCTCGGCGTGAGCTACCTGATTCCAAAGCGGTCATTCAGCGCTGAGCAAAACGTAATCGAGAAGATAGGGAATGCTAGTCAGAACGTCGCGATTGAACGTCTGTCGGTCCGTGTTGAGCAAGGGTCGCACGCAATACGGTTGCTGTACGGGGTATCAACGAAGGAAATGGAACGGCAGTGTTCGCGACGAACGGTTCATTGCCCCTGAGTCGTTCTATTGGCGTATATTCGCCGCTGGAATGTCCACGAGAGGACAATCGGAGAGGGGAAGCAGATTTCCCCGGTAGTATTGAGAGTATTTCATAGCCCGAGAACTACTCGAAAACCGCCGATAAAAATTGTCTCTGGCCATCTTCTGAAGGGATAGGAAGCTACGAGAACACTCAGTCCAATGTCTGATCGTGTTCCTGTGTTGGATGGTGATTGCCAGTAGAGGAGAAACGGCCTTCTCCAAAGCCCTATATCCAATTCTTCCGTCTCTCTATACGGATTAACATGGTTGACCAAGAGCTCCACCGAGGATTAGAAGGCATCGCCGTCGCGGAAACACGGCTCAGTGCTATCGACGGCGAGGCTGGTGAACTCACTATCGGGGGATACCCTGTTGATGAACTTGCCAAGAACGCGATCTACGAGGAAAGCGTTTTCCTGTTGTTCAACGACCGACTCCCAACTAAATCGGAACTCGAATCGTTCTGCGCGGAACTCGCTGGCTATCGGAAAATCTCCAAGGAAGTCGAACAGGTGCTTCGACAGGCGGCGCGAGAAAACGCGGACGCGATGGACGCTCTGCGAATGGGTGTGGCCGCAGCCAATCTTGGCTTCGACTCGACGGAATCGCCGGACCACGCCAAGCGACTGGTGAGTGTGATCCCAACCATCGTCACGACGTATTCGCGATATCGCTCAGGTGAAGAGCCGGTACAACCACGTGACGACCTCGGCCACGCTGCAAACTACCTCTATATGCTGTCCGGCGAAGAGCCTGACCCCGCAGCTGTGAGAGGGCTCGAAACCTACCTTAATACGGTCGTTGACCACGGGCTGAATGCATCCACCTTCGTCGCTCGGTCTATCGCGTCGTCCGATTCAGACCTCGTTTCAGCGGTAACGGGTGCAGTAGGGTCACTAAAGGGACCGCTTCACGGTGGAGCGCCTGGACCGGTTTTGGAGATGCTCCTCACAGTACACGAATCTGGCGACCCGGAGGGTTATGTGCAGGAGAAACTCGACTCCGGTGAGCGACTTATGGGCTTTGGACACCGAGTCTATCGTACGCGCGATCCCCGTGCAGAGGTCCTCTCCCGCGCCGCTGAACGGTTCTATTCCGGATCGGGTGACGAAGCGTTCTTCGAATTTGTCGAAGAATTCGAAGAGACTGCGGTCAGCCGACTGTCCGACCACAAGCCTGACCGAAAACTCGAAACAAACGTTGAGTTCTACACGGCTGTGCTTCTGTATGGAGTTGCCATCCCACAGGAGTTGTTTACGACCACTTTCGCCGTGTCACGAGTCGGTGGTTGGACGGCTCATTGCCTTGAGCAGGCAGCAGATAACAAGATAATTCGCCCTGTGTCTATCTACGTTGGTGACCATGACCGGTCTTGGACCCCAGCAGATAACCGCTAGCCAACATCATACCGTTTAATAGGCAAATGATCGTCAACGAATCGTCTGACTGATACATACATCGTTAGAATTGAACTCCATAGCCATCTCCGTAAGCAGCGTACCCTCGGTGAGGCACTTAGTTCTCTGGACGGCCCGTTCGACAAACTCATTGATAGTTACCCAGAGTGGCATGCTGCCCCTACCTGTTCCATGGAGTGCTCAAACTATTCCTCTATCTGGAAGTGACGGGCCAGAGCTATCGAATCTCAACGTAAACGATCTCATCCTGAAGCGGATCTCTCCAATGAAAACGAAGTCTGTTCTGAATCTGGGCCATCCTCCGAGACTGTGTGGGGCTTCTAAAGGCAGATTGTATATTGCAGAATAGAATTTATCGCCATTTCCACTGATGTATCCGTCGATAATTGGTGTTCACACAGACCGTGAGAGTCTGTTAGAACCCAAAATATATACGCAATCTGTCTGAATAGGCGTAACATCCGAAAATGCCCGTCTTAGAACGTAGCTCCGCGCAGCGAGGCTGCTACCCCCGAAAACTGGTTGGCCGACGCCGAAGAGAGGAGGAGCGCGACCGTGAGTGAGTCCCTCGGCGCATCCAAACACGAGTTGGAAGATATCGACGACATCCAGTGGACGCTTCTCGATCTCGACGAACTCGTCGACGCTTACTGGGCAGTCGTCGCCCCGTTGCTGGAGGCAGACGGGCAGAATCCACGGCGAGAGAAGCCGACACACCAGTGGCTTCGATCACAGGGGCTCCGACCGCTGCTGTACGCGCTTCGTGAGTATCACGACAAGACGTTTGCGCAGTTTTGGACCGAGACCCTGAACCTTGAAGCAGCTGACACCGTCTACGAGTGGGCGACCGACGACGAACGCACGCTCGAAGCCGTCGAGTCATTTCTCTCGTCGCGTCGAGAGCGCAAAGGACTCGCCGAATCGTCGATCGAGACGCTTCGTTACCGACTGAACCGATATATCGAGGCGTATCGAACCGTAAACGAGACGGACGATCTGGTGACACCAATCGCCCGCGAGAGCGACGTTCCCGCGTACAAAGCCGTGGACGCTTGCTGGGCGGCGTTCGACCGACTCCACGCCGAACTCGACAGTCCACAGACCAAACGTCGGATTCACCTCGCCGTCTCGAACTGGTACGCACACCTCATCCGCCGAAAGTGGGCGAGCGTAAACCCGGCGGACGGACTCGACGACGAGTTCGACTGGTCTCGGTCGGACAACGGCGAAGCGTCGGATACGCCGTGTCTGTCGAGCACGCACGTGAAAGCGCTCTACCAGGCTGCCGGCGACCACGAAGAACGCTTGCTCGTGCTCGCACTCTGTGCGTGGGGACTCCGACCGAACGAAGTCGCACGACTGCACATCGATCAGTTCGTCGTTGACGTTCCCGACGGCGACGTCCCGTATATCGATTTCCGAGAGCGAAAGAACGGACCCGGTGAGGTGTCGTTGTTGTACGGACGGACGGAACTCGACCGTCGTCTCGCGGCCAGAGCCGACAGCGAAGACTGGAGCGGCTATCTGTTTCCGTCCCCGCACGCGTCTCGCAAGCACATCTCTCGGTGGACGGTCTGGAACCGATTTACCGAGTTGGCCGAACGTGCAGAGTTGCCCGACGAGATCGACGGCGTCTCACCCGTCCCGAAGATGGGTCGTCGATTCTGGTACGACGCCTACTCCGCGTCGCTCGACGTGGTGCTCGGGAGCCTCGACGAGATCGCCGCCGAGCAAGGGAGTTCGAGCGCCGAAGTCGTCCTTCAGAACTATCTCTCGGACTCCCGAGCGCGTCACCTTCGACGTGAGTACATGCGCGAACAGTTAGCCGAAGCGTTCGAAACTAATGAAGTTTGACCGATGTCCGATGAAGTCCGGCTGAGTCGAATCCATCCGACACACGTCGTTGTGTCGTTTATGGGATGCAGTCATACAGTACGTTCATAGAGTACGTTCACGGACTATATACAAGGTCGATGTTCATAGAGGGCATTCGTGGATTGTGTTCATAGAGTGTGTTCAGTGGATGTATTCATGAATTGAGTGCAGTACATGTATTCATGAATAACACACCGTGCGCACATCAGAGGTTGCCAGGATGTCTGTTCGTGATGTCCACTCACAGAATATTCGAGAATTGGTGTTCAGCGAGTGT